>NZ_JCAXEW010000003.1:0-343707 GCF_059759275.1 Ferdinandcohnia sp. GQ5
ACAAGGGTGGAGCAAAAAAGCAAGTTAGTGTCCGAACCCGAACCCGAACCCAAAATCTATCAAATAGGAGATTGAGAGTAAAGAATAACTAAGAAATATAGGGTTGTAGGAAGTAGCCGCCTGAGCAACAAAATATGCCCCAAAATGCCTAGGAGGTTAATTATATGAATAAAGACAATGACTCTCAATCCACCACAAATCATTCAAAAAGAAAGAGTGATTTATTTTGGGACCTTTTTCTTACAGGTGGATGGTCCTCATTTGAAAAGGAATGGAAATATCCAAAGAGTCCTTGGCATACATTCCTTTTGTTTTCTGTCCCTGTCTTGGGAGCGGGGATCATCGTACTAATAGCCGTATTTGTGAGAAAATTATTTTAGTGCAACCAAAATAAAAAAACAAGTTTAGTAACATACTTATTCGCTTATATGAATGCAAGCCCAATCGTAATTTTTATAATATTGTCCTGTAAACTCTTTAATTTATACAAGACTTTTGGTATAATAATTCTGAAAATTGGTAAATTTTAAAATACAGAAAAAGGGGGTTAATAACAATGAAAAAATTTAGTCTTTGGTCGGTACTGCTGGTATTGGTATTGTTTGTCAGCGCTTGTGGTGGGGGTGGAAGTTCAGAAACAGGTGGGGACGGGATAAGCGAGGATGGTATCTTAACAATTGGTGAAACTGGTCTTTATTCAACCAAAGGTGGGGATTTTGAAGTAACGATAAATAGTGTCAAGAAAGAAGCAGGTGGGGATGGTGAGACGGCTTTAAGGGGTACATATGTCGTTGCAAATGTAACGATAACGAGTAGAGCATCGGAGTCTACAAATTTAGAAAAAGTATTGCCATTTAAAATCTTTGTGGACGACATCGTTAACTGGAACAGCGTAACAGCTGGCAAAGAGTTCAGTTTTGGAAAACAAATTTCAGGGGAAATTGCTGGAGGTGATTCCATAACTGGTGAAATTATATTTGATGCTCGGGAATCGGAAACATATAAAATTCTGCTGGGTGGAAAAGCAGAACCAAATAAACTTGAATGGAGCCTAGCAGCAGAGGATTTTCAGTAAAAATATCAATAAATTTTTGAAGTGGTACTGGAATAAGATTCCGGTGCCACTTTTTTCTTTTGTGAACTAGGAAAACTTTTTAATACTATCATCTTAAACAATAAATTAAATCTAAATTTCAATAATATTTTATTGAAAAACAATAAATAATAACATATAATCAACTAAGGAATAATTCAATGTCGGGTGGGACACAGGGGCAGTCTCCTGGTCCCAAATTGGAGGTTAGGATCATGAGAGCGTTGAAACAGCTTTTTCATTTTGGTTGGGAGCAGGCCCTTTCCTGTTTGTTTCCTGTGGTTATTTTTGCCTCTTTGGCTCTTACAAAAATCATACATCTTCCTTTTTTGCCACGGTATGATTGGCTGCTAATCATCTGTGTTGTGATGCAGTGGTGGATGGTACGCTCAGGCCTAGAAACACGGGATGAACTAAAGGTGATCACATTGTTTCACCTTATCGGGCTGGCTCTTGAACTTTTCAAGACACATATGGGCTCATGGTCCTATCCAGAGGAAGGGTATTTCAAAATTTTCGGTGTGCCATTATATAGCGGATTCATGTATGCAAGTGTGGCGAGTTATCTTTGTCAGGCATGGCGCAGGCTTAATGTGGACCTTGTAAAGTGGCCACCATTTTGGTTAGTGGTCGCCCTTGCAGCTGCGATTTATTTGAACTTTTTCACACATCATTTTTGGATTGACGTCCGTTGGTACTTAGCGGTGCTTGTTATGGTTGTTTTTTGGAAATCCTGGGTCACATATGAGATTAATGGAACACATTACCGGATGCCAATTGCCCTTTCTTTTATGTTAATCGGATTTTTTATTTGGATAGCTGAAAATATTGCAACATTCTTTGGAGCTTGGGAATATCCCAACCAAACCAAAGCCTGGAGTCTCGTTCACTTAGGTAAGGTGAGTTCATGGGTTCTATTAGTCATAGTGAGCTTTCTTATCGTAGCAACGTTGAAGCAGGTTAAAGGGAAAAATTCCACTAGGATTACTACTAGTCATTTTTATAAAAAGGAGATGGTAAAATGAAAATGCGAGTGTCGATACTGTTTTTTCTTCTTATTTTATTATCAGCCTGTGCAGAAAATTCTGGTACTCCAATTGTGCCAAATGAAAGTAATATGATTATTAAAGTAAAAAACAATGCAGATTTTGAAATGTATGGTCTGGAAATAGATATACGTAACCATACACAAGGGGCGGTGTATGCGGACGGATCCAAAATAAAAAAAGGAGATGAACTTTTGTTTGAATTCCTAGAAGAAGATTTTACTTTAGAGGGTGAAGGTGAAATGGACGTTTTTATTTTAACGGACAACCACATAGAGGATAATGGTGATAGAATACCGATAAACAAAAAAGTAACATTAGACTTGGAGAGTAATAAGGAAATCATATTTGAATTAACAGGTGGATCAATAAGCGACGCTGAACTAAAAAGGTTAAAATAAGTGTAAGGATAATTGATGAGGGTGAGGATATGGCAACAACTATTACAAGGATCAATAAAGAACAAGCTTGGGAAGTACGGCACAAAGTGATGTGGCCAGATAAAGACTTTGACTATATAAAATTAGAAGATGATGATGCAGGAATTCATTTTGGACTTTTTGAAGGTAACACGCTGAAATCAGTTGTTTCTCTTTTTATAAAGAATGAGGAAGCCCAATTTCGAAAGTTTGCTACACTTCAAAAGGAACAAGGCAAGGGCTACGGAAGTACGTTGTTGGACTACGTGTTAAAGGAAGCAAAGAATCATGAGCTGAAAAGAATATGGTGTAATGCCAGAAAAAACAAAATGGATTTTTATAAAAAATTTGGTTTGCAAGAAAACAATGTTAGCTTTGAAAAAGGTGGCAAAGCCTATGTGATTATGGAGAAATATTGGTAATTCAATATAGAAACGTTGAAGTACGGGGGAGGAGAGCAGATGCTTGTAAGAGAAATTATACCTTCAGATGCAGAGAATTTTGGGTATCTTACACAACAAGTTGAAATGACTTCTGAATTTATGCTTTGGGAGGCGGGGGAAAGGAAGGCAAATCCCGACCAGCAACGAAAAATGATTGAGAGAATTGGTGCCAATGGTAATTCTACAATTCTTGTTGCCGAAGAAAAAAGCCAATTAATCGGTTTTCTAATGGCGATTGGTGGTAATGCCAGGAGAAACAAGCATTCCGTGTATATTGTTGTCGGTATCTTGAAGGATTCTAGAGGTAAAGGTGTAGGCACAAACCTGTTTGAAGAACTTGAAAAGTGGGCATTAGCGCACCAAATCCATCGTTTGGAATTAACCGTTGTGACTCGAAATGTAGCGGGATTAGCATTATATCAAAAAATGGGTTTTGAAATCGAAGGAACGAAGAGACATTCCCTTTTTATTGATGGTGAGTTTGTGGATGAATACTATATGTCTAAGCTTTTATAGAAGGAAGAGAAGGTGTGATAATCCAAGCAGGAATCACATCTTTTTTGTGGAACTTAACATAAAAAGGAAAAATGCTAATAAAATCTTTCACGATTGAGACTTGGCAACATACAGATGGTAAGTGAATGCGCTCAGGGGAGAAAAAGATCCGGTTTCTAAAAGGAGGACCATATGAAAAACATATATATGATCAGGCATTGTGAGGCTGAGGGCCAGGAACCTGAAGCGCCTCTAACAGAAAAGGGCAAACAACAAGCCATTAATTTAGCTGCTTTTTTTGAAAAACGAAAAGTAGATCGAATCATTTCGAGTCCGTTCAAACGTGCCATCCAAACAATTCAAGCACTGGCAGGTGAACGTGATCTTGTTATCGAAATGAATCATCAATTATCAGAACGTGTTTTAAGCGCAAGGAATATGCCAGATTGGTATGATAAATTAAGAGATACATATGTGAACTTTGATCTGAAATATGAAGGTGGCGAATCGAGTCGAGAAGCAGTAAGCCGAATCATTGAGGTTGTTGATGAAGTTTTGAAAAGTGATGCTGAGAATACAATTATAGTGACACATGGTGGTCTATTGTCACTGCTATTAAATCATTACAATAAAAACTTTGGATTCGAGCAATGGGCAGCACTTAGCAATCCGGATGTATATCTCTTAACTGGAGAAAATCAAATCACTTTCAAGCGACTTTGGGAATAAACTGTAACGTTATTTCTCAAAAAGTTATAGAGTAAAAGTGAAAGGGGAATTCCCATGAAAACACTTGGACTCGCGCTTTCGGTAACGATTGCCCTGTTCTTTATCAGCATGTTTATTATAGCTCCGGTCATGTCCAATATTGGCTATTCATCTGTTGAATCGTCCTATCATCTACAAACACACGCATTATTAATAACCCTGATTTTTACGGTTATTCTTTGTACCCTCCTTGGCACAAGATATATTGTAGAAGAACTAAAAAAAGCAAAGGCTAAGCACTAATTGAGCGTTGACCCAATGGCAGGTCAGCGTTTATTTTTGTGTAAATAAACTGAAACTTCTGTAAATATAAAACGTAAGATATAGAGAAGGGAGTGGGTTTCTTGAAGAGATATATGATTTTTGTGTTATTGGTATCGGTGCTGGAATTAATCCTGCTTTTCGGTATATCTCTGTTTTTGGATATAAACCTCGTAAACACAATGTTTATTGGTTCCTGCATTTTCATCATTTTTGCATTTTTAATGAGTTCCACGGGTGATATCTTTTCGAAAAATAGTCAAAAGGCCATTTTCGATATGTTTTTGGGAAGCTACAAACCACAGCACGAGAAAATGACATTAAAAATTAGTCCATTTCTAGTTGGCTCGATCTTGTGTTTTGGAATGTATTTTGTTTTGTATTATTTAGGGATTTTGACATGAGGAGAAAATAAATGAAAAAAGCCCTTTGTATAACAATCCTAGTTTTATTGATGCATTCAATCTCTGCTCACGCTCTTAGCTGGGCGTATTTCTTTGTCGTTCATGATGGAAAAGTATACGAGGTAAAAGAAGAGTTGCTACTCAAACAAACTGAACTTGGAAAAGCGATAGGTAAAGTGGAAACCGAGGCTGATGGGTATAGTGGGGACTATTATGGAAATGCATCAAACTATTATGAAATCGGTACACGCTATTATAAGATACAAGGTGTCCCAATCACCGAAGCAATTGCAGTTGAAACTGAAGAAGGGCTGTATGTAATAGCGGTCTATGTCCACGATGCTGCACCTCATATCAAGAATCTCCTCACAAGCTCCTATTTTTGGGTTATCTTAGGAATAGGGATGGTTCTATTGGTGGGGATTAATGTGTTAAAATCAAAACAAAGCTGATTTACTAGTAGTGTTCCAATTTTGACTTATATCAAAACTGTATTACCTAGAAAGCTACTAACCGCATCTATCTCAAGTTCCCTTTTCGCAATCTTGTTTGGCTTATTTTTTCCAGGTTCATTTGGGAGTGAAATCAACTCGATAAAAGAATATATGTGGAGTTTTTCAGCAACAGTACCATTCTACCTCATGTACAGCTTTCCAGTCATCCTCGTTTACGGAACGGTAACTTCTGTCATTAGCGACTTCCTTTCAGGACTCATTACGAAAAATAGGTTAAAACGAATGGAACCATATCTGTCAGCAGTATTTCATTTCTTATTTGGTTTCGTTCTCCAATGGATAAGTCTAGTTGCTGCCATCTTGTTTTTTGTAACAGACCGTATTTTAGGCAAAAAGAAGAACAGATACACTTGGAGCCATGGTTTAAAAAGCCTAATCATTCCATTTCTAATCTGGATCCTTTTCATGGGAATCATATGGATTATGGATTTCATTAGGGATGGTGGAGATCACATCGTTTATTAGTAGTAAAATATGTGGGTAAATGGAGGTTTCATAATGAGTCCTTTTATTGCACTTTTTATTATTTTATTTGCCATTGTGGCAGATTACTTTTGGTTTGATACGGATAAGAAGAGATGGGGTTGGATGAAAGATTGGTCAAAACTCAGTAAAGGGTTATTTTTTTTAGGATTTGCGGTCTTCTCGATATTAATTTACATAGGTTTAAGTTTCAAATATTTACACTAATTGGCGGATCTAAAGTAAGATGAGGTGCCATTCTTCTAATAGGGGGAGTTTACTTGAACCAGAAACTAAGAAAATCTGCAAAAGATAGGTCTATAACTGGTGTTTGTGGAGGTATTGCTGAATTTTTTGGCATATCCTCTTTTGCTGTTAGACTAATCTTTATTCTTTTACCACCTGCGAACATACTAATCTATATCATTCTTGCAAATACGATGTCTGATAGTCCACGGTCTCTTTATTAATAAAGAAATACGTTAGAGGTGATTAAATAGGGAGTGTGAACCAAATGGAAGTATACGATAGAGAAAATGTTACTTGTGTTGAATTAGAGGTTCCGAATATGCCAAACCTCTTTTTATTCGTAACGGATGGAATGTTAGTTGATACTGGAGCTAAAAGCTATGAAACTCAAATTATTCCTTTTTTAAAAGAAGCATCATTTGATCTTGTTGCATTAACACATAGTCATGAAGATCACACAGGTACAGCTCCGTGGATACAGGAAAACCTTAATGTTCCGATTTATATATCGCCTCTCGGTGTCGACACTTGCTTGCAATTTGCCCCATATCCACAATATCGCCAAATTATTTGGGGCAAACGAAAGCCATTCAGACCACTTCCGATATCAGATACAATACAGTCTCGGAAAAAAGAGTGGAAAGTATTACATACACCAGGCCATGCTGAGGACCATATTGCTTTATTGAATAAAGAAACTGGAATTTTGTTCACAGGCGATTTGTTTGTATCACCAAAAACAAAGGTAATAATGAGGTCTGAATCTATCCCTCAAATCTTGGACTCAATTCGGAAGGTTCTTACCCATGACTTCGGTCCAATGTTTTGCTGTCATGCCGGCTACATACAAGATGGACAAAAACGGATGCAACAAAAGCTTGACTACCTTGAAAATCTTTGCGGCGAAGTAAAAAATCTATATGAAATTGGGCTTTCCATAGAAGAAATTAATCAAAAGATTTTCCAAAGAAGATACCCAATTACGTTTGTATCAGAGGGTGAGTGGGATACTTTGCATATTATTACTTCAATTATCGGTGGTAATAAAAAATCTTAGGCAGATATTCTACATAAAAAAATTTAATTGTTAAGGGAGTATTGTTTCTATTGACAATTAATTCCTTTTGGATATAATTTAAGTAATTAAGTAATTACTTAAATACCGATGATGGAGGTCGTATAAGTGGCCATCAATGATTTATTTAAAGCTTTATCTGATGAGAATAGAAGAAAGATCTTAGACCTTTTGAGAAAAGGAGATTTGACGGCTGGTGAGATTGCTGAACATTTTGAAATGAGTAAAGCAGGTATTTCACAGCACTTATCTGTATTGAAAAATGCTGAATTAGTATTTGCGATAAAAAGGGGGCAGTATGTTTACTATTCATTAAATTCAACTGTTTTTCAAGAAGTATTGAAATGGATTATACAGTTCCATTCAAATAAAAAGGAGGAGAATATATGATCAATAAAGTTTTTATAAGTATTTTAACCCTGTTTTCATTTGGGATCAGTATTTTTATATTGGCTACCACTTCCGTAGAAAATACAATATATGGTCCTCAGGAAGTCATATTGTTTAGCATCCCATTAGCCATGGTCATTGTTAACAGCAACTTGTTTATACTTCCCAAACTGATTAAATCACCTGATTCCTACCTACGATTTAAAAAAGGACTTGAAAATATATTTTTGGCCTTATCACTACTATTAACCATTCTCCATATAGGTTTAATATTATCTGTATCCGGTTTTGACATTAATCTAATCCTATTAGTCCCTTTAAGCGTAGGGGTTGTCCTTATCACCACAGCAAATACACTTCCGAGATTTCAACTAGAAATGCCAACATCCTCAGTGCTATCTAAATCAACTCACCAAGTTTGGAACATTGTCTTACGTCCTTTTTCTATTCCTTTGATTATAGGAGGATTAGTGATGTTATTTTGTGCATTACTTCCAGAGCACCTCATACTAAGTGGGTTCCTAACGGTCCTTTTTTGTACATTATTGATTTCCATCTTACTTTCATTTAGAGCCTATAAAACTCATTTGAATAAATGTTAAGCTTCGCAAGAATAAAAGCTAGGGAATACCTATTCAGGTCTTACCCTAGCTTCACAGAAACCTTTTAAACTGTTAAGAACAAACTCACCAGATTGTTTGGCTGAACTTTTAAATAGCTTATCAATCATATTCATAACAGGTCGGAAATACGTTGTTTCAAACTCTTGCTCGATAATGGTATGATTGGCATGGTGCTGTAAACGATACGAAAAAGTCATCTTATAGGTTTGTGATTCAAGTTCAAAAGCGAAGAACGATGGGCGGGTAACTTGCTTATTTCTCCCCTGTAATGTAACCTGTTCTTTTTCTTCCACGGCTGTAAGCTGAAAGCTCGCACCAGGATGAGATTCGTGCTTGAGGTTAGAATAATGGATAGACGTCACATTCGGAAACCATTTTTCACGCAAATGGGCCTTCGCAATACAGTCAAATACGTCTGTAATGGGTGCTTCGATAACAATTGATTGTTTCATAGGAATACCTCGTCATTTTTATTAGATTAAACATAGCAGAAAAGGTGATATTTGTGGAGAGAATTTTTGGACTAGATCCTGTAGTTGGAGAAGACCCAAAAGTATTAATCCTTGGTTCGATGCCAAGTGTAGAGTCACTTCGGAAACAAGAATATTACGGGAACAAACGAAATCATTTTTGGAAAATCATGTTCCAGCTTTTTGATAGTCTCGAGCAGGAAGAATACGAGGATAAGATTGCATTTATAAAAGACAAAAACATTGCCCTTTGGGACGTGCTATATAGCTGCCAACGTGAAGGAAGTTTGGATTCAAATATTAAAAATGAAGAACCGAACGAAATTGAGTCTTTTGTTAAATGTAACCCAACCCTTCGCCTAATCGTTTGTAATGGCACAAAAGCCTATAAAAGCTATCAAAAATACATTGGGCTTAATCGCTTTCCAAATCATGAGGTGATTAAACTACCTTCCACAAGCCCCGTTCCCGGAAAATACAATAAAACTCTTGAAGGCAAGCTCCAAGAGTGGAAAAAGATTAAAGAGTATTTATAACACTTTTTTTAGGTCTTCCTCCATTTTTTCAGGCTCAGTTTGTGGGGCATAGCGGCCCACAACTTGGCCATTACGGTCTACTAAAAACTTGGTGAAATTCCATTTGATCGCTTTTGATAAAACACCTTTTTGTTGTTCTTTTAGGTATTCAAACAATGGGTCGGCTTTCTCACCATTTACATCAATTTTTGCAAACATCGGGAATTTTACGCCATAATTTATTTCGCAAAATGAAGTTGTTTCATCAACATTTTCAAACTCTTGATTTCCAAACTGTGCAGACGGGAACCCGAGAACAACTAAACCATCTTCTTGATATTTATCATAAAGCTCCTGCAACCCCTTAAACTGGGGTGTAAATCCACATTTACTTGCTGTGTTGACGATAATTAGTGGTTTTCCTTCATATTCCTTCAGCGCTTTTCTTTCACCATTTGGCATGGTTACTTCAAAATCATACACACTTGCCATTATTACCACTCCCTAAAGTACGACTTATCCCAATCGTAAATGATGTTAGATTTGGATTCAAGTTTGGACTTCTTTTCATACAGATTTTCATGTAAGATTCAGTGGAGAGAGAATTTTTTGAAAAAATGAGGGTGTAGAATGAACCAGTCGTTGAAAGAGTGGAAGTTCCCAGCGATGCTATTAACTGGGTTAGGATTATCCTCTTTGGGGGATTTTATTTATCTTGTAGCTATTAATCTACTTGTTTTAAAAATGACCGGATCAGCCGCAGCAGTTGCTGCTCTTTGGGTTGTCGGTCCAATTACGTCAATCCTCGTAAATGGATGGTCAGGAAGCATTATTGACCGCTCCAATAAAAAGAAGATCATGATCATCACAGATATCGTCCGAGCTGTTGCGGTTGCCATCATCCCATTACTTCCAAGTATTTGGATGATTTATGCCTTATTATTTGTAATCAGTGTTGCTAAATCTTTTTTTAATCCTACATCAACTACTTATATGACTGCCCTCATCCCGAAGGAACAGCGGAAGACGTTTAATTCGATTAGAAGCTTGGTTTCTTCAGGTGCATTTATCACAGGACCTGCGATTGCAGGTGTGCTCCTCATCGTGGGGAGTCTTGAAATCGCCATCTATAGTAATGCCATTTCCTTTGTCATTTCTGCTATACTCATCGCATTTTTACCGAATATTGATAGGAATCAAAATGACATAACGGAAAAATTTCAAATGAAGAACTTACTAGAAGATTGGAAAGTGGTTATTCGCTTTGGAAAAGAGGCATTATTTGTGATGATCATTTATTCCAGCTTTGTTATATTTGATATTTTTACGATGGCTATGGATTCGCAGGAAGTTGTTTTTACACAACGGGTAATTGGTCTAACTGAAGTGGAGTATAGCTTACTAATGAGTGTAACAGGGATTGGCTATGCGGCTGGAGGATTATTGGTGATTTTTATTTCACGATTTCTATCGATTCGCGCCCTGATCGGAACAGGACTCTTTATGCTTGCAGCAGGCTATTTCATCTACTCCCTGTCCACATCCTTTACGATGGCAGCCACTGGTTTTATTATATTAGGCTTCTTTTTTGCCTTTTCAAATACAGGCTTTACCACCTTTTATCAAAACAATGTACCAGTGGAAATCATGGGTCGTGTCACAAGTATTGTAAGTGTGCTGCAAAGTGCAGTTTCTGTTGTTTTCCTATTATTTATTGGAATCATGGGCGACCTCCTGCAGTTACGATACACGATTGTTACATTGTCTATTGTTAGCGTGGTGCTTGCCGTTTTTGTGATCATCCTTGTTTCTCAACCGACGAAAAAAGTGTACTTTTCAGAGGATAAGGCAGGATAGATATGTATACATAAGCTCAAATCATGAAAAATGCTGCGACCCTAAAAGTCGCAGCATTCACTCATCAACAATCTCAACTTTACTAGCTTTTGCCTGAGCTGGGGCAGACTCCGCAATCCCGCCATCCACCACAATTTTTACTTTTTGCCCAACCTCGAGCTTAGATACAACTGACTTGTCAATAGAACTAACGTTGAAAAAAATACTTGAATAATAGTACTCGTCATAAATTTCTTGATCTGTTTTTGTCTCAAATTCGGCTCCAGTAATGTGTTCATTGACTAGGATTCGCTCCCCGATCCCAAGAATGTAGCCAGTAATGGTTGTTTCGGCACTATTGCCCGATTGCCCGCCTGTTCCACAACTTGCAAGCAACAAAGTGAAAAAGCTAAAAAGTAAAACAATTCGTCTCATATTCTCACCTCATCTTATTTGGCGAAAATTCATGTGAAAAGGTTACGAACTGGATAAATAGTACGTGAAACTTTGTAAAAATATGTTAAAATATTTGAAAAGCAAAGGGGCAGGGAGATGAAATTTGTTCACTTATTTGGACCTCAAGCAGTTGGGAAAATGACGGTAGGACAGGAACTAGCGAAAATAACGGATTTAAAGCTGTTTCACAATCACATGACAATCGATTTAGTCAGTCATTTTTTTGATTATAGTACAAAACAGGGAAAACGGTTAGTAAAATTGTTTCGTCAGGAGATTTTTGAAGAAGTGTCAAAGAGCGATCTAGATGGCATGATTTTTACGTATGTTTGGATGTTCGATATGGAGTCAGATTGGGAGTATGTGAAAAATTTATCTGAGCTTTTTGAATCAAGAGGGGCAACGGTTTATTATGTTGAACTTGAAGCCGACGTGGAAGAGAGATTCAAACGGAATAAAACACCGAATCGCCTCGAACATAAACCTAAAAAACGCGATATCGAATGGTCAGAAAATGACATGAAAAAGACAATGGAAAAACATCGCTTGAATTCATTTGATGGTGAAATCACATTTAAAAACTACATCAAAATTGACAATACAAACCTAAGCGCTATAGAAGTAGCCAAAATGATCAAAGAAAGATTTCAATTATAAAAAACGCTTGGCATTTGTGTGTGAAACTGCATGATCTTCAAATAGGAAGATTGCAGTTCACATTTGCCAAAGCGTTTTCCAAATCAGTTATTCTTATTTAATTCATCTCGAAGCAATTCCAATCTTCTTTCCAATTCATGTGTGAAATGCTCACGTGCTTGCTTTGCGTCCATATCTGGAGAGGCAATATACATGGGTTCACCAAAAATAAGCCTTGCCTTTTTAAACTTGATTAATTCACCAATCGTATTTGGCCCAATATACACAGCGGGAACGACTGGTACCTTGCTGCGCTGTGCAATCGTAATCGCTCCTTGTTTAAGCGTAGACTGCTCATTCGTACGAGTTCCACTTGGGAAAATTCCTACGATTTCCCCTTTTGAGAGTAATCTAGATGGAATTTTTAACACACTTGGACCAGGGTTATCACGATCTACTGGAAAGGCGTTTAACTTTGTTAAAAAGCCACCAATAAATTTGTTTTTGAACAATTCCTTTTTTGCCATATAGTGTATTTGTCGAGGGAGTAGGGAAACACCAAGCCACAAAATATCAATATAACCTGTATGCGTACAGGCAACAACATAAGCACCGTCCTTTGGCAACTGTTCCTTGTTAAAAACCTTAATTCCACCTGTAGTTGTAAGGATGCCTTTTACTAAATTTGCAATAAAATGATACACGTAACTTACCCCTTCATAAAAAACTTCTAAACTAGTAAGATTATAGCATGAAAGAATGGGTCGAAAATACCAAAAAAGCGAGGATCTGCATGGAAAAAATCATGGTAATCGGAATATCTGCTGGCGTTGGAAAATCTACATTTGCTCAACAATTAGGTAATAAAACTGGAATTGACGTGTTCCATTTAGACAGCTACTTTTGGAAACCAGGATGGGTGGAGGCTACACTTGAGGAATTCAGACAATCTCAGGAGGAGATTCTAACGAAAGATACCTGGATTATCGACGGCAATTATAGCAAAACCTTCGACCTTCGTGCAGAGCAAGCCGATACCATTATTTATCTCGAACTACCAAGATATATGTGCTTATACCGTGTCCTCAAACGCTATTTAACACACATTGGAAAAAAACGCTCAGACCTTGGCTGCACCGAAAAGTTAGATTGGAAGTTTATCAAATTCATCTGGACGACCTATAAACCAAGAATACATAAAATGCAGAAAAGGCTTAACCGATTAGCAAAGGATAAAACTGTGGTCATCCTACGAGGGAAAAAGGAAATTCATGATTTTATGAGTAAATTGTAGAGAGTAATAAAAAAACACCCTAAAAAAAGTAAGTAGTTCGTTTTAGTGGTGAAACAGTAGGCCTTTTCCAAAGGATATTTACATAATGGTGGTGATGAAAATAAAAACGCTCGCCTTATATATTTTTGGATTTGTTCGATTTATTATTTTAACTATTTCTATATTTTTAAGTATATGGTTCTTCGTAGTAACTGTATTTTCAGGGATTGCTGCAATAGGGGAAACTCAAGAAGAGTGGGTTTATGCGTTAACACAATATCTATATTTTCTTGTTTGTGCTTTTTTAATAGGTGTGATGAATGAATTCGAAAAGAAAATAAATAAAGAGGATTACGACATAAGCTCAAATATTTGGTTATTTGATTTATATTTGCTTATATTAATAGCTCATTATGAATTGCCTAAAAAACTACTAATGAAATTGATGGGACGTTCAAAATAAAAAAGCCAGGTCAAGTTTCCTGGCTTTTGTGTTTGTGGTACGTATTTTGTATTTCTTCAACTGCTTGGTGATCGAACTCATTTTTAATAGCAGTGCCTAAACGGGTGTGGGTGTTTCAAGGAGAGTGCCCTTCTTTGTTGGATCTTTAACTACCAGGGCAGGTTAGTGAAGAAGGATTTAATCATTGTATATAGTATCACTATTCTTAATAGCGACTCAGTTTAGAAACCTTTTTCCTTTAGAGCGTAATAATTACAAGGTAGGTGGTCTGAAATGAATAAATTGTCTAAAATAGGAAAAAAACTGACTTTTATTGGTATCGGGGTAGCTGCATTTGGCATTGTGCTGATGATAAAAGATGACGGTGGAACATTTACTGCTCTCGCAATGCCTTTCATATTTATAGGTTTATTAGTAATAATGGCGTCAATCTTGTTTTTAGGAAACTTGAGTAAAAAGGCGTTTCATACAAATAACTTTATCGTTTTGTTTATGTTACTGGCGTTTAACACAATAGCCTTATTTGGGGCTGAATTTAGCGGAGGAGCAGAACCTTATACGTTGTTTGCAACTGGGGTTTCATTTGTATTTTGGGGAATTTTTTATTTTGTTCAATTTGCACGTCCCAACCAGATATGGCGAATTTCTTGGTTTTTCATTATGTTACTATTTTTATTCTTTTGGGAAACAGGACTTGGTACATTAGTTGGTCTAATGTTTTTTAACTAAAGGGTGCAAGAGTTGAAGATCAAAGCTGTCCCGAGGGCAGCTTTTTCTTTTAGTACTAACAGGCAGATTTGTTCAATAAGAAATCAATGGAGGTATAGTTATGTGGGTAATATTCGGGGTTATTGCAATCGTTGTTACTTTTATAAATCTTTATATGTATACAGCTGGAAAGGATTATAAGCTTGCTATGGCGATGGGTTTATCATTTACAGCATTAACACTTTGTGCAGAATACAGTCTTGTTTCGGATTGGGTAGAGGTGAAAGATTGGGCAGCTTTAGACGATGTAGTACCTGGTATGGAAAAGGCATTATGGTTTTTGACAATTGTTTCTATCATACTAAATATAGCACCTATACACTTAGAACGAAAAGGTAAGAAATAAAGAATGTGTCACATCATTTATATAATATGCAATTAATCTGTAAGTCTTAATGTATAGCAACGGGTAGCGATTTGCGAATAGTCGCTAAATTGCTAGCAAGCAGGTTAATGGAATAACGATTTTAGATATTATGGTAGAAAGGGTGACCAAAATAAAAACAGTTCTTCAAGCAGTTATCAGTTCAGTTGTCATTCACTTAGTCTATATCGTTGGTCAAATGGTAGTAGGTTATATAAAAACTAGAAACTACAACCCAGATATTGTAAGTGCTTGGGATAAAGGTGAGACACTTAAAAATGAGGTTGTTTTTGGTAAGGCTATATCTCCTTTTATTTACTTATTAACATTTATCGGTGTAACCGTTATCTGTGGGATTTTTATATTTTTATATAAAAAGTTATTGAACTAATGAGTAGCGTTTATTAAAAAAGGAATGCACTTTTCGTATTCAATTATAAAGTAAGTAAATTAACGATAGTTGCTCTTCTATTATAGGGGAGAAAGCTTTAATAGGGTGTATGCTAAAATATAGAAAATGGTAAACTTTGGATGCACACACTGCAATAAGACTTATTACAGTATTGAGTTCTTGATATATCCCGTCAAGTACATATTATGAAACAGTGCTTTAATAAAGGAGTTGTATAAAATGAATGAAAATAAAGTTACAGAAATAAAACGCTCTTCAAAAGCAGAAAACATTCTAGCTCAGATTAATAGTAAAACTAAGCTAGGCGACTTACGAAAAATCGCGAAGGACATTAAAAAGGATCACGAACTAGCTATGGAACTATGGTCAACCGAAGAGTTTTTGCCCAGACTATTAGCAATCTTAATTATGGACAAAAAACTTCTTTCACCAGATGTGCTAAATAAGCTTGATAAGGATATGCAGACTCACACTCTTGATGAGCGAAATAACTTAATGGACTGGTTAATGGCTAATCAGCTCACCAAAGACAAGAAGAAGATTGCATTGATGGAGTCATGGGAAAATAGTCCTTCTGCTCTTCAAAGGCGAGCTTTCTGGTATTATCAAGGGCGGTTGAGATGGACTGGACAAACACCGCCTGATAACACCGAGGACTTGTTATCTGCAATGGAAGCTAACATTACGCAGGAAGAACCGGAAGTTCAATGGGCTATGAATTTTACCGCTGGCTGGATAGGCGTTTATGATGAAAAGAATCGTGCACGTTGTATTAAACTTGGTGAGAAAACGGGTCTTTACAAAGATGAAAAAGTATCAAAAGGATGTACTCCCAACTATTTGCCAGAGTTCATTAAGATTGAAGTAAACAAACGAAATAAAAACTAGTTACCTCTGTACTGTTCAGAAGGAAATAAATAAGGACGATTTCCACAATAAAGGTGATCGTCCTTCTTCTTGGCAAAGTTTCAGTCGTTTCAAATAAGAACTTTATTCTTTTTCAACTAACGAAGTTTTCTATTGGAGGGAGAAGGATGGTAAAAATACTAGAATTGGCAAGTAACGAAATAATACAACAAGTATCAGAACTATATAAAGAAGTTTGGAATAATGAGGATAATTCAATAAAAGAACGGATTTTAAAACATAGCTCATATAAGGGGTATAGAGGGTTTGTAATCCTATCTAAAGAAGACAAAGTAATAGGTTTTTCATATGGGTATACTTCATTACCAGGACAATTTTATCACGAGTTACTTACAAAGAAATTTAATTCAGAAGAATATCATGATTGGTTACAAGATTGTTTTGAATTTGTTGAATTAGCAGTCCATCCATCATACAGAAAACAGGGGCTGGGTAAATTGCTAAGTACAAAACTATTAGAAAACCTTGAAAACAAGACCGCTATATTAACAACTCAAAACGATAATAATTCTGCCCGGTCACTATATGATTCTTTGCATTGGAAGGTTCTAAAAGAAGCTTTTTACCCAAGCAATTCGAAACAGCCATATGTAATCATGGGTAAAGAATTAATGTAGTCTTTCTTCACAAGTTAACGAGAGAAAGGTATTTCTACTTATTGATACAAATCTACCTCCAGTTGCGAAGTATATGGAATATCTCTATAACAAGGAAATTCTGGAGTAGTATGACAGTTCCGTCGTCCAACATTGCTAATAAAGACCATTATTTATATAATTGATGAGAAAAATTAGTAAGAGCTGAGTTTTTTTGGAGGGAAGAAAGTGGATTTTGATTTTGGTGCAATCAGTTATTTAGCAGTAATTTTAAGTGCGGTTGCTATCTGTATTCTTGGTTCAATCTGGTATTCACCAAAGGTATTCTGGAATACTTGGCAAACATTAAAGGGATTGAATCAGGAGGATCTACCTAGCGTGGGAAAAGTGATGACTAGTTCGATTTTGATGGCTATTGTTAATTCCTTTTTGTTAGCGAATATTGCCAAGTGGGCAAATATAGGTGGTTGGGCAGATGGGTTATGGCTCGGGTTACTAGTAGGTCTTATCATCGCTGGCACTTCTGCCACGAATGCCTTTTATGAAGGGATGAAGTTGAAACTTTACTTGATAACGGCTGGTTTTCATGTGATCAGCATGATACTTGCTGGGATCATTATCGGGAGTTTCTCTTGATACTCTCACTCACATTGATTGGATCATTTCGGAAAGGGATATTTTTACTTGTACATGACGGCCACTCTAGTAGAATGGCCGTTTTGTCGTATTTGTGTTTAATGTTAGACTATTTAAGTAAAATTACCTTGAAAACAAAAAAGTAATAATCTTTTTCAACAAAAGGGTGCATTGATCTAAGAAGGATTAACTACCCTTTGTGAAATTCTGGGGGAGAAGAATTGCTTAATAAAATTAAACGTCCCATTTATATCCTGCTATTTGTATTTCTTGCTATCTATTGTATTGATTGGTTTTATTTTGATTATACACGCTTCAAAGATGAATACCTTTTTGAATCTACCTCTCCAAATGAATCTTTCACAATAAAAATATTTCGTTCTAAAACAGATACGGTCACTCCTGTCGTGTTGGGGGTGTTAAACATAAACAATAAGAATAAAGAAACAAAATTTATCTACTTCGATAAAGTGGATTATGCGAAAATTAAATGGCTTGATGATGATATCGTCCTTATAAATAACATCCTGTTAGAGCAACTAGAAGAATACTGGCATATTCGAGAAGGAGTAAAAAAGGAAGTTTATAGTATCATATAATCATTTTCATTGAATTGACTTAAATCCTAATCGGGTGTATTCCTTACTTAACGTACGAAGCAATTTAGTTTAACAAGGAGTACCGTCAGATTTATCTTGTTACAAAACTATACATAAGGAGTTTAGCTATGGAAAAGTGGGATTTATATGATAAGCATCGTAATAAAATAGAGAAACAAATAACTCGTGGAGATGAAATGACATCAGACGAGTTTCATTTAGTAGTACACGTATGTATATTTAATTCAAAAGGAGAGATGCTCATTCAGCAGCGTCAGCCCTTTAAGCAAGGATGGTCAAACCTTTGGGATATCACTTGTGGTGGTAGTGCGGTTGCAGGCGATACCAGTCAGCAGGCTGCCTCAAGAGAGTTATTCGAGGAGTTGGGGATTCATTATAACTTTGAAAAGATACGTCCACTATTTACAATTAACTTTGAACGTGGCTTTGATGATTTTTATTTAATTGAATATGACTTAGATTTGAATGAATTGAAGTTACAGACTGAAGAGGTACAAGCAGCGAAATGGGCTTCTAAAGAGGAAATCATAAAGCTAATCGAACAAAAAAAATTTATACCTTATTATGAGAGTTTCATTGCGTATCTTTTTGAGGGTCGACATCATTATGGTTGTATTCGTTTGTAAATGTGTAGTTTTGCAATGATAACGTATTTAAGGAACTAAGTTTATAAAGGCGTATAAAAGATGGTGAAGTATTGTACTTAAAGTAAGGGTGCGTTGATCTATGAAGGATTAATGCACTTTTTTGTTGAAGTTATAAAACGAAACATACGGAATTGTTAGATAAGGATGGAATGATTATAATTTTTAGTAAGATATCAAAAGGTGTGAAGCAAAAGATGCATTTAAAATATGAGGTTTTACCAATTGAAAAAGCTGACTCTTGTAAAGAGTTGTGTAATGAACTTATGGTTTTTCAAAAATCAAAGGCAAAAATTACACCTGAATTGTTTGATGATATGAATTTTGAGACTAGGATGCTTTATTCTATAAAAAGTGCTACAGACAATCAAATAGTGGTTGTAAAAGATGGGGATAAAATAGTTGGTTATGTATATTCAAATATCTCTCCTAAAGAAGCCTACTCGAATAATTTCGCAACTTTCTTTGACCTTTCTTCTGTTAATGGAAAGAATGTAGGGTGTTTATCTCAGTTTTATATAAAAGAAGAATATAGACGATTTGGGATTGGCTCAAGGCTATTTGATATTTCAATGAAATGGTTGTATCAATTTGATGATATAGAAGATTATTTTATTTTTGTTTCAAATGGTAATGATGCATTAGAATTTTATAAACGAAAAGGTTTTGCTGTTAGCCACAATATTTTGAATGGATTCATAACTGTTTTACGAAAAAGATTTCCAGATCGTTAATTTTGAATGTGAGGGATTACACTTAAACGAACGGGTGCAAGAGTTGAAAATCAGAGCTGTAACGAAGGCGGTTTTTTCTTGTTTAACTAACGGGGCAGGTTTGTTGAAGAGTTTTGTTTAACTTGTGTTTAACAATCGGTCATATTGAGAGTATTTTGATGCTGACAAGAAAACGGGGGTACTTATGAAAACTCACTATTATTTAGGTTGGTTTAATAATTTTTTTCCAGAGAATCTAAGCAGAGTGTTACAGGGGGATATAACTGATAGAAAATCACTTGCTATGATTAGCTCGAATCCTTCTATTTATGAAAACGCTGGTGTTACTGAACGCTCTTGGCTTGACCAGGCTGGTATTATGTTTGACGAATATCATTTAATTAATTTTCGCGTACAGAAGGAAGATGCCCAAACGATAATTCAAAATGCTTCAGTCATTTTCTTGTTGGGAGGGGATATTCTTAAACTTAATAATTTTTTGAAGGAATATGAATTATTGGATTTGATAAAAAAAAGTAGCGCAGTTGTGATTGGAGCAAGCGCTGGTGCAATCAATATGTCCGCTAAATGGTTATGCTCGAAAAACTTTGGGGATAAAGTTGAAACGAACTCTGTTTATGACGGAATCGGTCTTGACAATTTTTCCGTCCTGTCTCATTTTGATCTTGAAAATAACATGGAGTTAGTTCAAAGCGAACTATCTCTTCTATCAAAAGAAATAGATATTTATGCATCGAACAAAGATTGTGCTTTACGTATAAAGGGAGACAAAATCGACGTTATAGGCAATGTTTATTTGCTTTCCCATTCAAAGATTCAGAAATTGGACGAGACGCTCTAGTTTTAGTTCAATCGGGTCCGAGTAATAAAATATGCGTCACTTTTTTCTTGTTCAACTAAAGGGTGCGTTATTGAACAAACGGGGCAGGATAGTTGAAGAATCGAGTGCAAAATGTGAATAGATAGTAGATAAATTAATACATGGAGGATACATATGTCATTTGGACAATGCCAGAGCATTAAGTCATTGATGTCAGGATATGATAGACCTTGGTTTATTGCTGGAGGATGGGCAATTGATCTTTTTATAGGGAAAGAAACAAGAGAACATAAAGATGTAGAGTTCGCCATTTTTCGAAAAGACCAAATATATTTGAAGAATTATCTCAAAGAATGGGAGTTTAAGAAAGTCGTTAATGGTAAGTTCCATGCTTGGGAAAGTGAGTTTTTAGAGTTACCAATTCACGAAATACACGCTTTAAATATGTTAAGTGGCGACAAAATAGAAATTCTTCTAAATGAAACAAAAGAAAATAATTGGATATTTAGAAGAGATTTAAGGATATCATATCCACTCAATTCTATTTGGAGTATTAATGAAACAGGTATTCCATACCTAAAACCAGAAATTGTACTATTGTATAAGGCGAAAAACACAAGAGAAATAGATCATCAAGACTTTTTAAAAATAAAGGATTATCTCGATAAAAAGAAGAAAAAATGGCTTAAAAATGCTCTGGAAATCCACGAACCAGAACATAAGTGGCTTAGATTTTTAAGGTGAATTTTCATTAACTAACAGACTTAAATTACACGTCCATCTTACCAAAAAATGAGGAACATTACTTATTTAATTGCCATATGTACATATTATCCTTGATTCCGATTCTCTTCATATTTAATTTTTTTAAGACTTTAATTGATGAAGTATTATCAATTAAACATTCAGCAACTATTTTTTTAACAGTACCGGTTGAGAATGCCCATTTAATAATTTCATTTACTGCTTCTGTAGCAAATCCCTTGTTTTGAGCTGCCGGTATAATCCCATAACCTACTTCAACAATATTTTCTGAGTCAGGTTTGCCTTTAAACCCAATATCACCAATGATTGTATTATCTTCTTTATTAATAACAAGCCATACACCCCATCCTAATAGGGAAGGGTCTTCTTTTAGTTTTTTCAAGTAATTGTTTATATGGCTTCCAATTTTAAATCCTGTGGTCGCATATACAGAAAATACTTCATCAGTGCAAGGGACAATTACTAGTCTTTGAGTTTGAAGTTCCATTTTTTCTCCTTGTTTACTTAATTTTAAATCATCTTCATTTCTCATTTATGTCTTCTTATAATTACTTTACTGTCCTATATATCCTCTGTAAACAATAATCGTAATAATTTATTCCACATTACTCAATGTTTTTATTGTGAAATCCTTCGCTTAAACATTCAATGCTTAAATTGAATAAGAACATCACATAAAATAACAAAAAAACTTGGGATGTCCCAAGTTTTTTTGTGTTAATTGTATTGTTAATTCCTTGCTATTTTCATTTCAAACCGTATGTTATTTGAACTGTGATTTTAAGTTTTCTTCACATTATCGGAAATCTTACTAAAACAGGGTGTTCATACTTAGATAATCTTTGTATCATTCTTTGGGGCTTCAAGTTTCATTTTTTCGAGCTCGACTCGCATTTTCTCAGTTTCAAGCAAGTAATTTTCATGCTTCAGCTTCTCTAACTCTAATTCATCTTGGATCATCTTATGTTTATATTTTGATTGTGTCTGAAAGTGACTCGTGATAATCGCAACAAGCGGAATTGAAAAAACCATTACAACCGCAACAATACCCGTCATTCTTTGACCTCCTTACAAAAAATCCGTTTCTTTATATATATTTCATTATACCAAATATACGGAAGAATAAGCCGTATGGTTTCAAAATGTGTAACCTTTTTTTAGAATGTTTCGTCAGTTTATTAAAAGCTCACATTTGGAGGACATATGATGAAAAAATGGATGTTTGTACTTTTAATTGCGATTTCTATTACTCTAACAGGTTGTGGAGAAAGTGATGCAAGTAGTAAGCTGTCTGGAAGAAAACCGCCGGAGACGGTGATTCAAATTGGAAATGAAACCTATCCAACGAAACTAGGTACGTACTGCTGGAGCACTTCAAATACAAGTGAATGTGTTGACACAGCTGGGCCTGAAGGATTATTGGAGGGAAAGGAACCGATTGTTGTGCCCCCAGGTGAAGAAATTACATTTATTATGGATTATGAGCCATTGCCAAATGAAGTGCACCTAGCTATTTACAATGGTGACAAGGAACAAGAAGTAAAAGTAGTAAATCATCGTTTTACGGCACCTGCGGAAAAAGGGATATATTACTATTCATATGGCGTTTGGTGGATGGATGAAAACGAAGAGAATGTATCAAACGGTGATGCGTTTTACGCCTTTGCACTCGAGGTAAAATAGGAGGACGTTATGAAAATAAGAAAAGCGGTATTAGCTGATGCATCAGGCATTGCCAAGGTGCATGTCGACAGTTGGAGATCGACCTATACAGGAATTGTTCCTGATGAGTACCTTCAGAATTTATCTTATGAATCTAGGGAAATGATGTGGAAAAAAGGAATCCCCAACGGCCATATATTTATAGCAGAAAATGAAGAAGGTGAAGTTGTAGGATTTGCCTGTGGTGGGCAAGAGCGGAGCGGGGAATACGGAAACTTTCATGGCGAGCTCTACGCCATTTATATTTTAAAAGAATATCAAGGGCGTGGCTTGGGTAAAAAGTTAGTAGCTCCTGTTGTAAGACAACTTTTAGGCAAACACATAACTAACATGCTAGTATTAGTTTTGGAAGAAAACAAATCCTGTCTATTTTACGAAGCACTTGGAGCCCGCAAACTAGATTCGGTCGAAGTCGAAATCGGCGGGAAGACACTGAAGGAAGCCGTTTACGGATGGGATGATTTAAAATCAAGCTTCGGCACGATAATGAACTAGGAGGTACAACATGCTAGCAATACTTGAAAAAAATGATTCCAATTACATAGCTACATTTGAACGTCACTTTTCACACTCCGTTGATGAGGTGTGGGCGATGCTAACAGAAAATGATAAACTACAATCATGGTTTTCAGAATTAAAGGTTGATTGTCTTCATAAGGGTGGCCGTCTCCTATTTGATATGGGGGATGGAACCTTCGAAGAAATGACCATCACTGACTTTAGTGACCACGCTGTTTTGGAATATACATGGGCCGACGACAAAGTCCGCTTTGAGTTGACCCCTGGGCCAAATGGTTGCAAACTTCTATTAATTGAAACGATCACAAAGTTGACTGACCATACCCCAAGAGACTTAGCTGGTTGGCATGTTTGTTTAGATATCATAGGTGTTTTACTTGATGGAAAACAAGTGGATGACCGTAAGAAGCTCTGGGAACCCTTATATGAACAATACGTCCAAGCCATAGCTAGCTTAACTAAATAACACTTCATAAAGAAGCCGATCCATAAGGATATGGCTTCTTTTTTATACGCCATCGAGCTCTCTTATTGGAAGATAATTCATAAAATTAAAAGGGAATTCAAAATATGGCTCGAATAAAGTAAATATCGAAGTCTGTTAAAAAAGGAGGCCAAGAAAATGTCACAAAAACTCATACGGGTCGGAACCACTTACCTTCCTGTTTCTAACGTGGAGCGTTCAGCTAGTTGGTACACTGAAAAACTTGGGGCTACGTTAAATTATATGGATGAGGACAAAGCCATCATCAATTTGGCGAATCAAAGCTTTTTCCTTGTTGCAGCATCGGAAGGACAAAACGCAAACTTCATAGATTCAAAAGGTAATGAACGCTTTTCACTAACTTTTGAGGTTGATGGTTTACAAGCATTAGAGAAATTACATAAAGAATTCAAAGATCTTCATATCACTGTAGGAGAAATCGAGGACCGTGGCCATGCAGGTAAGAACTTTGTATTTAGAGATCCAGACGATAACCAATTCGACGTTTGGAGCGAACTCAGTCCTACATTTAAAAAAGGAGGATAAATAAATGCAAGCATTACTAGTGATTGATGTCCAAAATGGCATAGTAAATTTTAAAGATTTTAGCGAGGAACTTCACAAAATTCAACAAATCATTCAAGATTTTAAAACGAGAAAACTACCAGTAATCATGGTACGTCATTTTGATGAGGTTGAGGAAAGTCCATTATATCGGGAATCTGAGGGCTCTGAACTGCATGAATCTGTCAGAGATTATGCGGATTATATCATTGAAAAAGAGACACCGAGTGCCTTTTTTAAAACAAAGCTAGCAAGTATTTTAGAGGAACTCGGAGTAGAGCACATATTTATTACTGGCTTTGAAACAGAGTTCTGTTGCATGTTTACCGCCATTTCCGGATATGATCGTGGCTATAAAGTAACCTTTATTGAAGATGCAACCGGAACCACAAACACTGAAGATACGTATGAGATGAAAGGACTTGATATTAATGACTTTGTAGGAACAGTCCTTAATTGGTCTAATGCTGTTGAGGTTCTATATTATAATGAGTATAAGGAGACCTATAAAAAATGAAGCAAGCACTTCAACTTAGAGAAGAGGGTCGTTTTAAGGAATCAAATGCACGGCTATTGAGTTTGGTAAAAGAGTCGCCAAATGATCCTCAGCTAAACTATCAGGTTGCCTGGAGTTTTGATGTGTTAGGTTTGGAATCGAATGCTGTCCCTTTTTATGAAAAATCGATCAGATTAGGTCTAGAAGGTGAAGACTTGGAAGGGGCACTTTTAGGTTTGGGTAGCACTTATCGGACCCTCGGAAAATATGAAAAATCAGCAGAGACTTTAGTAAAAGGTCTCGAGCTATTCCCTGAAAATCATGCGATAAGGTCTTTTTACGCAATGACACTATACAATCTTAATAGACACCAGGAAGCTATGGGAATTTTGCTAAAAAGTCTAGCCACGACCTCGGGGGATAAGTATATTCAACAATACAATCGTGCAATCAACTTTTACGCAGATAAGCTTGATGAAATATGGAAATAAAAAACCCTCCACAATCGGAGGGTTAGACTTCAATGATAAACGGAACAATCATCGGCTTTCGTTTTGTTTGGGCAAATAGGTACTGACCCACCGCTTTTTTAATTTCTCTTTTCATTGCATTCCACTGGTACTTATTTTCACTTTGCAGGTCTAGAATCGACTTTTTCACAAGTCGGTTCGTCTCCCTTAGAAGCTCTTCAGAGTCTCGATTGAACACAAAACCGCGCGTAATTGTATCTGGACCAGATATGATTTTCTGATCTCGTTTACTGAGTGTAACAACAATGACAACCATGCCATCCTCAGATAACTGCTTGCGGTCGCGTAAAATAATATCGCCTACATCACCGACACCAATTCCATCCACATATGTGTCTCCAGAAGGGACTTTCCGAGTTTGACGGGCCTCCGAATTTTGAACATCAACCACATCGCCATTTTGAATAATGAAGGTATTCTCCGGATCCACTCCAACGGATGCTGCTAGCAATTTGTGCTGATGTAACATCCGATATTCGCCGTGAATCGGGATAAAATATCTTGGTTTCATTAAGGTCAGCATGAGTTTTAATTCCTCCTGATACCCATGACCAGACACGTGCATTCCAGTTGCGCTTCCACCGTATAAAACGACCGCCCCAAGTTGGAACAAATTATCAATAATGCGTGATACATTTTTTTCATTACCTGGAATCGGACCGGCCGCTAGAATTACCGTATCCTCAGGAAGGATTTGAACATCTCGGTAACTTGCATTCGAAAGACGGGCAAGTGCAGCCAACGGTTCCCCCTGACTTCCTGTACATAAAATACAAACCTTCTCCGGTGCAAGATTGTTCACCTCTTTGGCATCAATCAGCATCCCATCTGGTAGGTTAAGGTACCCGCGCTCGACTGCAACATCTACCACATTCACCATACTTCGCCCAAGTAGAGCAAGTTTTCGGTTTGTTTTCATCGCGGCATCAACAACTTGTTGCACTCGACTAATGTTGGAAGCAAACGTTGAC
Organism: Ferdinandcohnia sp. GQ5; assembly: GCF_059759275.1. Classification (NCBI taxonomy): domain Bacteria; kingdom Bacillati; phylum Bacillota; class Bacilli; order Caryophanales; family Bacillaceae; genus Ferdinandcohnia; species Ferdinandcohnia sp. GQ5. Next base: position 26,465 of record NZ_JCAXEW010000003.1, read on the forward strand.
ACAAATACCTTACGCCTTGCTTTGAAAAATGCTTCCTCTATACTGTTTCCAACTTTTAACTCAGTCGGTGTTGAACCAGGGCGCTCCGCATTCGTACTTTCTGATAATAGTACAAGCACACCTTCTCTCCCGATTTCAGCCATCCGATGAATGTCCGAATGTTGATCATTTACAGGTGTCAAATCAAATTTGAAGTCCCCAGTATGTACAACCCTACCCTCGGGAGTGTCAAACACAATTCCGAGGCAATCCGGAATACTATGATTTACTTTGAAAAAGGAAACTGAAATTTCTCCAAACGTAAGCTTTGAATCTGCATCAATAGTTATTAGCTCCGAATCTGCAATAAGTCGGTGCTCTGTCAGCTTTAACTCAATTAAACCTAGTGTAAATCGAGTCGCATAAATTGGTACATTGAGTTTTTTTAGAAAGTATGGAATCCCGCCAATATGATCCTCATGCCCATGCGTAATAAGTAATCCGCGAATTTTTTCCCGATTTTCTTCTAAGTAAGTAAGGTCTGGAATGATTAAGTCAATGCCAAGCAAGCTCTCATCCGGAAACTTCCCCCCACAATCAATCACCAAAATGTCATCATCATACTGTAGCACATACATATTTTTCCCAATCTCATTGATTCCGCCAAGTGCAAAAATCGATAATTCGTTGCTCAATACTTACGCCTCCTACATCTTAAATCGTGTTCTTAGTTTGACCAGAGTTTACTGGATTTATTTATAAGGTGTTCCAAAATATGTTAATATTAGTTTTGTGAGGGGGTACTGAACGTGAAACGATTACCATTTGAACGACGAAACGTACATTATAATGAGAAACTTTTTGAAATAGATGAGCAAATATGTGCCCTTTTAGAGAAGAGAAAAAATATCTCAAATGACAATCCAGGATTACCAAAGGAAGAAGTGATTTCTGGGTGGGCAAAAAAATATGGATTCTACGAAGAATATTTGAATGCTGTTTTTGAATCATTTCGAACTGAAAAATATTTCAAACCAAGGGTAGAGCCCGAAGGATTTAAGAAACACCTGCCGGTTTTAAAAGCTGTCGAAGTAAAAAATTTACTTTATACTATCAATTTTATACGACAATACTCGAACGCAAGTGTCATCAATTTAAATATCGATTGGGATGCATCAGAAGAAATCGAAGAAACGTGGGTACACACTTTTTGGGAATTAGAAATGGGAGACAAGTACGATTGCAGAACAGAAGGTGGTAGTGGATCAGGAGGCCATGTTTCTTTTAAATTTGTTGTGTCACCTCCACTACCAGACGATCCAAAGGGAATAGTCCTACAATTCAAGGGAGATCAAACACCATATCGTGAAGCTCCAACTCGGGTAGAGTTTGAAATTGAATTATGAACTATTTTATGAAACTTAATGTAATGGGCACACTTTATGCCCTTGCTTTATTTGTTGCGATCGAACTAATTTTAAATGTTTATCGGATTAGTAGACTCACAGGCTGGGATCTTGGAAGTGTAATAAATGTAATCACTATTCTTGTTTTTGCGGGATTTGTTGGGGCAACCTTTTTGTTCATTTTGATGACAAAAAGGTGGATGAAGGCAAGAAAATCTAGTTACTGGTCTGTGGTACTTTGGGCACCATATCTTGTATTCTGTGTTTATATATTTGCTTCACTTTTCCCAATTATAGACCCCGGAGAAGTACCCAGCCCAGGTGTCGGCCTAGTGCTCATTGCTGCTCTGTTTGTGTACCCATTTTATGTGGCTTTGGTGAATTTTGTCGGTGTGAATCTACGGAGAGGATAAGGTGTATCAATGATTTATCAGTTTATTATATTTTGTTTGGTAGTTATAATACTCGGATCGGCTGGTGAAGCCATTATAAGGCGAAAGTTCAATATAGAGAAAAGAGGAAAATTGGCTCGCTCAGTCAATAAACTACAAACTAGACTTGAAATAGCTCTATTTGTCCTTTTTATAATCGGCATTTGGTTCGTAATGGACAATATCTTTCTATACTTAATTGGTTACTTAACTATCCTTAATTTATTCCGTGCATTCATGTACTATAAATATGAACCCGAAAAGAAGCCCATATCCTTTTTGTGTATGAATTAGTACTGTTAATGGCAGTTTGGGCTGTGGCATATTGGTGGATTTTTGAGTGATTTCAGTTATTAGCCATAAAATAAAAATAACGGCCATAAATTTTTTTTATTGGCCGTATTTTTGTGCTAACGGCTATAAAAGTTTAATAAAAGCCATAAATTGTCCCACGCTGAAAAGATTAATTAATTTTAGGCTGTTTTCGCAAACTTTGTTGTTTTTATATCGTTGACTTCCGCTTCAGGTGGACGCTTTCCGCGGGCGTGGCTTGAGCCTCCTCAACGAAATGTGGAGGCGGCTTGCACAGAAACGAGAAAATTGGCCACTCCGACAAAGAGGCGTAATTTGCCTCTGAAGGAGGAGTTGAAATTTCTCGAGTTTCTAGCCGCTACAACTGGACAAGTCGCTGCCGCTCCTGCGGGGTCTCAAGTCTCACGCTTTTCCCGCTGGACATTGAATTTGCTTCTTTGAAATAACCCACGCACGAAGAAAATGTGAATACATTTTCGAGGAGTCGCCACCTTACGCTCCAACCAACTTGGTTTGCAATTTATTAACATAAAGCAACAATCTTTTAGAAAAGAGCCTAATTTTAAAAGGATTTAAAGGGATTTTGTCGAAAAAAACATTATCAAACAATAAAGGAGTTAGAGTTAATGAGGAAAAAGGAGTTAGAAATCCCTTTACGCATTAGAAAACTTGAAGCCGAACTAAAAAGATTGCCGGAATCGCACCCAAAATACCAAGAAATTAACGATGAATTTGGTCGTAGGATGTCCGGATACCGTGGAGAACAATCCTTAAAGTACTATTTGTCCTTTTTAAAAGAAAAAAATTACTTCATCTTTCACAATCTACGTCTTCCTGACGTCTCCGGTGAGCACTTTTTTGAAATAGACTTACTTCTAACCAGCCCCAAATACCAACTAATCATTGATGCTAAACATTATCGCGGAGAATTATATTTTGACGGTAAGTTTGACCAACTAATCCAAACCTACAAAGATACGAAGAAATCGTACCACTGCCCGGTTGCCCAAATCAACAGGCACCAACTACAGCTAAAACGACTCCTCGAAACCTTTAAATTACCCAGCCCCCCAATTGAAACCTTAGTTGCCTTCACAAATCCCAATGCTATTATTGATGCCAGCAAAGACTTTAAACACTTTCATAAAGTCATAAAAAGCCCAAGTTTTCTTTCGAAAATAGATTTGTTTGAGAAGAGGAATAAGCAAGAAATATTGGATAAAAAACAACTTCAAAAATTGTCAAAACTACTTTTAAAGAAACATACCCCACATGATCACGACATACTCGCACAATTCGGGATAAAAGAGCATGAACTCATTAAGGGCGTGCGATGTCCTAAATGCAACAAGATTCCAATGGAACGAACGCCCAGGTCGTGGCGCTGTACAAAGTGCAATTATACCTCTAAGACAGCTTATCTGAACTCTTTGGTTGATTATTCGCTTTTAATCGGGAACACAATCACAAATCAACAACTACGTGATTTCTTAAAATTGCCTACTCGTTCAGGTGCAAAAACAATATTCAAGTCATTAAATTTAGAGTATAGGGGTGATCTGAAGGCTAGAGTATATATCATCCCTGACGATTTTGAAAATATCCTTAAAGAATTTGAGTGAAAATAGGGTTCGTTTAGTATTTATGGCTAATAATATTTTTTTATGGCTGATAAACAAAATTTATGGTCAATAATCAAAAAATATGGCCGGTAATTAAACTTTATGGCCAATAGTTCCAAAAAGCAGGATTCCCCACCCCACGTCTCGAATGAATGAAAAATGTCAATCCTACATACTATCAAGGAGGTCTAAACCATGTATGAATTAAAAACAAAAGAGAATGACGCAAGTGTCATCGAATTTATTGAAAGTGTTGAGAGTCCGAAGAAGAAAGAGGATGCTTACAAATTATTAGATATTTTCACAGAAACGTCTGGATACCCGGCAAAAATGTGGGGGCCGAGCATTATTGGTTTTGGATCTTACCATTACAAATATGCCTCCGGTCATGAAGGAGATGCGCCACTTGTTGGATTCTCACCACGCAAAGCAAAAATTAGTCTGTATTTTGCACCTGGCGATACAAAGCGTGAGGAGCTTCTCGAAAAGTTCGGCAAGTACACAACTGGAAAAGCGTGTGTCTACATTAATAAAATTGCAGATGTCGATGTTGATGTACTTAAAGAGTTAATTGCCCAATCCATACAATTTTTAAAAGAAAGGTATCCTGAAAAATAAGGTAAACTTATATCAATACATAAAATTAATCAAATTTAGTTATCCCTCGAAATGAAGTACGATAGAAGTAACACATATTAAAGAGGCGATAAAAATGACTTATACCATTAAGGCAATTGACCACATTCAACTTGCTGCGCCAAAAGGCAGTGAAAACCAGGCACGCCATTTTTACGTAGCCATTTTAGGCTGCAAAGAAGTCGAAAAGCCAGAGACTCTTCGAAAAAACGGCGGTGCTTGGTTTACGTTTGGAACTGTGCAAATTCACATCGGTATCGAGGATCCGTTTGCTCCCGCCAAGAAGGCACATCCAGCATTCGAAATCGAAAACTTAGAAGCCTTAAAACAACATCTTCTTAACAACAAAGTGGAGATAATTGATGACAACAACTTGCCGGGTGCAAATCGATTTTATGCGCATGATCCGTTTGGCAACCGCCTAGAATTCTTAGAATGGAAGTAGAGTTGAACCAATGAAAAACCAGTTACTCAATCCAGTTCCCGAAAAAATTAGACCTTGAACTACAAGACATCCTCGAACGAATCAGCAGTTCGAAGCCACTGCAAATATATGAATGAACGACAAACTGATTGCCCACACTATGGCTAATGTAGAATTTTCCATAGTGGAGGTGGTCAGTTTGCCTAAGGATACGAAAAATGAAAGCCTAGAACTTTCTTCAAATGATGCACTTCGCGGGAAGCCCTATCTCGATATCGATCGCACTATTATCGAGGGAGTTTCAGCGTATGTGAATAAAGAAACGAAAACAAAAGATGTATAGGGGCTTAAAGCCTCTTTTTGTTTTTTTAACCTAAGAGGAAAAAGTGAGTAGAGTCCAAAAGAAAAAAAGGATGTCCCCTGAAATGACCCGTAATTGTTAGAATCTAACGTTTACAGGGCAATTTAGCCCGGACATCCTTTTTAATTTAGCGTCCCAGATAGGAATCGAACCTACGACCTACAGCTTAGGAGGCTGTCGCTCTATCCTACTGAGCTACTGGGACATCATATAAAAAATAAATATACTACAGAAATTAATTATAAAATTAATTACTGAAAAAGGTCAAGACATTGAAACGACAAATAAAAAATCCACTCTCCTATTGGAAAATGGATTAGCATGAAATTGGAAAAGCCACAATTGCCGTAATACGCTAAGAAAGTTTAAAACCACCACTCCTCAAAGTGGGTGTTTGCAGAAACGTTCCTGTATGTCCTTCAAGTCGCCATGGACGAAGGCCTGCCATTCCAGCTTCAATGTTAAACTCCCTATTACAGTTCAAAGGTTAAACTTTATTATGATTACGTACAATGTAGCTTGTATATGTATACTACATGATTGAAACCATGAAATCAAATGTAAAAAAAATCCAAATTGTTGAATTTTGTCGTTGTCTTTTCAGTCGAAATCAATTGTTGTTAGAAATAGTAGTGGAATCAACAACATCTTTAGTAATTAGAAAGAATTTTTGTCGAAAAAAATTTGAGAGCCTATGATTTTTGAATACATTCGCTCAGCTTGAAAATACTATATAAAAAAAGTGATGAGGAGTTATGCAATGAAACCAACTAATGAGCAACTTACTACGGCAGAAATGGGTAAGCTGTGGGCGGTCTACATGGGGAACTCAATGGCCATTTGCGTGTTAACCTATTATCAAAAACATTGCCAGGACCCTGATATTATGGAGATTCTTAAAAAAGCAAAAGGCCTCAGCGAAAAAATAATAACTGGAATTACAGAGGTATTCAAAAAAGATAATTTTCCAATACCGATTGGATTTGACGTTAAAAAGGATGTTAACCTAGACGCCCCTAGATTGTTTGCAGATGAATTTTACCTTCATTATTTAAAGTATACTGCAAAGGCAGGGCTTAGCCTTTACTCTACTGCGATTCCTATGATGATACGGAAAGACGTTAGAGAACTTATTCTTACTATCGACCACAATACAATTCAATTTTTAGTTGCTCTAAATGAAATTCTAGAGAATAAAGGTTATTTAACAAAACCACCAATCATCCCAATCCCTAAGGAAGTAAGTTTTGTGGAAAAACAGAGCTATCTAGCTGGATTCCTTGGTGATGCAAGACCGCTACATGCTTTAGAAATTGCACACCTTCAAGATAATCTTGAAAATAATGTGGCGAGTAAAGGGCTATTGATTGGATTTAGCCAAGTAGCCACTCATAAAAAAGTAAGAGAGTTTATGCAACGCGGAGTGGAAATTACACATGATCATATTAAAGATGCTAGGGAAAAATTAAATGAAAATAATCTACCAGGGCATCCATTACTTGATGACTTAGTGGAACCATCATCCATCCCTCCTTTTTCAGACAAGTTGATGGTTTTCCATAAGATTGATATGTTCTCAATGAAGATTCGGTCTTATGCGAACGCTATGTCAACGAACGGTAGACGAGACCTTGGGATGATGTATGGTAAGTTCATTATCGATGTAGGAAAATTCGCAGAAGATGGCGCAAATATCATGATTGACGAACACTGGTTTGAAAAACCCCCACATGCTGTTGACAGGAAAGCACTTCTAGATGACCGATAAAATGAAAAAGTCAGGCAACCATAGCCTGACTTTTTTATTTAAGGTAATGTAATTAAGCTCGAAAATTCCCCTTTTTTCTTTCGCAACCAGTTTGCTAATATTCAAATCCTTTCCTCGTTAGTTAGAGAAACTAGATATCCAAAACGTTTCAATATATTAAAAGGATTTTGGTTTGTTTGCATCGAAATACATATAAATCTTATCATTTTTAAAAAGGGCGGAAGCGAAAAATGTTGGAAACAGATGGCAACATTTTTAAGATTAGACAAGCGGTTGGAGCAATCGTTTATAAAGAAGATCACTATTTGCTCGTACATAAAACAAAAATAAATACTCGAACAGGTACAAAAAAAATAGATGGCGAGTGGGATTTTGTTAAAGGCGGAATCGAAGATAGTGATGAATCTCCAAGACATGCAATCCTCCGCGAACTGCAAGAAGAAACAGGCTCAATCGATTTTTCGATCATAAAGCAGTTTGATGAAAAAATTCACTTTGAGTTCCCTGAAAAAATGAAAAAGAAAATCGGATATGAGCGCCAGGAAACCACGATGTTTTTAGTGGAATTCACAGGTTCTAATTGCGAATTTGCTCCATTAGATAAAGAAATTGCAGAGCTTCAATTTATACCGGAAAAAGAGGTCGGCGACAAACTTACTCACGAAGATACAAGAAGCTTTTTTATGAAAAATCTGTCTCAACAAAGCACAAAAAGACAGGATGGAAAAATGTGTGACAAGTAGAATGAAGGTAAGGAGTGAGGGAAATGAGTTGGCTAGAATCATTACAGAACGCAATTGATTATATGGAGGACCATCTGCTAACGGAAGTTTCAATTGAAGAGATAGCGAGTCGTGCAAATGCATCACCGTTTCATTTTCAACGGACATTTTCGATTCTAACAGACATTACAGTGGGTGAATACCTCCGCCGACGCAGGTTAACATTAGCAGCTGAAGAACTATCGAGAACAGACACAAAGATTATTGATCTAGCCTACAAATATGGCTACGACACTCCCGAGGCTTTCACAAAAGCCTTTCGGAAACAACACGGTGTAACGCCAAGCGATGTCCGGAAGGGGATTGGAAAGCTGCAATCATATAGCCGCCTGGTCATCCAGGTGAGTCTGAAAGGAGTAGATCCAGTGAAGTATCGAATTGTTGAGAAGGAAGGATTTAAAGCAGTTGGGGTAAAACGAACGTTTTCATGTGTGAATGATGAGCATCTCAGTATGATCCCGAAATTATGGGATGAAGTGAATTCCGATGGTACCTGCGATTCATTGATTCCGCTAATGACTGGCGAAACGAACGGAATATTAGGCATTTGTGTTAGTGAGCCAAATGTTAGAGCAATCGATTATTGGGTTGCTGTGGAAAACAAGGATGGAGCATCTGGAAAGTATGACATTTTAGACATACCAGCTTCAAAATGGGCCGTATTCGAGGTTCATGGCGCGATGCCACACGCGATGCAGGACGCATGGAAAAAAATCTACTCAGAATGGTTTCCATCAAGCGGGTATGCGTATGCAGGGACTGCTGAGCTTGAGCTATACTCAGACGGAAACGCAGCAGACCCCGATTACTACTCAGAAATTTGGATACCAGTAAAGTAAAGAGAGAGCCCCAAGGAGATTCCTTGGGGCTTTAATGTGTGGTGATTTTCGCTAATGGCAGTAAGTTGGCGATTAGCGGCAGTATTTTTGGAATAGTGGCAGTATTTCCGAATTAGCGGCAGTAACCAAAAGGTTATAGGCCAGTATAAGTGAGTGATTCCTGAAAAAAACAAGTCATTGCGACCACTTATGGCTGATAATCCAAAAATATGGCTAATAAATAAAATTTATGGCCAATAAAATGATTTTATGGCCAATAATTAAAACTTATGGCTGTTAACCAAAATTTTTCGAAACCCGATCCTTAGTCCACAACCAAATACAATTAGACGGAAATTTCCGAAAAACATATAATGGAAATATCTAAAATACATATTACGAGTAAACGTTTAAATAAGGAGGGACGAAATGAACTTAACACATATTCGTCTGTTAGTAGATAACTATAAAGAATGTTTCTTATTTTACCGAGACACATTAGGTTTTGAAGTTTCATGGGGGGATAAAGAATCCAATTATGCTGATTTTACAGGAATTGGTGGAGCGAAGTTGGGTCTTTTTGAAAGAAAACAAATGGTGGCTGCGATAGGTACTGAATATGTACCACTTGTAGAAAATCAGGACAATTCGGCATTGATTTTTAAAGTGGACAGTGTCGAGGATACATACGAAAAAATGAAGGATAAACTTGAGTTCATCACGAAGCCACACGAACAAGTTGATTGGATGCTGAAGGTTGCACATTTTCGAGACCCAGCAGGCAATTTAATTGAAATCTATGAGAATCTTTAAACCTGCATTGTAAAACAAGAAGGAGTGCTGTCCATGCATTATGGCTGGGTTGTGGTTTGGATTACATTCGTTGCGGTATTGATAGCAGCTGGAATTCGCTCAATTACAGGTGTTATTTTAATTCCGCTAGAGCAAGAGTTTGAGTGGAGCCGTTCATCCATTTCATTTGCTTTTGCTATTAATCTCATACTCTATGGAATTTCAGGGCCGTTCATTGCTGCGGGGCTTGAGAGATTAGGCGTTCGAAAAATCATGGCCTACTCGATGGTCCTGTTAGTTATCGGATTAATTACAAGTTTGTACATGACACATATTTGGCAGCTTCACCTCATTTGGGGAGTCATTATTGGGATAGGTTCGGGCGTTTTTTTATCCGTACTTTCAGCAAATATCGCAACGATTTGGTTTGAAGAAAAGCGCGGAATGGTTTTGGGTCTCCTTATGGCTGCAACCGCTGCGGGGCAAATGGTCTTTTTACCGTTATTATCATTTTTAACTGAGGAATTTTCCTGGAGAGTAGGAACGACTGTATTTATCGGACTAGGACTCCTAATAACCCCGATCATCTTTATTTGGATGAAGGATCATCCACGTGATAAGGGGCTTCTTCCTTATGGGGCAACCAAGGAAGAAGTGAAAAATGAAACTAAAAAGAATCCAATCAGTTCTGCCTTTGAAGTGCTATGGATTGGAATGCGCTCCGTACCGTTTTGGTTACTGTCAGGTAGTTTCTTCATTTGCGGCTTGTCGACTGCAGGTCTTTTAGGTACACATTTTATCCCAGCCTCAACCCACCATGGAATACCTGAGGTACACGCAGCGAGCATCTTCGCGTTCATGGGTGTTTTTAATATAATCGGAACGATGATTGCGGGCTGGTTATCTGATCGCTTCGACAACCGTTGGCTCTTATTTTGGTTTTATGGTCTTCGAGGACTGTCGTTACTCGTGTTGCCGTACGCTCTTCAGATGCAGTCGTATGTGATGCTTATCGCCTTTGCTGTATTTTATGGATTGGACTGGATTGCTACGGTTCCGCCAACGGTTCGACTAGCAGCTGACTTCTTCGGAAAAATAAATGGGCCGATTATTTATGGCTGGGTGTTTGCAGCCCACCAAATCGGATCTGGAGTAGCTGCATATTTAGGTGGATATTTTTACGAGGTTTTCCATAGCTACACCATTACGTTTCTATCCGCAGGAGTCCTATGTATCGTTGCAACCCTGTTTGTATTAATCATAAAAAAACAAGCCACAATCATTCCCCAGGACCCTAGTGTGACGGTTAGTAAATAAACGAAGAGGAGTATCTGGTTTTTTACTACAAAAAAAGAAGGTGTGACTTAAATGAATAAAGGAAATCCATTTCTACATAAAATTGAAACAGAAGAAGAGTTGCGCTCCATGATGGGTACTCCAAGTGAGTTGGTCAAAAGAAAAGCTATTTCTTATCTTGATGAAAATTGTGTAAAGTTCATTTCTAAATCACCATTTCTTGTCATATCTACGTCTGATGAATCTGGCTTTTGTGACGTCTCTCCAAGAGGGGATCAGGCAGGTTTTGTTCAGGTGTTAAGCAAGAAGTATTTACTCATACCCGAGAGACCTGGGAATAAGAGAATGGACTCACTTCGAAATATTTTAACGAATCCTAGGATAGGTCTTCTTTTTATGATTCCAGGATTAGGTGAAACAATGAGAGTGAATGGAAAAGCCACGGTGGTCAAGGACCATGAACTCTTTGAGGAAATGGCCGTTAATGGGAAAAAGCCACTTTTAGGCATAGGAGTTGAGGTAGAGGAGTGCTTTATCCATTGTGCCAAAGCCTTTATCCGATCGGGATTATGGAAGCCTGATTCTTGGCCGGAACGATCACAATTACCATCCCCGGTAAAAATGTTACTTGAACACACGAAACTCCCTCATGCAACGAAAGAATCAATCCAGGATAGCCTTGAAGAAAGTTATTCGAAAAGACTTTATTAGATTGATAGGAAGAATTAAAATGAACGTAAATAGGTGCGTTAATCCATAAAGGGTTAAACGCACCTAATCTTGTTTGACAAAAAATTTTATTACAGCGCGGGATTAGAGTATTTTACCCCCGTTGTTTTTCTTTCTCCACAACCAATAGTTTAATCAACGCTTTGCAACACATCACAATACCAGTGAGAAATGCTGCAAGGGTATAGACAAAGGGTAAGTAAAAAAAGCAAAACAAAGTGGAAACAAACAACCAAATAAGCCAAAAGAGTAACTCTTTATTCATTTGTTGCATTCACTTTCTCAGCATCGAGGATATGTTCACTGATTACTTTTGCCAGCGCATCAACTGTGTTTTTTATTTCTTTCATGTCATTATCGACGCCACCGACCTCGATCAGAATGGAGTTTTCCGCTAAGTCCTGATTATACACTCCATTTCCTTGGTCCAGTCCTTTTCCAACCACACCCCTGCTGATTCCTGGGAACAGCGATTCGATAGATTTATCTAGAGCCTCGGCCAAGGCATAACTTTTTTCAAAATGACGACTCGCTTTTCCGACCACAAAAAATACTCTCGCATATGGTTTATTGTTGATGGTAACAGTTGTTACATCTTTTCGAACACTGTCACGATGAATATCGATTAGAAAGTCGATATCGGAGTCACTTGCCATTGCCGATTGAACGATTTCACGTGAGACAGCATAAGATTCAGTCGTGTCCCACCCTTTTTTCTTCAATATTTGCCCAATATTCGTCTTATCGATAACTGCCCCAATTCCGTATTTTTCTAACTCTTTTCCTAGAAGTTCGCCAACAACTGTGATGTTTGTTTTAGAATCGACAGCTTTATTCATATCCGGGTCACTAGTAAGTCCAAGTAGAGGTAAGTAGGATTCATAACTGTGAGAGTGGTAGATTAGCACCTTTTTATCCGTGGCTAGATTGACTGGTGGAGTTTTCGGATCTTCCTTATTAAACTCATCCAGTTCCTTTTGAGCCATTTCTCTTTCTTGTAGTAAGACATCTAAAGGTGGCGCCGATTCGTATGGGAGATTGGTGAAATCTGTACCTTCTCCAGATACCAGGATTTCGGTATGATGCAAAGATAATCCAGGTAGTTCATGGCCGAAAAAGCTTCGCAAATCACCGTATTTAAATTGAAAGGTTGATTCTACTAAGGTTTTTGTGAAAGATTCCTGTTCCACGGTTAAAGATTGTACGAAATAGGCATTTTCAGATTCAAGTAATTTCACAAAAAACTCAGTTGGAAAGGTTCGAATGTTAACATCGATTTCGCGAAAACTCATCCAATCTTTTTTAATAGAGGATATGCTTGATGCGGCTGCAAAACAAATGAGTACGGTTAAGATAAACATAAGGGCGACTCTCGGAATTAACAATTGCCCATATCCTAAATTTTTCATGATATCCGTCCTTTATTGCTTTTGGACATATATATGAATAATTCTACCTAAATAGAATGTCTATTTTCCTATGATCGATTTTGTTCAAATGAAAAAAACATGGCGGACCATGCTTTCTAGGGAAAAGCTCTCTTACTTATCTTCTCGTAATAAATACTCATTTCCATCTTGATCGTAGAAGGTGAACATAGAGCCATACGGCATTTTTTGTAATACCCCAACTTTAACTCCATTTGAGTTCATATTTTCATAAGCAGTGTCGATATCAGTTGTGCTGAAAAGAATCGATGGATGAGAAACCTTTGATGGGTCATGCTGCTCCATAGCTGCCTTCGCATAGAGTACCAACGTCGTAAACTCGTTCTCACTTGGACCAACTTCTATCCAAGAGAAATCGGGTCCCATTGGTTGTTCAAACTTTAAAACAAAGCCAAGTTTGTTCACCCAGAAATCCTTTGCTTGTTCTTGATCTTCCACATAAACAGTTACTTTACCAATTTTATTAATCATCATTATCACCTATTTCTATAGCGTCATCTAAATTTTAACAAATCTGCAAGTAAAAACGAAATGCTTGTATAACAAAAAATACAGAGGCCATCTAGCCTCTGCATTTACTACTTAATGTCCGCTGCCGTTTCCAAAATTACTACCCGTCACATCAGCGATATTTTCAATCGCAATCAATGCACTTGGATCCAGTTCATGAGAAATTTCCTTTAATGTGGAGAGCTCGATCCGACTAACAATTGTATAAATGATTTTCCTTGGTTCATTTGTGTAGGCCCCTTCACCATGAATAAAGGTAATTCCACGACCCAAAACTTTATTCAATTCATTAGCAAGCTCATCAGGCATATCAGAAATAATGGTTACTGATTTTAATTCTTCCAAGCCTTCAACCACAATGTCTATCATTTTAAAAGCAATGTAATATGTAATAATGGAGTACATGGCTGTTTCCCAACTGAATACGAGCAAAGCAGCAAGAATAAAAATAAATACGTTCGTGATCATCACAAATTGTCCAACAGATACGGGTCGTTTCCTGCTTACGATGATGGCCAAAATTTCGGTACCATCCAAAGCTCCACCAGTCCGAATGACCAATCCGACACCTGTTCCTAAAATAACCGCCCCAATAATGGTTGCTAAAAATAAATCATCTGTTACAGGTTCAAAATGATGCAAATAAGCAGTAAAGGCGGATAAAACAACAACGCCATATAACGTATGTAAAGTAAATTTAATTCCCATTTTTCGATACCCAAGAAAAAGGAATGGAATATTTAAAACTATAAGGAAGATACTCATTGGAACTCCAAATATCTTGGACGCAATGATGGACAGACCGATAACCCCACCATCCAAAATATCATTTGGAACTAAAAATAGTTCCAACCCAAAGCCCGCGATCAGAGCCCCGATGGTAATCATAATAAGTTGTTTAATTTCTGTTAATACCCGTTTTTTCTTTGTTTTACCCACAAAAACCAAGCCTTTCACTATTAAAAATAAAATTTACTTATTAATATTACCACATTTAACGGACATGCTTACAATTTTTGAAGGAAATTAATACCTTTAAGTGGAAATTTATAATAAGTAATTTTAAGTTTAGTAAAGGAGCACAAATGAACAAAATTGATAATTTTGAGGAATACAAGGATCCGGTCCTTTATGACCGAGAAAATGACCCTTTCCAAGATGATGTGGAATTCTTAAAAAAATGGGCTGAAAAAGTTAACGGTCCAATCATTGATTTAGCTTGTGGAACAGGTCGAGCAACCATTCCCCTAGCAGAAGCGGGACATTCTCTTATTGGGGTAGACATACATCAAGGCATGCTTGCTCAAGCAAACAAGAAAACAGAACATGCAAACCTAAACATTGAGTGGATTGAGCAAGACTGCATGAATCTTCAATTAGGAGTAAAAAGTCCACTGATTTTTATCGTCGGAAACTCATTTCAGCACTTTCTTACGAATGAAGCCCATGATCAACTTCTAACTTCCGTTCACGATCACCTTGAAGAAGAGGGGATTTTCATCTTCGGCACGAGGTTTCCAAGTCCGGATGAATTGCTTCTACCACCTACTGAGGAATATTGGCGAAGCTATAAGGATGAAACAGGGAAAACGGTAGATGTCTACACGATAAGTAACTACGACGCGCTTCAGCAAGTGCAACACTATATAACTATTAGACGACAAAAAGATGACAGCGGTAAAACAGTTGGAGAACAGAAAACGAATATCAAATTGCGCTATGTATTTCCGCTAGAGATGGATCGTTTACTCAAACAAAATAAATTTGAGATTTTAGGTGTTTACAAGGATTGGGATGAATCGCCTTTAACGGAAGATAGCCATCAAATGATTTATGTCTGCAGAAAGGTGTCGGAATAAATGGAAATGATCACAGGGCTGGCATCCATCACATTAGTAGTTTTATAAATTCATCAAAAAAGGAAGTGGAGAAGTGGTCGTAACCAAGCAATTTGCCCAAACCATAGAAACCGCTGAAATAGAGGTATTAAACTCTAGACTAACGGCTATACAAGCGATCGAAGGAAATCCGATGGGCGTAGAAGTGAAACACTTTGGAAGTGCAAAAGCTTTTTCAGTTAAGAATATTCCAGGTCCATCGTTCAACACGGTAAAGGGTTTATCTGATGGCGATGAGAAATACATAGATGAAATCATTCATTTTTACAATCAGAAGAATATTCCTGTTCGATTGGAACTAACGCCGGGGCATGTTTCTTCGGATTTTCTTATGTTCCTAAGCAACAAGGGCTTTTATCAATATGATTTTCACACAACCCTTTACTCAGAACATTCTTCACATCAGGATACGAGCACTAATTCCAAAATCAATGTTCGCGAGTTAGACCATCATGAATTTGATTTATTCGCCGGAATTTACACGAAGGGCTTTGGTATGCCGGCATTTTTAAAAGATGGGGTCGCACAGAATAACAAAATACTTTACGACAATGAAAATTGGACATTCTATCTTGCAACTATTGAAAATGAACCAGTGGGCATAGGAGTTTTATATACACACAATAGCATTGGAACTCTTGCAGCCGCAACGACCTTGCCGGAATTTCGTAATCATGGTATACAAACAGCATTAATTAAGAAGCGGATGCAAAAAGCACTGGAAAAAGGATGCAGTTTAATTGTAAGTCAGGCAAAATTTGGCTCAGTCAGTCAAAACAACATGGAACGAGCAGGTATGCACATAGGTTATACAAAGGCTATTTGGATAATGAAATAAAGGAGAGGTTTCGATGGCACGAATAGTAGGTTTTGAAATCAGCAGCCAGGACCCTGAAAAAGCAGTGAAATTCTATTCAACGGTTTTCGGTTGGGAATTTGAAGAACTAAATTGGGGGTTTTGGCCTGTTAAAAGATCAGGTCTAGTAGACATTCAAGGTGGGATTAGCAAAGGCCCGCATGATTATCCACATGGAACGAGAATCCAAATTGAAGTTGATTCGATAAAGGATACAATTGTGAAAGCTGTAGACAACGGTGCAATGATTGTCCGTGAAAAAATGGAGTTTGATGATTTCTTCTTGGCGTATTTAGTCGATCCAACCGGAGTTGGTTTTGGATTAATAGAAAGAAAGTAATAGGAAAAATGTAAAACGATATCGAATTGAATGGGGGACTTCGGGTGATAAATTATCCTCTATTAATGAGTGGAGCAACTATAGGGGTAACGGCACCGTCATCAGGGGTAGAAACAGAGCTTCATGATCTTATTAGATCTGCCATTACTCGTTTGGAGCAGAAGGGGTTTACTATCATTTGTGGTGAAACTGTTTGGACACAGGAAAAAGCAAAGTCTGCACCAGGAATAGAGCGTGCAGACGAGTTTAACGAAATGATGGGCAGTGAAGAAATCGATCTGATTATTCCACCCTGGGGTGGTGAATTACTTATTGAAATTCTTGAACATCTCGACTTTGACAATTTCAGAAACAAATGGATCCTAGGTTACTCAGATATAAGTGGGTTACTATTGGCTATAACATTGAAAACAGGTTTGGCAACTGCACATGGAACAAACTTAATAGATTTAAGAGGAAAAGATTCGGACCCGACGACAGCAATGTGGCAAACCGTCTTATCCACAAAGAAGGGAGAATCAGTCATCCAATATTCATCAGAAAAATACCAAAAGGAATGGCAGCATGATAATCCAACACCTCACATTTTTCATCTAACCGAACCGACCTACTGGAAAACAACAGGAAAAGGTGTAGTAACTATAAAGGGAAGAATACTTGGTGGCTGTATTGATATCGTTAGACATTTAATAGGTACCCCATATGGAGATGTTAGGAAATTTAATAAAGACTTTCTTGATGGTGATTCCGTGGTCTGGTATTTTGAAAATTGCGAGCTTGTAACAACCGATTTGCGACGATCCCTCGTGCAAATGAAGCTAGCGGGGTGGTTTGAAAATTGTGAAGGCATTATGTTTGGCAGAAGTCCAGCAAATAATCCAGTTGAAGATTATACGGTAGAGGATATCTATCAAGAACTCACAGAGGAACTAAAGATTCCGATTATATATGATATCGATTGTGGCCATGTTCCACCACAAATTACATTTATTAATGGAGCATATGCCGAAATTGAAGTAGTAAACGGAAAAGGAACTGTTTTACAGACGTTTAAGTGAAACGCTTGGTACAGAACCAAGCGTTTTATCCATCCTTGTTGAAATCCAATCCTTGAAGTTCCTTATGCTTATGCAATTTTCTCAAAAGTACAAGAAACATGATTTCCATGAAGAGACCTAAAGGGATCGTAAAGAATAGGTAACCCAATATAATTTCTCGTGAAAAGTTCATCGCAAATGTATGGATGAGTGTGATAAGTAGCATAACAGTCATATAAATTTTAAACGTTTGTGAGCTTCTACTTATTAAAACTTCATCCCCTAGAGCAGAGACCACTGTCATGATTAACTGAAAAACAAGGAATACAATGACCAACTTGAAAATTTCTAGTAAAAAGGTATAGATATCCCAGATAGGTATGCCGACAAAAGATCCTAATTCATTCCCATTCACATTTTGTTGGATAAACACAGTTGGAATACTAATGAGTATAAGCACGATCAAAAGCTTTTTCAATAGATTGCCGGATCTGCTTTCTGAAGGAACCCCGACTAGGCTTGCGAAAATGAGATAATACCCGATTGGCTCTGGCAAAATATCAACGTAAATCAAATGGATCTCCAATAGAATAAAAACGAAGCCCCAGAACATTTGCTTAAAATTAATTTTCATTCGCCCTCACCAGCCTCTTTTCCTCGATGATTTCGTTGATCGCCTTTTGATCTAACTCAGGGTGATCTATGATTGGTAACTCCCTCACAAACTCATCACCCGATTCTGTTTTTCCGTTGAGTTTGATGCTGAATTGAAAGAAACTATACCTAGCCGGATTGAATTGTATGAAGAAGCGGACCCATTCTTTTTGTTCCAAAGCAAATGGAAGTAAATCATCATTGGGGGTGACACCTGGTAAGTCATCCCATTCCTTTTCGCGGTCTTCATCGAACCATTTTGGAGGATTCGCACCAGTCTTGAGTTTTTCGAGTTCACTCAATTTATCCTGTTCAAGGTCAACTTTAATAAAAATGTCATCTGACAATTCCTCTTTAAAAGGAATCTCAATTTCCTCAATGTTGACTGGTTCTAAAGCAACCATCGATTTCTCCTCTCGATGCTGATTACTACTTGAACTTATTTGTGTCTCTAACACACTGGGGTATTCCGAATTTTTATGAAGAATGACTTCTCCAATATCAGCCAAAAGGGATTTTCCATTGGAAAGATGGACCTCCATTTCTGAAAACGATAAAGGACCTTCACCTTCGAAATCCATGGGAAACGTAACATTAAGTGCTTTTAAATAATGATGTGTATACTCTTGTTCAAACTGAGGTTCCTGCGACCCCCATATAAAATCCATATTCGAGCTCGCATATGCCTCAATTCCATCAATTTGTACATGATCAATTGATGAAGAGTCCGACTTATTGGTTACGTAATAAAAAGTGAGCATTGTCTCATCTTCATGATTCAAAGTGAGTTCATAATAATGCTCCAAAAATAGTGGGGCATCCAGCTGTTTAGATTGGAAATACAAATAATTGCCGATATAGCTAAGGATAATGACCACTATACTGATCCAGAATATTTTCTCCTTCAAACAAAAACCCCCAATTCTATAAATCTCTAAAATTATTTTACCATCAAGGTTTGGTAATATTTTTATTTATTTCAATTTTTTTGAAATAATGCGATAATAGAAGTAACAGATATCTAATAGGTACGGAGGGAGGAGTTTCGATTGTATTATGATAATGTTCTTGATTTCATCTATGTAGCATTATTCTGGTGGGTGATCTTTCTAGTTTTTCAACGCATCAACAACCGTTATCCAAAGAGTAATCCGTGGAAGAAGGATATCATGTTAACGTTCATACAATCTTTAGTAGTTACACTTTTGCTTCCGATTATCGTGAAGATCTTTATATAGACACCTTTCGTTTAAAAGGCATAGGAGTTATCCAAATGCCTTTTACAGCCCCCACGTAAACCATTTTCCATGCCCTTCTGTTTGACCAACAACATGTTTATACACTTTTCCTTCAAGAGAATAATCTAGATGAAGGTCGCGGTCTTGTATATTGTTATATAGATGAAAAATCTCACGTTCGGTTCCGATCTGCTGAACCTTATCTAGCAATCTATTCCTCACTTCCGAAGGCATTTGGTTTGCTACATGGGTGTGGAACATACAAATCGCATATTCGCTTGACATTTCTTTAGAAAGGTCCTCAAGCATTTCAACACCATTCCCTTTAATCAATCGTATTTCGTTCGCCTTAACTATTTTTGCAGCTTTTTCAAATAACTCCCGTCTTTCATGATGTTCGGGCCAAATGAGGGCTTTTAACCAAAGGACATTGTCATCATCTTTTAAATCAATTGGATGGAGGTCAATGCCAATACGAGAAGCTACTGGAGGAATATAGTCTTGTAGATTAGGAGCATTATCTCCTTTTATCTCAGCTGTTATATGTAAAGTTGATTCTCTGTTTCCGTAAGCTGCATCCGTCCCATACGAGTAACTATACTGATCCCATAGCAACTGCAGGCCGGCACTGGTCCCAATTTCAATCAATGCTAGCGGCTTTTTCATGATATGATAAATATATTGAAAGGCCGGAAAAAGATAAGAACATCGTCTTACTTCATTTGTCTGAACCAATTTTTCCTGTAGAAGTGGGATGATTTCATTAGAATATTGATTGCAAAACTCTTTAAAAGGTAAAAAGGATTCATCTACTTTCCGGGGATGCGTCGTCATACTTGGATAAAAATCTCGAAGACTGTGGTCTTTTCCTTTTAACAAAAGGTAATGAACAGCACCAAACAACAAATTAGATGAAGGCTGACCACTACGTGCATGAGAAGCCAACTCAAGGAGTTCATCATCGTCGGCAATTTGTAATGAAAGAAATTCATACAAGCTACTTGAACCCTTACACTCGGTGTTGGCGAAGTTTTGAAACTTAATAGACTGAGTGTTATTCACTATTTTTCTCCTCCTGAAATTTTTTTAACTTGACCCTCAAACCAAGATAAGCCCAAGCGAATTATATAACGAAAGGTTTGGTGGATTACATGAAAGAACAAACAATAAAGTTTACGTATAATGAAATCGACTTACTTATAGAAGCAATGGATAAGGATATATGGAAAGATATTAAATGGAAGTTTGTAACTGAAGAAGAAATTGAATCTTTATTAAAAACCTCTTAAGGTATCCCTTAGGGGGTTATTTATTTCCCATTATTCCTCTACCCACTCCAATTGACCGTTCTCTATTAGGCATAATAACTTGTTTTCACCCTTAATTACATAGCTTTTGTCTTCGATTTGCAACTCACTTTCAGTAATAACTAAACTGTAAGCATCTTTACCAATATAGGCTGTCACGAAATAACCCAATCCAGATCCAAATCTTGTTTTCATAAGGTTCATATCAGAAGGCTCGGTAATGAATCTGTGTATCAATGATTGATCGGTGATGGTAGTTTTATTGTTCATGTAGCCCTTCTTTTGAACAAATGTCATTGCAGTTACTTCAATTTTATCGATTTTCTCCGTTTCCCCAATGTATTTACTTACTTCCTCACCAAAAGTAGTTTTCGTGATTTTTTCATAAGTAAAAAAGATTCCAAAAGTAGCAATAACAGAAACAACCATTAAAACAAGAGACAATTTGTACTTCTTTCCCTCAACATATTTCCATTCCATGAATGACTGAAAACCCCAAAAAGAAAACATAAAAGAGATGAGAAGCCATTTTGTATGGTTAACATTATCAATATCAAATAATGTATAGGCACTTCCCAAAAATAAGATGACGATAAGGATGCCGCCTATCCGGAATTTTACTCGCCCGTCTGATTCGGCCAAATTATACCCTGGTTCTAATCGTTTTCCTATAACACTATCGATTATAGACAGCAGGAAAAACATAAATAAAAAAACGAAACCCATTAAATCCCCCCAGTCTTACTTTGATTATACTGATTATTGGAAAAATATACTAGGTGAGGTCTGAAGGCGAAGCGTAATTTTTGTACAAATTCACCTAAAGTGTCAAAATGAAATGGAAATAGGAAAGAATACAAGTATGAACAAGCAAGGAGTGAACGAAATGAGTTCCCTTTTTAAACGAGATCTTAAAAAGCATTGGTATATAAAATACAACAATAATGGGTATCCACATATACAGCAAGGCTTTGTGCTACCGCCTAATCGGTTTGAGGAGTTTGACCCGTTTTTAATTATGGCGGAGGACTGGTATAAGCGCGGCGCATTTCCGGACCATCCACACCGAGGGTTTCAAACGATTACCTATGTAATTGATGGACGATTGGAGCATATCGATAACCACGGTGGAAACTCAATTTTAGAGGCTGGCGATATCCAATATATGAATGCTGGCAGTGGTGCAAGACATGCTGAGGAGCCAGTTGACCAAGATATTGCTCATACACTACAGTTATGGTTGAACTTACCGAGTTCCCTAAAAAATACAAAAACCTCCTACCAAAATGTGTATATAGAGGATGTACCTCATGTGAAAATTGAAGGTGGGGAATTAAAGGTCTACTCTGGAGACATAGCGGGGGTTAAAGGACCGATGAATAGCTTGGTCCCCATTACTATGACTGAGATTTCACTTGCGAAGGGTATGACATACAAACACATACTGCCTGAAAATCACAATGGGTTTGTATATGTACTTTCCGGTGAAGTAGAGCTTGGTGAAAGTAAAACACCTCTGAAAAAAACAGGGGCAGGAACCCTTACTTTTAACGAAAATGGTAAAAACGAAAGTGAATTTGAAATATCAGCAAATAGTCGTTCAAAATTACTTGTTTACTCAGGGGTGCCACTGCGCGAAGAAATTGTCGCTTATGGCCCATTTGTTATGAATTCAATGGAAGAAGTCCAACAAGCATACCGTGATTATCACGCAGGAAAATTTGGCCCGCCGGCAGAATAAGGAGTATTGTTACAATGAATAAAGAAGTAATTGTCTATACAACAAATGACTGTGTCGAATGTACTTTTGTTAAAAAGGTTCTCACTGAAAATGGTATTCCATTTGACCTCCGAAATATTGCAGAAAACGTGGTCTTCCAAAAGGAATTGGAACGCTTTGGTTTTCTAGGTGTCCCTGTAACAGTTGTAGGTGACCGCGCTGTTAAAGGATTTACCCCTGAACTTATTGAACTATTAGAACCGTTGAAAAAATCCTAATCTCTTTGCAATGGTTAAAAGTGGTACAAGTAGGAGATCCTAAAGTATACACCCCTAAAGAAGATGGGAATAAAATAAGGAAACAAAATTATTGGGTGAACTTATGGAGAAAATCAAAAGCTGGGCAAAACGCTTGAAAAAACAAATATTCGTCTTGTATTTTGCATATAAGGATGCGAGGGTTCCATGGTATGCTAAGCTTTTTACTGCTGGAGTGGTAGCTTATACATTCAGCCCGATCGACTTGATCCCAGATTTTATACCAATCCTCGGATACCTTGATGAGGTCATCCTTGTCCCAATTGGAATCATGTTTGCATTGAAAATGATCCCAAGTGCAGTGATTGCAGATTGCGAAATGAAAGCAGAAGAAATGATGAAAAACGGTAAACCCAAAAACTGGGTTGCAGGGATACTTATCCTGTTCATATGGGCTTTAATTTTGATCTGGATGATTGTCAAAGCATCTCAATATATACTCTAAACCTGTATTTCAAAGTGCAGGTTTTTTTTGGTTGTTAAGTAATCTTTTTGGCAATTGCCCTGAAATCCTCATTGTGATGAAAAAGCATTACTCAAGATGAAGTAAAAAATATGAGTGATAAAGTAGATTTTCTTGCGTTGCACGATACCGGATTGGTTGGAAAAGCGCTGTCACTTGTCAAATTATTATGATTTATTTTGCATGAAATTTGATGTTTCTGCTTTTTTTCATGTTATAATAACAAAGGATGGAATGAAGAATAAGAGTTTATTAGTATTCCATTCATACAACTGAAGATGCAAGGCTGTATTGTCGGAGCCATGAACTTCTAAATAAACTTCTTACTTTTAACTGGCTTTTAATTAGCCTATAATTATCATATAGTAATGAAATATTAATCTATAACTTTATTCAGTTTTCTTACTTCAGTTAATTAGTACTAAAACACAGGAATTTAAATTTGTGTGAGCGTTTAAAACATGTCTGAATAAAGTTAAGCCTCTGGCGGATGCCACAGATTTTCAATGGAATCTTTTCGGGCAAGCTCGAAAAAATCTGGGCACAAATACGCCAAGGCGCATTTGATAAGATTGCCATCCAAAATGGCCTTAATTGAGACGAGAAAGAGATTGTCTAATAATGGTGAGCCCGATTTTGTGACCGCCTTCATCTTTTTTGTCCAAATTTTAAAAGAAAAGGTTGATAAATATGAGCAACATAGAAACCAAAACAGATGTCATTTTAATCGGTGCTGGTATCATGAGTGCGACATTAGGGACACTCTTGAAAGAACTAGTGCCTGAATGGAACATTACCGTTTTTGAAAAGCTCGATAAACCAGGAGAGGAAAGCTCTCACGAATTGAATAACGCGGGTACAGGTCATGCTGCACTATGTGAACTTAACTATACTGTTGAGAAACCAGACGGAACATTAGATATTAAGAAAGCAATTAATGTCAACGAACAGTTCCAAGTTTCCAAGCAGTTTTGGGCATATCTTGTAAAGAACAACTTAATCCAAAATCCACAAGATTTCATCATGCCATTACCGCATATGAGCATGGTTCAAGGAGAAAAGGATGTCGAATTTTTAAAGAAGCGATTTGAAGCGCTGTCAAAAAATCCGTTATTCCAAGGAATGGAGTATAGCGAAGATCCGGAAAAACTTTTAGAGTGGATTCCGCTCATTATGAAGGATCGCTCGTCAAATGAGCCAATAGCTGCTACAAAAGTAGACGCTGGTACAGATGTGAACTTCGGTAATTTAACACGAATGTTGTTTGATCATTTAAAGAATAAAAATGTCCAAATTAATTACAACCACAGTGTAAAAGATGTGAAACGTACAAGTGATGGTCTATGGGACTTGAAGGTGAAAAATCAAAATAGTGGTTCTGTTGAACATCATAAAGCAAAATTCGTCTTCATTGGAGGCGGTGGAGGAAGCCTACATCTACTCCAAAAATCTGGTATTCCTGAAGGAAGACATATTGGTGGATTCCCTGTAAGTGGGATTTTCATGGTATGTAATAATCCGGAAGTGATTGAAAAGCATCATGCCAAGGTATACGGAAAGGCGAAGGTTGGTGCGCCACCAATGTCTGTTCCACATCTTGATACAAGATATATTAACAACAAAAAGTCATTGCTATTTGGACCTTTTGCGGGATTCTCTCCAAAGTTCCTAAAAACAGGCTCCAATATGGATTTAATTACATCAATCAAACATGATAACTTGTTAACGATGTTAGCTGCAGGGGTAAAAGAAATTCCGCTAACAAAATACTTGATTCAGCAAGTTATGTTATCAAAAGAACAACGAATGGAAGAACTCCGTGAATTTATCCCAAACGCAAAAAGCGAAGATTGGGATTTAATCGTAGCTGGCCAACGTGTTCAAGTTATTAAAGACACTGAAGCAGGCGGCAAAGGAACCCTTCAATTTGGTACTGAAGTAATTACTGCAGCTGACGGTTCTATTGCAGCGTTACTTGGTGCATCACCAGGTGCATCAACTGCTGTTCATGTTATGCTTGAAATCATTAAAAAGTGCTTCCCACAACATATGCTAGAATGGGAGCCAAAAATCAAAGACATGATTCCTTCATACGGGCTATCCCTTATGGAACACCCAGATCTACTGGCGAAAATCAATGCTTCAACTGGAGAAGCACTTGGCTTAATCGAAAAACAAGAGAAAGTAGAAAAAAAACAAAAGGAACTTGTCCTAAGCTAACCACTTATGATGTATAGATAAATAATACCTTCAATCTTGATTGGGATTGGAGGTTTTTTTATGTGCAAAATCCGAACCACTCAGTAGTCCGGAATTTGCATTTCTTAATTCAAATGAACCTTTAATGCATCTAAATTAATTTCTTCATTGCCAATATGATACGAAGGTATTACCTCAATAAACATTGGTGGATTTTTACTATCAATTTCAAAGATAAGCATAGAATCTGAAACGGTATGGAGTGATAATTTTTCACTTTGATCAGAAACAACGTTAAAGTGTAGGTTTTCACCTTCTATCCCAGCTGTTGATAATTCTTTATAAGTTAACATAGCGTTTGTTTTTCCAATCTTTATATCATGAAAAAGGAGGCTATAATCCTTATTTGTAGAGTACATTGTTTCATTAAGTACAATTTTCCGCGAAGGTAATTTTTCAACAGAAAGATTAAAGGTCCACTCTCCTCTTACGCCGGCCATATGTGTGAACGTAATCGGGATTTCTAGCTCGTCTGGACTATTCTCGTTGGGGTTATTCAATATCATTGCACCCACATATTCATTGCCTTGTTTCGTTATGGTCCCCATAGTTGAACCCCATCCAGATTCATCTTTTCCGTCAAACATCTTATAGGAGTACCCAGACTCTGGTCCTGTTTCTCCGCCAAATGTTTCAGACAAGTTTTCACCAGATGCTTTAAAGGTTAAACCAACATAGGAGCCATCATAAAAAATCGATGTAATGCTCATCTTGACTCCTTTATTTTCAACAGTTTGATTCATTTCCGTTATTAGCTGTTCAGTTGCCAAATTCTGCCCAATTGTCATTTGATAATTATCGTAGATACTCCCAATGATTGGAACTTGAGCAAGAACCTGGTTTACAGGTGCAAAAACAAATCCGGATGCTAGGAGTAAAGCTGCAGCCCCAGTAGAAAAAAAAGTTGTGCGTTTTAGTGGTCGTATGTATTTACTTTTTCGACGGAACCTTTCACCGCGCTCGATCCCTTTTCTAATCGCAACATTTAGTTCTTGTTTCGGTATTTCAATATCGTTAAATAAGTCTTTTTCCATAATAATCAGCCCCTAACGTTTTTCTTAATTCAGCTTTTGCTCTCCGTAAATAGGTTTTAATGGTTGATTGTGGCTTATCCAGAATCGTAGAAATCGTTCGAATCGGTAAATCATAATAATAGAAAAGTAAAATAGCATTTCGATAGTTCATATTTAGCGAAGAAAGTGCCTCTGATAAATCAATTGTTAGGTTCATTTCTGGTGTCTGACTGGATTCGATTAAATACTCTAATGTTTCTTCCGGAAGCTTTATCACCTTCTTATTACGTGCAAGTTCTTTATAAGCGGTTCGCATTAAAATCTTCACAAGCCATGTACTGAAAAAAGTAGGTGATTTCAGTTGATGGATGGAAATATAGGCCTTATAGGTAGCTTCCTGTATGACATCAAGTGCATCCTCTTTGTTCCGCATATGTAAATAGGCAATTTTATATAACTTTTCACTTTCAGATTTTATAAGTTGTTCAAATGCTTGTTTGTCACCAGCAATGGCCAGCTCAACTATGTTCGTAGAATATGACATTTCCTAATTAACCTCCTTTCAATTATTAGAGGTATGATATGTAATAAAAAGTTTCAATTAAATGTTTATAGTAATATATCATTTTGTCGAAAGAAAAACTTTCCGTTCTCCGCTATTCTGTGAAGGAAGAACTCCACATTCTGTTGAATAAATAGGGTGGTAAATTTATTTTTAACTAAAAAGGAGAACTACATGAACATTAAATTAGTTGATGTAACAGAGGACAATTTCTATGATGTAATCAACTTAAAGTCTGATGAAAACCAAGAAAAGTATATTCAAATTTATGAAAGGTGGGTAGGATCAAATACGTATTTTCTCGCAGTATGCCAAACATTTGGTTTTACTCCAAAAGCAATCTATGATGGTGATACACTAATTGGTTTTGCTTCTCATGGCTATCATAAAGTAACAAATCGGTATGAATTAATCAGTATGATGTTAGGGCATAGGTATCAAGGAAAAGGATATGGAACCCCTGTTTTAAATGCAATTATTGAAGATATGGTTGGTGCCTATCAATGTGAGGAAATCTATCTATCTGTTATCTATAATAATGAACGTGCAATACGGACCTATGAAAAAGCGGGTTTTATCCCGACCGGAGAGGTAGAAGAGGGTCATCATCCTGAGCCGATTTATTGTTTGAAAATAAAATAAGAAATGGGGTGCTCAAAGGTCCAAACTTTAGAGCCTTGGATACCCCTCGTTATTATTCCTCAAAAGCTTTTGAATATTGAATAAGTCCTTGAACATGATCAAGAGAACCTTCAGTTAGTTCGAGAGCCATAAATACCTCATTCGGTACATCAAAAGGAGCTTTTATATTCCAGCGATTCGCCTGTTTGAAGCCAAACAATGGATAATAATCTTTATGTCCAAGTACAATAACTGACTGATATCCAAGATCTTTTGCCTTATCAAGTGCAGCACGGATTAATTGGCTTCCAACCCCTTTTCTTTGATACTCTGGTGCAACAGAAACGGGGGCAAGTGCCAGTGATTCGACGGATTGGTCTCCATCCACAATCTTAATTTTTGAAAGAATGATATGTCCAACAATCTCATCTTTTTGATTAACGGCAACCAACGAAAGTTCTGGTATAAAAGCATCTGATTTTCGAATCCGGTTTACGAGAAAATGCTCTGTCTTATCACTGTATTCTTCTTTTAAAAAAGCTTTTCTGACAACTTCTTCTGTTTGAAAATAATCTTCAGTTTGTTCTTGTCTTATTACTATTTCCATTTATAATCCTCTATTCTAGGTATATTTTTTATGTATAAATGGTACACATCCCAGCTCTAAACAGAAGTTACCAAATGATAGCCTACTCCTATAATACCTTCATTTTAGAAGGCTATGGAACATGGGTCAATGATGCTTTGTGGGAAATTGCAAGTTGAGAAAGGGTTACGAAAGTTTAAGTAGAATAAAAACATAGAATGGAAGAAGCATAAAGGAGGATTTTGTAAATTATGGAAAATGAGTTAAAGCAAAAATTGAAAGAATTAGAGGAAATGCATTTAAATATAGAAGTTCGAAAAAAACGTGAGGAGCTAGATAAACTACTAGCAGATGACTTCTTTGAGATTGGTAGTTCCGGATATATGTTTAATAAAAAAGAATGTCTTGAATCCAGAATTGACCTTTCGGTAATGTCACTCCATAACTATGAGATTTATCCCCTGGCACCAGATGTCGTTTTAGCAACCTATTTCATTGTCAATGAGACGAGGAAGCGGAATACATTTCGAAGTTCCATATGGAAACTTATTGAAGGAAGGTGGCAATTGTATTTTCATCAAGGGACGATCTCACCATTGAAGTTGAGTGAAGTACTTAATGAATAAATTTTACGAAATTTATAAGTAATTGCCTAGCAAAAGATAAAAAAATACTTAGTTGATATAATAGGTAAGTACTGCAATTACATATACTGGAAGTGATGTACATTTTACATGCCATTTTCTTTTTTATCATAGCAGGAATCGCTGAAATCGGAGGAGGCTATTTGATATGGCTTTGGTTAAGAGAAGGGAAGCCGTATTACTGGGGAATCGGTGGGGGAATCGCATTGGCCTTATATGGTGTGATTGCTACTTTTCAAACCTTTCCATCTTTCGGTAGAGTTTATGCTGCCTATGGTGGGGTATTTATCGTTCTTTCTGTCCTTTGGGGTTGGGGAATTGATAAGAAAACACCCGACCTATACGATTGGCTAGGTGCTGGAATTTGTATCATAGGTGTTTCCGTGATGTTATTTGCACCGCGACAATAACAAAAGGGCATTGATCTAAGGAAGGATCAACGCCTTTTTACTTTTTTGCGATTTCTGTTTAGTCTTTTTAGAGACGGTTTTAATGAAAAATATGCCTACAATTAAGGCAAGTAAATTGAGAGAATCACCGAAATTCACTGTGAAATTTATGTTGTTATTCACTCTTATATAGTTTCGATTATCAGACCTCGCCTGCGAAACTTTTTCATCGTTATCCAAATTGATCCCTCCATATGAGCGGTTGTCCTAAACTCAATATATGAAAGAAAATAATAAGTATTCGTGCCAATGTCCTCACAACTATATTATTTTGGTTTGTCCGATAAAATGTGAGTTGTGTCCGATATATTGGCAACAATGTCAGATAAAATCAAAATATTGTCCGATATCAAGATTATTAGAAAAAAACGAGTACATCATCAAAACGAACTGGCATTATAATAGAGTTCTAGAAGGAAAATAGAATTAAATTAGCCAAAAAACAAGAACACATCAAGTAGACATGTTCTTGTTTTTTGTGTGATGTTTTTAAAGGCTAGCTTTTATTTAGCACTTTGGAAAATAGCAAGCACCGATAATGATTAATAAGATGAACAACACAACGATCAATACGAAGGTATTATCGTTACAAGGTTCAGGACAAGCGTATCCATAACTAGGGGTAAAATCATAGCTTGGGGCTGTATATGTCGGTTGTGGTGCTACGTAAGGGGTCTGAAAAGATGCCGCATTTACGTTAGATAAATTTAGCTCCATGTTCTTACTTCCTTTCTCTTGTGTAGATTCCCTACAGTATACTCACCTAGTCTCAAAATGCCACGTTTCTCTAAGAAAATGGGTCATTGTCACGGGCCGATAAAGGATTATGTAGAACTGTCTATGTAATATTTTGGTATTGTTGTGTGGTAAAATTGTTTACATAAGTAGCCAGTACATTTTGTGGTTTTGGGGGTTAGTATGGTGAAGGAAGATAAAAAGGTTTCGTACATAAGTATGTTTTTTGGCGGAGTTGGGACTGTTTTAATTTTATTAGCGGCAATTAAGCTACTTGATGCGGATGAATTAAACGAGGGGTATCTTGTAATTTTCGGTTTTATATTTACAATCGGTTATATTAACAATTTAGAGTCTAAAGCGGGTGTGAGTAAAAAAGCAACATGGGTTAGAGCAATCCTTTCCATGGTAGTCTTATTACTAGTTTCATATTTTGTATTTTTCTAATGAATGGAGGGATTGTTAGATGAGAAAGGGTAAAAAAAGATTTAGTTTGGGTGGGTTACTCGTGATCTTTTTAATCCTATCCTTATGATTTAACCCAACAAAACAGGACTAGATAGAATATACAAATTTTAATAAGATCCCAGCAGAATCTTTCAATAAACAAGTTGATATCGAAATTGAAAGGAAAAATTTCTTTATCTTTTCAACTTATGCCCCAAAAGAGAAGGTTTTTGAAAGTTACGGTATTGTTCATTTAAGATTTATGAACGGTTTTTTTCAAATCTCTGATGGACAGTACGATTACCCATGGTGGTTAGAACTTTTCAAATAGGCTGTTCACGTAGACGATGATACAAATGACTTTATAAGACAGAATATTTTGGAATTAAACGGCGGGTAGATCCGTATATACACAAAAGGGGGAGCTGATTTGGCCGAAGTTATTTTGTGTTTGATATTAATGATTCCTTTATATGCAGTGTTAATTTGGACCTACTTCAATCCAGAGGAAAGTATGTTATTCGGGCAAAGGTGGATGTATAAGGGAGAACTTGAGTTTTCGGAACATGCCATTCGTTATACGAAATTTATGGCACGCGTAGGTATTTTACTTATAACAATGGTATTCGTACTCTTTATTATTGATCATATCATAATCCGACTTATCATCATTCTTGGATTCATTTCTTATGTGATTATCGGGGGCTATCGGTTACTACAAAAATATTTGGAATCTTAAAATGTCGAAAATTCAAGATGTAAAAAAACGAAAAAATTATCATTTTTTGTAAGTGATTTTTGTATAATGGATTTAGGCACTACAGGGCATCTGCAGTGCTTCCTTTTTTATAAGAAAGATGGAGGGGAACATTTGATGGAAAATGAGATTTTGGTAGATAAAGACAAACAAGAAAAACCAAAAGTGAAGGTAGAGCGGAAAGAAGGGGAACCAACTGCAGCCTTTAAAGGGGCTTCGTGGGCAGCGTTATTAGTTGGTGTTGCTGCTTATCTTATTGGTTTATTTAACGCCACAATGGAACTGAATGAGAAAGGGTATTACTTTGCAATCTTAATTTTTGGTCTGTATTCATCTGTTTCTTTGCAGAAAGCTGTAAGAGACAAAGAAGAGGGAATTCCAGTAACAAGTATCTATTATGGAATTAGTTGGGTTGCACTCATTGTATCCGTATCATTAATGGCTATTGGGCTTTACAACGCAGGAAGTATCGTTTTAAGCGAAAAAGGATTTTACGGAATGGCATTTGTTCTAAGTATTTTTGCAGCTATAACTGTTCAAAAGAACATTCGTGATACACAAAAGGCAAGAGAAAGAGATTAAGAGATGAAAAGAGGACCTTCCATGTTTAAATTGGATGGTCCTTTCCTTTTTGTTTTTTTCGTTTCCATAACAAAAACGCGGTCCAACTTAATAAGATAATGAGTAGGACGGATACAAGCGTAAGAGTTACAGTATCCGTCATCAAGATTGCAGTGTAATCTCTAAAATCCATCTCTTTGGCAAAGACCTGATAAGGGTTATCGACATTATAGACGATTGGCATTTCCTCGGTATATTTTTTATAACTATGCCATGTGACGCCCTTTACGATAAAAATACTTTCGTGATCCTTCGGTTTATACATCAAGGAGA
Source organism: Ferdinandcohnia sp. GQ5 (assembly GCF_059759275.1). NCBI lineage: Bacteria > Bacillati > Bacillota > Bacilli > Caryophanales > Bacillaceae > Ferdinandcohnia > Ferdinandcohnia sp. GQ5. The sequence continues at coordinate 58,576 of NZ_JCAXEW010000003.1, forward strand.
TGTAGTACTCATTTTCGTTATAGATGGATGTTCCCCTATCAAAACCACGATCCGTAACAATAGCCATTGTTTCAGCATGATTGTTTCCGAAATATTTCTCATACCCGTTTTCAAGTGCTAATTTTGTTTCTGATGAAAGGAAGAGAAGGAGAGCTAGTATCAAACTACCAAATATAAGTAATGAAATCACAAAGCCTGCAATCTTATCAACATACAAGCGTCTTGAAATAATTGAAAATAATTTCTTTATTGCTTTAATTTTGCCTAACCAATATAAAATATAGCCGATGGGATACAGACTAAAGACGGTTAACAAAATATAAAACCAGCGTATTTCCTCTTTTAACAGTGTCTCTGTATAAAATTTTCCGTCAACCTCATAACCGGAAATTGTATCCGCAACATCAATTTCTTCAAATAATTCCTTAGAGATTGTAATCATGGAATCATTATGTTTTGTAGGGATACTACTATCGGGCAAGACACCGATTTGGACGGAGAACCTAGGCCCTTCCAATAGTCCATTCACTACATACTTACGCCAAACCCTCTCTTCAACTTGATTTTGCTCCGCTTTTTCAAGGAACTCCCGATGCTCCTGAACGTTATCATAGATCGTATAAAGGATAACTATAAATGCAACCAATGCCAGCAACTTCAACCCATTTTTGTCCCATAAATCTTTCATGAATGACACCCTTAATTTTCCTTTTTGACTAGTATAACATCGTTTAGGGTGTTTTTATTTTCTTTGACAAAAAAAGAGCTGTATCTTAACAGCTCTTTTACATAGTATAGATTAGTTTCCAGGCTTGAATTTGATTTTCATTGCTTTGGCCATTAACACAGGTAGGTTTGTGTTTTCATGTAAACCGCTAAATAAGTGAGACCCTGGTCCGAATGCATATAAAGGAACGTCAGTACCAGTGTGCCCCGAGCTTGACCATCCAACAATTGCACGTTCAGAAACAACTTGATTAATTGCAATCGATGGCGAGTTAGCAGCCTTGATTCTTTCCACTTCGGCAGCAGTTAAATCCAAATTTGTATATTGCTTAACCACTTCCTTTACATTACTGCGGTCAGCGTTCAGTTTGCTTTCCATGAAATCACCAGTTGCTGTAACGTTACGTAAAACATCGAGATTTGCATCTCCTTTTCCATAACCACCGACTGACATCCCGCCAGTATCATGGTCACCAGCAACAATCACTAATGTGTTGCCATCCTTCTTAGCAAATTCTACCGCTTCCTTAACAGCAAGTTCAAATGCTTCACTGTCCTTCATTGCCCATGCAGCATCATTATCATGACCAGCCCAATCAATTTGGCTTCCTTCAACCATTAAGAAGAACCCATCCTTATCCTTTTTAAGAACGTCTATCGCAGTTTCTGTCATTTCTGCAAGGCTAGGCTCGTTGGTTTCATCACGATCTAATTCAGGTGCCATGCCGTCTTCAGCAAATAGCCCGATAAGTTTGTTTGATTTCTGGACTTTTTTAAGCTCATCGTGATTTGTAACATATTGATATCCATTTTTGACGGCCTCATTCAGTAAGGTTTCAGGGAAGTATTTTTTACCTCCGCCAAGAATAACATCGACATCATTTTCTAGCAATTGTGGTGCAATATCTGCTTCATTTGAACGTGAAGCTACATGAGAAGCAAATACAGCGGGTGTTGCATGTGTAATTGTTGAAGTTGCAACTAAGCCTGATGATTTTCCTTTCTCTTCAGCAACTTCAAGAATTGTTTTTAAATCTTTCCCATCTGGAGATGTACTAATCATCCCATTATTTGTTTTGATTCCAGTTGCCATAGCTGTACCTGCTGCGGCTGAATCGGTCACCTCTGAGTTAGAGGAATAGGTGCGATGCATCCCAACAAGCATTGAATCAAGCACAGTTTCCTCACCTTTATACCATCTGTAGTTCGTTGCATATGAAGCAGAGTAGCCGTCTGGAACCATAAAAATAACATTTTTAGCTTTACCATTATTCGTATCTGGCTTACTTGATTTCGCATCAGCAGTAGGAACTGAAAAGTTTCCAACAAGGGCTCCAAGTGCGAGTGAAGACACAACAGCAAACGGGATCAGTTTCTTTTTAATAGATTTGTTTTTCATTACTATTCCTCCTAAAATGTTGTTAGGATTAGTATAGAATTCGAGTTTGAATATCGCTTTACTAGAAAGTAAATAAAAGGTTAATAGGAAAAAATGGTACAAACCTCATGCTTCATATATAACTATAAAAAGATAAATAGATATTTTAGCATAATCTTTTTAGCTATCACGGTTAGTTAATTGGTTCCTTTTAATGGGAAGTTTCAGTTTAACTTTTGAGATGGGAAGTGAAGGTAATTCGAATGTACTAGACACGCCTTCATCTTTTATTTACACTTCTGATACAATATTTACTTTTTTTGCTAAAACGGAAGGATTAGGAGGTCTTATCATGAGATGTGGGGCAAAATGCTTTCTGGTTGAAATAGAGGTAGACGGAAAAGTACAAGTCGAGTCAGTCAACGCAAGAACATCGGCGGAAGCGAGAAAACAAATCCGAAAACAATTGGGGCAAGACACTGAAATTCTAACAGTTAAAGAAGAGAAGAAGAAAGTACAATGATAAAAGGGTATGTTTGGGATGGGGAAACTAACGTAAAAAAGAAGATATAATGTGTATGAATTGTTTATACGATTAATCAGGTGCGTTGTCTATGACAGCGCATTTTTTATTGTTTTTTTAGGCTGTTATCGTAAACTATGTTACTTTTTAATCCGATTATGCAAGGGATATATTATTGTTCATTAAGTGATTTCAGTTGATGGTACGAGATCCTCGAAAATGCTGGCATTTTCTTCGTGCGGTGTATGTTCAAGGAAGCAAATTCAACGTCCTGCGGGAATAGCGAGCAAGAAGAGAACCCGCAGTGAAGCGAGGAGGCTTGCGAATCGCCCGCGGAAAGCGAATACCAGGAGCGGAAATCACCCTACATTTAAAAACAACAATCTGTTAGAAAAGAGCCTTTTTTTAAAAGAATAGTTAGAAAAATAGATGTGAATTCTGGAAGCACATGCTATTTTATAAGTAATATAGAGTAATCCAAATCTAAAGAAAAGGGAGATCACGTTTGATGAGCAAAATCATTCGAGACCAATATCCACTTAAAGGGAAAAATGTACTAATTACTGGAGTTAGCCGTCGCCAAGGGATTGGGTATGCGATAGCCCGCCAAGTGGCTGCATGGGGAGCGTCTGTTATGATTCATCATTTCCAGCTGCACGATCAAGAACAATCATGGGGTGCGGATGATTTGAGTGAAGTACTGAAAGGTATTAACGCAGAGCTAATAGAAGGTGCATTTCTATATGACATAAGCGGGAATTTTTTGGAGCCTGAAGAACCAAAAAGGGTGATGGATGAAATCCGTAATAAATGTGGACATATAGATGCTCTTGTTTGCAATCATGCAATGAGTGGTAGCGATGGGGTACTTGGTGAACTGACTGTAGAAATGTTAGATAAACACTGGGCTGTAAATGCACGCTCGTCCATTCTACTCGCACAATATTTTGCAGCTCAACATGATCCTAAATCAGGCAGAGGAAAAATTATTTTCATGACCTCGGGACAAAGATTAGGTCCCATGACAGGAGAAGTTGCCTACGTTGCTTCGAAGGGAGCGCTTGCTGATGTAACGCTGACACTATCAGATCAATTGGCTGATCAAAACATTACTGTGAATACCGTGAACCCGGGACCAGTTGATACGGGGTATATGACCGAGGAATTATGGGAACACCTTAAACCCATGTTCCCATTTGGAAGGATTGGGCAGCCGGAAGATCCAGCGCGTCTTATTGCGTGGTTATTAACGGATGAAGCTTCGTGGATGACCGGACAAATTATTAATACAGAAGGAGGCTTTGGACGTTGGCGTCATCCTTCCTGATGGAGGAGTTTAAAGCTGTACGTACCAGTCTTAGAAACGATAAATGCTTTACCGGAATCACACTCAGATTAGGGAGTTTTAGGAATATTGTCATGAACTGAAGAATAAACGTTATAATACAAGCCTTCCTAATCTCTTCGTTAAGGTGCTGATTTTTTGAATAGGAATAAGAATATTAGTGTAGCAATTCTATTGCTGATTTTGATACTCGTTATCCTGATTGTCCATGTGATCCTTCATGTAAATGTGTATGTTGTCTACAGCGCAAGTCTTGGTACGATTTTTATGATTGGCCTTATCATATTTCTCATTGTTTTACTCATATTAAAAACATAACCGTCTAAAGAGGTGTTAATCAAAGAAGGCTTAACACTTCATTTTGTTGAACTAAAGTAATATTACAGTTGTCATTTCTTACAAATTGGAGGTTACTATGGCGTTTCTATTTTGGCCGTTTATGATTGTATCACTTATCCTTTCCGTTTTTTCAATCTATAAAAGAAAACCTTTATTACTCGTAATATCAGCTGTGCTTATAGTACCACTGTCACTATATCTTGCAGCTACACCACGTTTTGAAATATGGGGACTTATATTTCCATTGTTTTATGTCGGGGCTGCCGTATCCCTAGCCAAAAAAGTAAAATGGTTATCCATTTTGCTGGTATCTCCAAATTTTATTCTTATTGGGTGGATAGGATTTTCGGTAATGAATCAGTAATTTGTAAAGGAGTGTCTCAACGTGGAAGTAAAGTTAGTAAAATTACAAACAGATAGAATGAATGAAATGAAGAAGTTCTATGTTGATCTTTTCGGATTTCCATTAATTAATGAAAATAAAAGTAGCTTTCGAATTAAGGTAGGTTCTAGCGAGTTAGAATTTACTACGGAAAATGTAAAAGGGAATCCGTTCTATCACTTTGCCTTTAATATTCCTTCTAACCAGTTTAGTGAAGCTAAGTCATGGGTCAAAGAGAGGGTGGAACTAAATGTGGAGGATGGGGATGATGAAGTCTATTTTTCTTTCTTTTCCGCACATGCTTTCTATTTTTACGATCCTGCCGGGAATATTGTAGAGTTCATTTCAAGGCAGGGCTCAAAAGAAGAAGCAAAGCCATTCTCGATAGACAATGTGATAAATATTAGTGAAATAGGACTTACAGTAAATGATGCGATTAGTGCTGGCACTCGGTTAATAGAGATTGGTATAAATGAGCGTAACAACAACCCACTTAGTCAAACATCACTAAATTTCATGGGAGATAAATCAAAAGGTGTATTCATCATTTTAAATCAACCTGGGAGAAGATGGATCTTTTCCGATAAAATCTCTGCAATATTTCCAATTGAAATTTTAACAACAGATGGCAGTAAAATTATAGTTAACTCTGAAAATCTGATAGAAGTGTATGAATAATAACTAGAAGGTGAATGTATATGGAACAGACAACATTAATTCGGCCATCACTAGACTATCAATTTGAATATCTATCTTTCTATAATGAATGGAAAGATAGTAATGAAGATATGGTACCTTGGGTGATTAGTAAGGACCCATCAAATTTTCAAGATATGCTTCAATCTCTATTTGATGCTGAAAAAGGAGAAAATCTCCCGGAAAATTGGGTGCCTGACTCAACCTTTTGGTTAGTTGGTGAAAATAAAAAAGTAATTGGTGCAGTAAATATCCGCCATCGATTAACTGAAACGTTATTCAACAGTGGTGGTCATATTGGGTATGGAATCCGTCCCTCTGAGCGACGTAAGGGGTACGCATCGAAACTTTTAGCATTATCTTTAGAAAAAGCGAAAAAACTTGGGATTCAAAAAGCCTTAGTTGTTTGTGATGAGGATAATATAGGTTCATTAAAAACAATAGTACATAACGGTGGGGTACCTGATACGGACTTTATCGAAGAAGATGGAAATGTAATTAAAAGGTTTTGGATAGAAATTTAGATTCATTTGCATAAGGTTAGAACTAGATAGTTTCATTCGCACTAGCATTAAATCTCTCCGGATTAATGCTTTTTTTGCTAATTTTAGGAATTTGTGAACCTTGTGTGATTAGTTAACAACCAAAAGAAAAAAAGCGCCAATTTCCACTAAGCGCTTTTCTCAAGGTTTATTTTATTTTTTCACCAAATCATTCATTTTCAGCTCAAACTCAGCATGGTCTCCAAGTGCATGTGGAACTTGAATACTTATGATAACAGCATCATTAAGGTAATATGAAAAAACACCATATGGGTTTTCTTCAGGATTTGGGTGATCTGCTTTCGTGATGGCATCAATAAGCGTTTGTAAATTAAAAGTATTTAAGTATTCAACAATAGCAGCCTGTTTTTCCTGATTTGGCTCTTTTGGATTTTCCCAATCAATGTACGGTGCATTTCGCAATTTTTCAATGAAGCCTGCATCAATTACAAACTTATCCGATAGTCTAACTTTTTCTCCTTTTTTCCAGTCAATAGTGGTGGTGAAAAGGAGGCTTGTAGGATACATCCCACCATGATAATCACCAGTATATTGAATACTAAAAGTATCAGCATCTGGCAATAGGATTTCGTAATTCATTTCAAGTGAAGAGTCACTACCATGATATTGCTCTATAAAAAGCGTTGCGTCTTCTTTAATAAGAGTATTGATTTCCTGCTCAATATTCTTATCCTGCATTTCATTTAGCTGAGGATAATGAATTGTAAGTTCCCCATCCTCATAAGTTGCTGTATCTATTTCAAAAGGTTCAGTATTAGTTTCTTCTTCTACTTGCTTTGATGGCGTATCTTCTTCATCTACTTCTGCCGGTGCATCATCGTTCTCATCGGTTTCTACTTGTTTTGGTGATGTATAATCTTCTTCATTCACCTGTTGCGATAGTCCCGTCTGCTCGCCACTGCAGCCTGCTATAAATAGGACACAAGCAATCACAATCAGTAAAAGGATTTTCTTCATTTAACTCTCCCCTTGAAAAATATTCCAAATCATTATTCTCTATTTTATTACAATCATGTATGGAAATGAATATCAGTTGACCAAATAAATCCTGGTTGTTATCATTTAATTATCGTTTAGTGAACTTTGTTTCTTATTAGGAAACCTTTTTGCATCATACGATTATAATAGAAGGTGATAACATGAATTTGCAGACAGATGTTTGTATTGTGGGCGGAGGTCCTGCGGGTGCTCTACTTGGCTATTTAATGGCGAAGAAGGGTATATCAACTATCGTCGTTGAGCGTACTTCTGGAAATGAACGTGAATTTAGAGGTGAGCACATCAACGCAGAAACCGAAGCGATATTAAAAGAACATCAACTTTTCGATAAAATAGAAGCACTTGGATTATTAAAGATGAAGAAGGTTCAATATATTAATGGTAGGCATATTGTAAAAACAATCACACCAACAACTGAGGATCACGTTGGTATTCATATACCGCAGCCCCATTTTTTAACGGCTGTTTCAAACGAAGCTGCACGGTTTCCAAACTTTCAGTTGCTTGTAAACACAACTGTCACAGGGTTAGTTCAGGATGATAAAGGACACTATACAGGTGTAAAAGCAAAGCAAAATGGAGAAGAAATCAACATTACGAGTAAAATCGTAGTTGGTACGGATGGCCGCTACTCAACTGTTCGAAAACTTGCGGGTATTGCGGCTTCAGAGGAATCACATGGTTATGATGTGCTTTGGGCTAAAATTCCAGCACCTGCTGATTGGGAGCCTTCAACAAAAATGGTTCTTGCTAATGGACATCAACTAGCTTTGTTTACCCAAACAGGTGGGATGATTCAAATTGGTTGGAACATTCCAGAAGGTACATTCAATTCTTTACGAAAGCAGCAGCTAGAGCCATTTTTGGAGCCACTTATAACAAGCTTTCCAGAATTAGAGTCAACTGTAAGGGAGCAGATTCAATCGTGGAAGAACTTCGTCTGCCTAAAAGTTTTTAGTTCAAATGCAGACACTTGGGTAAAAAATGGCCTCATCATCCTTGGAGATGCAGCACATACAATGACACCAACAGCAGCGATTGGTATTAACTGTGCAATTAAAGATGCACATGTATTGGCACCAATTCTTGAACAAGCATTAAATGCAGGCGATCTTAGTGAAACAAGATTAAAAGAATTTGAAATTACAAGACGCGTGGAAATCGAACAACAACAAGAAATGCAGTTTGAAAAAGAAGAGGCATTCGTAGAGAATTTCCTAGAAGTGGTTGGAAATTAAGCATGCAGTAGTAAAACGCTGCATGCTTTTTTAATGCCGAAAAAGAGCTAAAAGCAGTAAATTCAGACGCTATCGTTCCCCTTTTTCTGATTGCGTTTGGCGATTGGGCACGATTCAGACGCTTGCGTCCCCTTTCCGCCCATTTCGTTTGGAGATCAGGCACGAGTGTTTTTTCACAGTCACGGTTTAAATAAAAGAAAGGATTTTCTCTGTTGATACCGAATAAAACATATATATAGGTAATATATTGGAAATTAACGTTTTGAAAGATAGCAGGGGGATCAAGATGAATCTAGTTAAAGTAAAAGGAGAAAAAGTCACTTTACGTCAAGTTGAAAAAGAAGATTTACCTGTACTTTGGGAACTACGCTACGGTAACCCAAATCCAGAATGGAAAAAGTGGGATGCGCCTTATTTCACACTTAAATACATAGATAAAGAAACGTATTTAAAAAAGGCTGAACATCAACTCGCCATGCAACACCACCCATTAGATCACATGATTATTGAAGCCGATGGTCAAATCATCGGATCCGTTATTTTCTATTGGGAAAGTGAAGCCACAAGATGGCTTGAGATGGGCATTGTTATCTATCTTCCGGAATATTGGGGGGATGGATACGGAACCGAGGCGATGAAGCATTGGATTGATTATTTATTTGAAACGATCCCATACATCGAAAGAGTCGGATACACGACATGGTCAGGGAATCAACGTATGGTCAAGGTTGGCCAAAAGCTCGGCATGACACTCGAAGCGCGTATGAGAAAATGTCGTTACTATAATGGCTTCTACTATGACTCAATCCGGATGGGGTTGCTAAGAGAAGAATGGGAACAAGAAAAATAAGAACTCGAACCTGCATTCCTAAAGAAATGCAGGTTTTTTTAATGGGACACAGGGACAGGTTCATTGTCCCACAAAATTTTTCCAATTTTAATTGACACCTTTCAAACAATTACATAATATTATATATGAGCATATGCTCATATACTTTAAATGAAGTAGGGATATTCATGTATGATGCTGTGGTAATCGGAGCCGGTCAAGCGGGTTTAGCCATAGGTTTTTATTTAAAACAAGCCAAACAGTCATTTCTACTTATAGATAAAAGCGAAGGAAATCGGGGAATCATGGATAAATCGATATGATTCATTGACCCTTTTTACACCAAGAGCCTATAGTGAGCTTCCTGATTTCAAAATGAATGGTCCAAGGCAAGAGTACCCAACAAAGGATGAGGTTGCCGATTATTTGGCTAAATTCGCATCATACCATTCGCTTCCGACCCAATTAAATACAACAGTCACAAACGTTACAAAGGTAGAACATGGTTTCAAAATTGAAACGTCGAAAGAAGTAATCCTTGCTAAAAATATAGTGATTGCAACTGGTCCGTTTCAAGAACCATCGATCCCATACTTTGCAAAGAACTTATCCAATCAAGTATTTCAAATCCATTCAGCACAATACAAAAATCCAACACAACTCAAAGACGGACCTGTATTGGTTGTGGGGGGAGCAAACTCCGGTGCACAAATTGCTGTTGAGTTAGCAAAAGAGCGAACTGTTTATCTTTCGGCTAGTCAAAAATTCAACTTTATCCCGCAGGACCTTGGTGGTAAGAGTATTTTTTGGTGGTTTGATAAATTTGGTATACTCGAAGCTAGTACAACATCCAAATTAGGTAATTTTATAAAAAAACGTCCTGATCCGATTTTTGGATATGAATTAAAGACAGCCATCAAATCTGGTAAAGTGACGATAAAATCAAGAACTATTAGTATAAAAGATGAAACATTCATTTTTGAAGATAAAAGTGAGCTTAACGTTCCTAATGTCGTTTGGGCAACTGGATTTAAATCTAATTATCAGTGGTTACAAATTCCGAACGCATTACAAGAAAACGGTCAGCCAGAGCATATAAAAGGAATCACCAAGATAAAGGGTCTTTATTTTTTAGGATTACCCTGGCAAACAAGAAGAGGCTCAGCCTTACTCCAAGGAGTAGCCGATGATGCAAAGTACATAGCACAGCATATACAGGTAACCAAGCAAAAGTAAGAAAGAAGGGTTAAATAGTGGAACAAAAAGATCATTCCTTTTTATCTCAAACCACCATTGGCGAAGCATCACGTATTTTTAAAGCACTTGCGGATCCAACGCGGATTAAAATTCTTTATTTATTATCACAAGAGGAATGTTCGGTTACCCATATTGCGGAAGTCCTCGAAATGTCACAATCAGCAGTATCCCATCAACTTAGCTTACTGAGGAATCTTCGCTTAGTGACGTACCGACGCGAGGGGAATACATTTCTTTATACATATGATGATGAACATGTCATTACTTTGCTCCACCAAGTCATTCATCATATTGAACATGAATAGGAGGGGAAATTGATGGGACATCACCATCATCACCATCATCACGGACACGACCATCATGGTCACCATCATCATCATCATTTTGATGAAGTTAGAGAGGGCAACAAAAAAGGCTTACTCATCGCTTTGGTCATTACGACGGGAATCATGCTGCTGGAATTTTTCGGTGGTCTTATTACAAACAGTCTAGCTTTACTATCGGATTCAGGTCATATGCTAAGTGATGCGAGTTCATTAGCGTTAAGCTTAGTCGCATTTTGGTTTGCTACCCGACCTGCATCTCCGAAGAAAACCTATGGGTTTTACCGATTTGAGATTTTAGCCGCTCTATTTAATGCAGTTACATTGTTTGTCATTGCAGGCTTTATCGTTTATGAGGCGGTTCAACGATTTTTCGAACCTCCGACTGTGGCAAGTGGGACGATGATGATCATTGCTGGTATTGGTCTTTTCGCGAATATACTAAGTGCTTGGTCACTGATTAGTAAAGGCGATGTAAAAAATAACGTGAATCTGAGGAGCGCATACCTTCATGTTCTTGGAGATGCACTTGGATCAGTGGGTGCCATAATCGCCGGACTCTTGATGCTGTTGTTTGAATGGTATATAGCGGACCCCATTATTTCTGTAATTGTGGCAATCTTAATTTTAAAAAGTGCCTGGGGTGTGTTAACACACTCAATTCATATTTTAATGGAAGGTACGCCGATTACGATTGATCAAAAAGAAGTGAAAGCCACTTTAGAAGAAATTGAAGGGGTGATAGATGTTCATGATCTTCACATCTGGACGATCACATCAGGCATCGACTCACTCACATGTCATATATTAATCAAAGACGACCATGACAGCCAGGAAATCTTACAGCAATCCATTGATAAAATACGTGATAAATTCAAAATCGAACATACCACTATTCAAATTGAAAAATCTTCAATTGAGCATGGGGAAATGAGAGTATAGAAATCACAAGGGGCATCCAACAATGGAGGGCCCCTTCTTTTAATAAAAGCTATTTATATTGTAAAATAAAAGTATCTACGGTTTATTATTAGGAGTTGGAGATATGAGAGTTCTTGTTATAGAAGATAATGAGAGTGTTTGCTCGATGATAGAAATGTTTTTTTCAAAGGAAGGTATTCAAGGTGAGTTTGTCCATGATGGACAAGAGGGGTATAAGCGATTTAAAGAGGAAAATTGGGATTTAATCATTGTAGACTGGATGCTTCCTGGTATGGATGGGGTTACCATCTGCCGAAAAATTCGTGAAGAAAAAAGCACGGTTCCGATTATTATGCTCACCGCAAAGGATAGTGAATCTGATCAGGTACTGGGCCTTGAGATGGGGGCAGACGACTATGTCACAAAGCCATTCAGCCCACTTGCGTTAATGGCACGAATAAAGGCGGTCACAAGACGCTACAATAGTAAGCCTTCAGAGAACGTAGAGACGGGGACGCTTCAAACAGAACATTTTAAAATAAATAAAATTACAAGAGAAGTTATACTGAATGGGAAATCGATCACGAATTTAACGCCTAAGGAATTTGATTTATTGTATTATTTTGCGCAGCATCCGAAACAGGTATTTTCTAGAGAACAATTATTAGATCGCGTATGGGGTTACCAATTTTACGGAGATGAGCGCACGGTCGACGTACATATTAAGAGGCTCCGTAAAAAACTAGGTACTGCAAATCAGCCATTTTTCCATACCGTATGGGGTGTTGGTTATAAATTTGATGAGACTGTTGAGGAAGACAAATGAAATTTCGCTACATGTTTCAACAGCTTGTTAGTCACATAAGTGTGATTGTGGTTGCTTTTGTAATCTTAAGTATTGTGTTCGCACATTACGTTGGGAACCTCGTCTTCGAAGAAAAGGTCGACGAACTGACCACTTATGGTGAAAACATCATTTCTGATATTAGTCGTACATCTAATGTCGATTCATTAATTCGTCAATACTCAAACATGCTTGGTGAAAGAAATATTTTATTTACTGTATTTGATGAAAATGGGGTAAGTCTAAGTACTGCCAGTGGATTTGTACCACAAGTGGAGTTGAAAAAGAAAGAATGGGACAAGGTCCGAAGTGGGCATATCGTGTCAGTCAAACAGGATTACAAGCGATTTGAGCAAGAAGTGACATTTATTGTCATGCCTTATATGGTTGGTCAAACTTTTGTCGGCGGTGTTCTGCTTGCGTCACCAATCAGTGGGACACAGGAAATGATTCATGATATTAACCAGTATTTATTTTATACGATGTTTTTAGCATTGGCTGTTGCTCTATTAATGAGTTGGATTTTGTCGACGGTTCATGTAAAGCGTATCAGACGTTTAAGGAAAGCGACCTCAATGATTTCTGCTGGAGATTATTCCATTAAATTGCCTTCATCTGATTTTGATGAGATTGGTGAGTTGTCGAAAGATTTTAATGAAATGGCGCAGCGCTTGCAACAATCAATGGAGGAAATTGAAAGCCTTGAAAGCAGAAGGCGGAAATTTATGGCCGATGTTTCCCATGAATTGCGGACTCCGCTCACAACCATTAGCGGGGTGATTGAAGGGTTAAGTAATGACTTGATACCAGATGAGGAAAAGGAAAAAGGCGTTCAACTGGTAAGTCAGGAAACAAAGCGTCTTATTCGTCTTGTGAATGAAAATCTGGATTATGAAAAAATTCGCTCCAACCAGGTTACGCTTCAAAAGGAAACAATCGAATTAATTGAAGTGTTTGAGGTTGTTAAAGATACACTTGAACCACAAGCGGAAGAGAAAAATGATCAAATCATGATTGATGTTCCCAACGGTTTAATGATTACAGCAGATTACGATCGTTTAATACAAATACTAATTAATATCACAAAAAACAGTATCCAGTTTACTGATAATGGGGTTATTTGGATTCGTGGAAAAGTAGGAGAACATGAAACAATTATCGAAATTGAAGATACCGGTGTCGGGATTGCCCCAGCGGAAATAGAAAATATTTGGCATCGTTTTTACAAAGCGGATGTCTCACGAACGGGTACATTGTTTGGTCAATTCGGCCTAGGACTTTCTATCGTGAAACAGTTGGTCCAGCTTCATAACGGTAAGATTAAGGTCACGAGTGAGAAAGGAAAAGGAACCAAGTTTGAAATTCGATTTCCATTAACGTAATCCAGAATAATAATGGTGGATTTTCGCTTATTTTTCCACTTCTTTTCAAGGTTTGTTAATATTTTGTTCATAATTTTTGACTATGATATAAATAAGGAGTAAGTCAAGGAGGAATTCATAATGGAAAACGATAAACGTTTTGATGAATTTAAACATACAGATGATCAATCTAACAACCTAGATAATAAGGAAAGTTATTCTTCTACAGAGATTCAGACCGAACAGGAAAAAGTGGATATGAAACCAGAGGTAGAACACAATGACTTAGAAGCAACACAAATTGAACACGCTCAAACTGAAACTGTACAGCAATCAGCGGTCAGCGAAGAATCGACACTTCGTGCATCAAGACCAAAAGAGAAAAAGTCAAACTCAAAAATGAAAAGCTTTTTATCCATGGTGTCAGCAGGTGTCCTTGGTTCAGCATTAACGCTTGGAGTTGCACCACATATTGACGGTCTCCAGGGATATTTCAATTCAGAGTCACCTGCAACAGAGCAGAACACTGAGGTTATTGAAGCGTCTGGACCAGTTAAAATCCAACCAACCGCGGTATCTGACTCGGCTTCTTCTATCGCTGATATGGTGGAAGAAGCATCAAAAGGAATCGTGGGAATTACAAGTATGCAATCCCAACAAAATCCTTTTAACCGAAGCAACTCACAAAATATTCCTAGCGGTACTGGCTCTGGAGTTATTTTTCAAAAAGATGGAGATAAAGCTTATATTGTAACGAATAACCATGTTATCGAAAATGCAAATGAGGTAGAAATCTCTCTTCATAATGGTGAAAAAACAATGGCTAAGTTGATTGGTACAGATCCATTAACCGATTTAGCCGTTTTAGAAATAGATTCAAAACATATCGAAGCGGTTCTTCCATTTGGTGATTCTGGGACACTAAGACCTGGTGACCAGGTATTTGCGATTGGGAACCCACTTGGACTTGATTTATCAAGAACAGTTACCTCAGGAATTGTAAGTGCGAAAGACCGAAGTATTTCTGTTGATACCTCTGCAGGTAGTTGGGAATTAAACGTTATTCAGACTGATGCAGCCATTAACCCTGGTAACAGTGGTGGTGCTCTTTTAAATACACAAGGACAAGTGATTGGAATTAATAGCTTAAAGATTGCGAACAGCGGGGTAGAAGGATTAGGCTTTGCGATACCAAGTAATGATGTTGTTCCGATTATTAACAGTCTGATTGATAATGGTAAAATTGATCGTCCATTTATCGGCATTGGTTTAGCGGACCTTGCTGAAGTTCCAAGAATGTATTACGCTGACCTTCCGAATGATGTTAAGGAAGGCGTCATAGTTACAGGTGTTGCTCAAAATTCTGCAGCAGAAAAAGCTGGTTTGAAAATGACCGACGTCATTGTGAAAATCAATGATACCGAAGTTAAAAGTTCGATGGACCTTCGCAAATATTTATATTCAAAAGTAAAAATAGGTGATCAAATTGAATTAACCTTCTACCGAGGTGGAAAGCTCGAAACAGCATCATTAACTTTAACAAGCAATACGACTGGAATTGAATAATTGACATAAAAGGCCCCAAATCGAATCAGATTTGGGTCTATTTGCGTAGGGAAACTCTCCGACATTTTTTTCTATTGCCGACACCATTTCCCGGGAAACGACAGCGTGTATTGGTTGTTGACAGAAAATTTAAACAGATGCACAAACGCTCTAGACCATAGGAATTATGCATGTTACTAACTATTACCTAAGCATCACGCATTTTTTAAAATGCTTTCAAAAGAAAAATGAATACAGATGACTTATTAAGGCAATAATCTGGTCTCAAATAACATCAAATGCCATATAGATTACTACCACTTAAAAACTAGGAGGGGTTTACAATGAGTCACTATTTATTGAAGCAATTTGAAGTATTAAAAGGTCGTTTCCTTGGCGAACTAGAGGATATAACAGACGACATAATTAATATTCAACCGGAGGGTTTTAATAATACAATTCTTTGGCATGTAGGTCATCTCGTTACGGTCAATGAGCAGTTCATGTTTGGTTATCCGAAGAAATCTACTTCTCTACCGGAAAATTACATAAACCTATTTGCTAAAGGAACTAGTCCTGCAGATTGGAATGGAGATATTCCCTCAAAAACAGATCTTGTAAATCAATTTACCAATCAGGTAACTAGAATACAGCAAATTCCTGTTGAACGTTTGGAAGAAAGGCTGAAACAACCCTTTCTTGGGCTGGAAACCTTTGGTGAAATAACGAACCTAGCACTCTTCCATATTGCCTACCATTTAGGCCAAATTCATGCGATGAAGCTTATGCTTCAAAAATAAGTAGCTACTATCCGGAAAGATGCACATTCAACTTGTATACTATAAAAGTATAAAAAGCACTTGACAATTCTAGTGAAAATAAAAATGTCAGTGTGTTTTTAGTTCAATAGTATGATATGATAAGAGTATGTCATCAAAAGGCCTTTCATTCTTAGTGCTATTAAGAATGAAAAGGGGATTTTTGATTTGAAGAAGAGAACATGGACATATGAAGAAATAGAGTTTTTGAAGGATAATGTAGGCCGTATGAAAATCTCTACCATTGCCAATCACCTTCGTAGGACGGAAACGGCAGTTGAGTTAAAGATTAAAAGATTAGGGCTTTCGAACACGAAATCCTTTACTGGTCAATTGACTATGCACGAATTGGCAACTCTATTAAAAATTGATCCAAAGTCTGTAAAGCTATGGATTGATAACCATGGACTAAGGTACACAAAAAAAGCAACACGAAATACTCGAAAATTTTACTTTATTAAACCCGAGGATTTTTGGGATTGGGCAAAGAGGAACAAAAGCCGAATTGACTTTTCAAAAATTGAAAAAAATGCAATCGTTCCTGAACCATGTTGGGTGGAAGGAGAGCGTTCAAAGCAAAAGAGGGTCAATTACCGGGCGTGGACTACAGTAGAAATTAACTCTATGATTGAGCTTGTGGCAACAGGTACTCCGTTTTCCGATATTGGGAAAAGACTAAACCGTAGCCCAATTAGCATCCAACGTAAATACCAGCGTATGAATCAAGCAGTGAAATAAATACATCATTGATAAAAACCAAACTATACAAAAGGCAAAATTGTTGAAAGACAATGACGCAAAGCCACGGGCCTAAGGAGGATAACTCTATGGTGGCCGGGTTGCTATAGAATGGAAGGGTTCCTTTATTTGATGACGAAAAAATGGGAGATACTAGTTGAACTAGTTCTCCCATTTTCTTTTTCTACATTATTGATCCAGTGAATTGTTATCTATTTCTTTTACACCTTTCATAATTTGCATTGCAAAACCGACACAAACTAGAATAAGACTAAAAACAAGAAAATATGCTACAAACATGTAACTCTCACCTCATTATAGTTTTTTTCTATTTCTATCTTTAGTATAGTGCGAACCTAAATAGGATTCTGTGATTTAAATCACAGAATCGCTTTATTTTCGAACCTTTGCTATGCGGAATTGGAATCAATTCTCGTTGTAGTTCCTTTTTAATTGTGATATATTTTTTTAGATACAATCTGTGATAACGGAAGGATAATTTACATGAGCTATATAGATGAAGTTCAAAAACGAAGAACGTTTGCCATCATCTCCCACCCGGATGCCGGTAAAACGACGATGACTGAGAAATTATTATATTTTGGTAATGTAATTCGTGAAACAGGTACGGTAAAAGGAAAAAAATCAGGAAAATTTGCTGCGTCGGACTGGATGGAGATTGAAAAGCAACGTGGGATTTCAGTTACGTCAAGTGTGATGAGTTTTCCATACCAAAACTTTTATGTCAATATTCTTGATACACCAGGACACGAGGACTTCAGTGAGGACACTTATCGTACGTTAACAGCTGTGGACAGTGTTGTGATGATCATCGACTCCACGAAAGGTGTCGAGCCACAAACGATTAAACTATTTAAAGTTTGTCGTATGAGAGGTATTCCAATTTTTACATTCATCAATAAGCTTGACCGTGAAGGAAAAGATCCACTGGAACTTTTAGCCGAAATTGAAGAGGTCCTTGGTATTGAGTCTTATCCGATGAATTGGCCAGTTGGAATGGGGAAACGATTCTTAGGGATTGTTGACCGTTACAACAAACAATTTGTACATTTTACTGGAAATGAAGACGAAAAAATCATTTCATTACAGGAGCTAGAGGACGGCAAATATCCTGAAATTACAGATAGTCCGATTTATGAAAGTACACAAGATGAATTACTTTTATTGGACGAAGCAGGAAATGATTTTGATGTGGAACGTGTAGCCAAAGGTGAACTTACGCCCGTCTTCTTTGGTAGTGCGCTCGCAAACTTTGGTGTAGAAACGTTTTTTAATACATTTTTACAATTTGCTTCAGAACCGAAGCCACGTAAAACAAATCTTGGCTTAATTCCACCAGAGGACGAAACGTTCTCAGGCTATATTTTCAAAATCCAAGCAAACATGAACACGAAGCACCGCGACCGAATTGCATTCCTTCGCGTCTGCTCAGGGAAGTTTGAACGTGGAATGAGTGTCAACATCACTCGTACAGGCAAATCAATCAAGTTGAATCAAACCCAGCAGTTTATGGCTGCAAGCCGTGAAACAGTAGATGAGGCTTATCCTGGCGATATTATAGGGATTTATGATCCAAATGTCTACCAAATCGGCGATACCCTTACAGCTGGAAAAGAAGATATGCATTACCAGGAATTGCCTGTGTTCCCACCTGAAATGTATCGTAAGGTACGTGTGAAGAACGTAATGAAAGCAAAGCAATTTAGAAAAGGTATTGAACAGCTCGTTCAAGAAGGGGCAATTCAATTATTCAGACAGGAATCAAGTGATGAGTTCATTCTTGGTGCGGTTGGCCAACTTCAATATGATGTGTTTGAATATCGATTAGAGGGAGAATATAATGTCTCTGTTGAGTTCACTTCACTTGGAAACAGGATCCCAAGATGGATTGGCAATAAAGATGTAGATACTCGCCTATTTGACTCAAGAAGTCTACTTGTTCGGGACCGTAACGACCGATATGTCGTGTTATTTGAAAATGACTTTACGTATCGTTATTTCCAAGATAAAAACAAGTACGTTGAACTAATCGACTTCTATGAAAGTAATGACTATAAAGGTGTGTAAAAACATGACTCTACGACGCTCAGAAAACTTCTCTGGGCGTTCATGTTTTGTAGAAAGGAATTGGGATGAAAAGGGATTATATTCAAAAGATCTTCAATCAAGATGAACCAAATATGAAGATTATAACAATACTGCTGTTGATAGTAAGTGCACTTTCAATCTTCTTCTCAATCGGTATAGGGCCAGTCTCAGTTCATCCACTTACGGTCATCCAAATTCTTTTAGCCAAACTTCCCTTTCTTACTATTGAAAATAACTGGACTCAGGTTGAGTATAATATCGTTTGGGGTTTGCGCCTACCAAGAGTGTTATTAGGAATGATTGTTGGTGCTTCATTAGCGATAACAGGGGTAGTTATGCAGGCATTGGTACGTAACCATCTTGCAGATCCATTCATTCTCGGTGTTTCATCAGGTGCATCTGCAACGGCAACTTTAGGTATGTTATTTGGTGCTTTTTCAATTTTCGGTACTTATTCACTTTCCATTAGTGCGTTTATTGGCGCTGCTGTGACGATTATTTTAGTCTATGTCCTTTCAAAGGTGAACGGAAGAATCAATGTTACTCATCTCTTACTTTCAGGTGTCGCCATCGCACTGATGATGGATGCTTTAACAAGAACGATTACGCTAAGTGCTCCGAACGCGTTAGGCTTACATAATGCTACCTTTTGGATGTCAGGTAGCTTGGCAGGAGCAAAATGGGGCTATTTAACACTGCCTCTTATAGTGTCAGTGATTTGTATGATTGCTTTAATGAGCCAATACCGTGCCCTTAATGCCTTACTTTTTGGTGACGAAACAGCGGGAACATTAGGCTTTAATGTGGGGAGATTACATAAACTGTTAATCCTTGTGGCCTCGCTTTTAGCTGGTGTCACGATAGCGGTGAGTGGCTCAATTGGATTTATCGGTTTAATGGTTCCGCATATTACAAGACTTCTCGTTGGTTCAGATCATAAACGTGTTCTTCCTGTAAGTGCCTTACTCGGTGGAATCCTTGTTGTGTGGACAGATGTCGCAGCCAGAATGGTGATCGCACCTGAAGAATTGCCAATTGGGATATTAACCGCATTAGTAGGAGGCCCATTCTTCATTTGGTTATTAAAAACAAAGAAGTAGGTGAAAAATTGACACTACAAGTTGAGAATTTGAATTTTTCATTGAATGAAAAACAGATTATTGAAGATATGAATTTGCATGTTAATAAAGGTGAATTTGTCGGAATCATCGGACCAAACGGAAGTGGGAAATCGACTCTCCTTAAAAACTTGTATCGTGTGCTTAAGCCTGATTCCGGTGTTGTTTTTTTAGATGGAGAGAATGTATATAAAATGAACCCTAAAGAAGTTGCCAAAAAAATCGGTGTAGTTGGACAAGAAAATGTCATCCCATTTGACTTTAAAGTTCAAGAAATCGTCGCAATGGGACGAAGCCCATACAAAGGACTTTTTGATGGTGACAGTAGAAAAGATAAAGAAATTGTTGCAAATGCGATTGAGCAAATTGGTATGTCTGATATGGAGAAACGTAACTATATCAATCTATCAGGCGGAGAAAAGCAGCGTGTCTTACTAGGTAGAGTGCTTGCGCAGCAAACGGATCTATTACTACTAGATGAGCCAACAAATCACTTGGATATCCAGCACCAGCTACAAATTTTTGATTTGATTAAAGGTCTAGGTGTAACAGTATTATCCGCTATCCATGATTTAAACCTTGCTGCTCTATATTGCGACCGACTTTATGTTGTTAAGGATGGGCGTATTTTGATGGCAGGAACGCCTGAAGAAGTATTAACGTCTCAATCGATATACGAAATCTACGGGGTCAGGTCTGATGTAGCAATTCATCCAACTACGAAAAAAGTGACGATTACCTATTTACCCGTCAGTTTGTTAGAAGGAGAAATTTAAATGAAAAAACTAGTTTTGCTACTGGTAGGGATTCTTGTTTTGGTATTAACAGGATGTGGCTCGGATACAGAGAACGGCTCCGTTACCAAATCTAAAGAAGCTCTGGTCATTGATAATTATGGAAGAGAAATAGAATTTACTGAGAAACCTTCAAAAGTATTAACCCTGGGGCCGAATGCAACCGAATTATTTATTGCATTAGGACTCTCTGATTATGTAATTGGAAACAGCTTGGACAATCATAGCCGCGGTGCTTTGCCTGAATACAAGGACGATTATGAGAAGATTCCAGAGCTTACGTACGGTTCTGCAACAAGGGAAGCTGTAATAACGAGTGGGGCAGATTTTATTTACGGCATTGATTGGGAATTTGGTAGTGAAGGTCTAGACGTGGATGAGCTTGAAAGCTATGGAATCAACGTATATATGAATAAAGCCACAACAATGGAAGAAATTTATCAGGAAATACGTGATATCGGTAAGATCTTTGACATTGAAGATCGAGCGGAGTCATTTGTTGAAGAACAAAAGGCACGAATTACTAGTGTGCATGAGAAATTGGATAATCATGAGCCAGTTGATGTACTAGTATATGATAGTGGCGGAAATGGCATTTTCACCGCGGGTGGAACAAATTTTGAAACGTTATTAATAGAGCTAGCAGGCGGCCGAAATATTTTTAATGATATCACAGACAAACAATGGACCACAGTTAGCTACGAAGAAGTACTTGCAAGGCAGCCAGATGTCATTCTAATTCACGATTATGATGCTCCTTCGATTGAGCAAAAAATAAAGGATATCAAAAATGACCCAGCGCTTTCACAACTTGAAAGTGTTAAAAATGAAAAGTTTGTCGTTATTTCATTAGAGAGTGTACTACCAGGAAACCGTATGGCGTATGCAGTTGAAACATTGGCTAAAGGATTCTATCCGGAATTGTTTAAATAGCAGGAGTAATCACGTGAATTCCTTAATTTGATTTGCTATATTGAAGATATGAAATTGAAAGGATACGAATTTAATGCTATTAAAACTATTGCTGGCGCTCATCCTTCCTGGTGTACTCGTCGTTTTCTTTACAAGAGTAACCTATAACCATTATGTGGGGTTTTTACTAGCGGTTGCCCTTATCGTTGCGTCTATTTATAAAGGATATGCCGATTCTGCGATTATCATCGCTGCTGATATTCTTTCGTTGGGAGCAGGATTCATGTATGCGAGAAATATGGGAAAAAGAGCGGGAAAATAAAGTCCTTCATCGAGATGATGAAGGACTTTTGTCTTTGAAATTACTTCGATTTATTTCAAACTTCTCCCACACTTAAACAAAGCTTTTATTTAATCTTACACTTCTAATTGCCCCTCTATGAATAAAAAAATTCAAATAAAAGATCACCTTTTATCATATAAAACTCCTTCAAAGTAAACCTATTTACCTAATTATAGTATGTTATATTTTTTATAAACTACATTTCAATAAATAAAAAATCGAATATCAGTTCGTATTTTTGTTTGTTTTAGGTCAGTTTGTGGTACAATATTTCTATCGAGAAAAAGTCAGTGGAAAATTACATAAAAACAAAAGAATGGATGGGAGGAACGTAAATGAAGGATCAATTTGAGTTAGTTTCAAAGTATTCACCACAGGGTGACCAACCACGAGCAATCCAACAGCTTGTTGATGGAATCAAAGCTGGCAAAAAAATTCAAACCTTATTAGGTGCTACGGGTACAGGAAAAACGTTTACGATTTCGAATGTGATCAAGGAAGTAAATCGACCGACACTTATCATTGCCCACAATAAAACATTGGCAGGTCAGCTTTATAGTGAATTTAAAGAGTTCTTTCCCAATAACGCTGTTGAATATTTTGTTAGTTATTATGACTACTTCCAACCAGAGGCATATGTTCCATCCTCTGATACATATATCGAGAAGGACTCAAGCGTGAATGATGAAATTGATAAATTACGACACTCAGCAACATCTTCACTTTTTGAACGTAGGGACGTCATCATTATTGCGAGTGTATCTTGCATTTATGGCTTGGGTTCTCCTGAGGAATATAGGGAACTCGTTGTTTCATTAAGAACGGGAATGGAAATCGAGCGAAATGAGCTTTTACGCAAATTAGTGGATGTTCAATATGAACGAAATGACATTGACTTCCGACGCGGAACCTTCCGTGTAAGAGGGGATGTTGTTGAAATTTTCCCCGCCTCACGTGATGAGCACTGTATTCGCGTGGAGTTTTTTGGTGATGAAATTGATCGGATTCGTGAGGTTGATGCCTTAACTGGTGAAATACTGGGTGAACGTGAGCATGTTGCAATATTCCCGGCATCCCACTTCGTAACCCGTGAAGAAAAAATGCAAATTGCGATCAAAAATATTGAGGCAGAGCTAGAAGAACGCTTAGCTGAACTTCGTGAAGATGGTCAATTATTACAAGCACAACGTCTTGAACAACGGACAAATTATGATCTTGAAATGATGCGTGAAATGGGCTTTTGTTCAGGTATTGAGAACTATTCACGTCATCTAACCTTACGCCCGCCAGGTTCAACACCTTATACTTTACTGGATTATTTTCCAGAGGATTTGTTAATTGTCGTTGATGAATCGCACGTTACATTGCCTCAGATTCGAGGCATGTTTAATGGTGACCAGGCAAGGAAACAAGTACTGGTTGATCACGGCTTCCGTCTTCCATCAGCATTGGATAACCGCCCTTTGCGTTTTGAGGAGTTTGAAAAGCATATCAATCAAATCATTAACGTCTCTGCTACACCTGGACCTTACGAAATCGAGCATACAGACGAAATGGTTGAACAAATTATTCGTCCAACTGGATTACTTGATCCAATTATTGAAGTTCGACCAATTCAAGGTCAAATTGATGATTTATTAGGTGAAATCCAAGACCGTGTAAACAAAAATGAACGAGTCCTGATTACTACCTTAACGAAAAAAATGTCTGAGGATTTAACAGATTACTTGAAGGACGTTGGGATTAAGGTAACCTATTTGCATTCAGAAATAAAAACACTAGAGCGGATTGAAATTATTCGTGACCTACGTATGGGTAAACATGATGTACTAGTAGGGATTAACCTGCTTCGAGAAGGACTGGATATTCCTGAAGTCTCACTTGTTGCCATTCTGGATGCGGATAAGGAAGGGTTCCTGCGTTCGGAACGATCACTCATTCAAACTATTGGTCGTGCCGCTCGAAATGCTAATGGTAGGGTCATCATGTATGCAGATAAGATGACGAACTCAATGGAAATTGCGATTAATGAAACAAAACGTCGTCGTGAAATACAAGAGGAATATAACAAAAAGCATGGTATTACGCCACAAACTATTAAAAAGGATATTCGCGATGTCATTCGTGCTACAACTGCAGCCGAAGATACGGAAACCTATGAAACAGTACCTAAGTTAACTGGATTATCGAAAAAGGAACGCGAACAGGTAATTGCTGAAATGGAAAATGAAATGAAGGAAGCTGCAAAAGCACTTAATTTTGAACGAGCAGCTGAATTACGTGATTTAATTTTGGAGTTAAAAGCGGAAGGATGACATAAACATGGCATTGGATAAAATAGTCGTCAAAGGAGCAAGGGCCCATAACTTAAAAAATATAGATGTTACGATTCCAAGAGATCAACTAGTTGTCGTGACTGGTCTATCTGGTTCAGGAAAATCTTCCCTTGCATTTGACACCATTTATGCAGAAGGACAACGGCGCTATGTCGAGTCTCTTTCTGCATACGCACGTCAATTTTTAGGCCAAATGGATAAACCCGATGTTGATTCAATTGAGGGTCTTTCACCTGCGATTTCGATTGACCAAAAAACAACAAGTCGGAATCCAAGGTCAACTGTTGGAACGGTAACAGAGATTTATGATTATTTGCGTTTATTATATGCTCGAGTAGGAAAACCGGTTTGTCCTAACCATGGAATCGAAATTACTTCACAAACTGTTGAGCAGATGGTGGATCGTATATTAGAATACCCCGAACGGACAAAACTGCAGGTACTCGCGCCTGTTGTATCAGGACGTAAGGGTGCCCATGTGAAAGTTTTAGAGGATATAAAAAAACAAGGTTATGTCAGAATTCGTGTCGACGGTGAAATGCTTGAGCTATCAGATGACATCGAGCTAGAAAAGAATAAAAAACATTCAATTGAGGTTGTCATTGACCGAATTGTAGTTAAAGAAGGTGTAATAGCAAGACTATCTGATTCCCTTGAGGCTGCCCTTCGATTAGGCGGAGGTAAAGTAATTATTGATGTAATTGGGGAAGAGGAACTCTTGTTTAGTGAGCTTCATTCATGTCCAATTTGTGGTTTTTCGATTGGGGAACTTGAACCAAGAATGTTTTCTTTTAATAGCCCTTTCGGTGCATGTCCCGATTGTGATGGCTTAGGTAACAAGCTTGAAGTCGATCCAGATCTCGTGATTCCGAACTGGGATTTATCGCTTCGAAAGCATGCAATTGCACCATGGGAGCCAACAAGCTCTCAATATTACCCACAATTACTTGAATCAGTTTGTAATCATTACGGGATTGATATGGATATTCCTGTTAAGGATATCCCGAAGCATTTGATGGATAAAATCCTTTATGGAAGTGATGGGGAGGAAATCTACTTCTATTATGAGAATGACTTCGGTCAGAAACGTGAAAATAATATCGTTTTTGAGGGTGTCCTTCGAAATGTAGAAAGACGTTACAATGAAACAAGCTCCGATTATATCCGGGAACAAATGGAAAAGTATATGGCTGAGCGGGCTTGCCCTACATGTAAAGGATATCGATTGAAAAAGGAAAGTCTAGCTGTTTTAATCTCAGGAAAACATATTTCTCATGTTACAGACTTTTCTATTAATGAAGCTTTTGATTTCTTCACTACTATTGAGCTTTCTGAAAAAGATATGAAAATCGCGAACCTTATTTTTCGAGAAATCAAAGAACGACTCGGTTTTCTCGTCAATGTTGGATTAGATTATCTAACTCTAAGTCGTGCCGCAGGTACTTTATCTGGTGGTGAGGCTCAACGGATTCGACTAGCTACTCAAATCGGTTCGCGTTTAACCGGTGTTCTCTATATTTTGGACGAGCCGTCAATAGGATTACATCAACGAGATAATGACCGACTGATTGATACATTAAGGACAATGAGAGATATTGGGAATACATTAATTGTAGTTGAGCACGATGAAGATACGATGTTAGCTGCTGATTATTTAATCGACATCGGACCGGGAGCTGGAATTCATGGGGGAGAGGTTATTGCTGCGGGAACTCCTAAAGAAGTAATGGAAGACCCGAATTCCTTAACAGGACAATACCTCTCGGGTAAAAAGTTTATCCCACTTCCAAGCGAAAGAAGACAGCCGGATGGACGTTACGTAGAAGTTATTGGTGCAAAGGAAAATAACCTAAAAAATGTATCAGCTAAGTTTCCCCTTGGTCTGTTCATCGCTGTTACAGGTGTATCAGGATCAGGTAAGAGTACTTTGGTGAATGAGATTCTCCATAAATCATTGGCACAGAAACTGAACCGAGCCAAAACAAAACCTGGTGAACACAAGGAAGTTAAAGGGATTGAACAATTAGAAAAAGTAATCGACATTGACCAGTCGCCAATTGGACGAACACCACGATCAAATCCAGCTACATACACAGGCGTCTTTGATGATATTCGTGATCTGTTCGCTAATACAAATGAAGCAAAGGTAAGAGGTTATAAGAAGGGCCGTTTTAGTTTCAATGTTAAGGGCGGACGCTGTGAAGCCTGCCGTGGTGATGGAATTATTAAAATCGAAATGCACTTCCTGCCAGATGTTTATGTACCTTGTGAGGTATGTCATGGGAAACGCTATAATCGTGAAACATTAGAAGTTAAATACAAGGACAAAAACATATCAGATATATTAAATATGACTGTTGAGGATGCACTATCCTTTTTCGAAAACATACCACGAATCAAGCGGAAAATTGAAACCTTATATGATGTTGGTTTAGGCTATGTTAAACTAGGACAGCCCGCAACAACTCTATCTGGTGGAGAAGCACAACGCGTGAAGCTTGCATCTGAATTACATCGTCGCTCAACTGGTAAGTCGTTTTATATATTAGACGAGCCAACAACAGGCTTACATGTAGATGACATTTCAAGATTGCTTAAGGTCTTACAGCGATTAGTTGAAAATGGGGACACAGTCCTCGTCATTGAACATAACCTCGATGTAATTAAAGCCGCGGACTACATTATTGACCTCGGCCCTGAAGGTGGAGACAAAGGCGGTACTATCAATGGAACAGGTACACCAGAAGAAATTACAAAAATCAATGCATCCCACACTGGACGCTATCTAAAACCAGTCCTTGAACGCGACCGTCAGCGTATGAAAGAACTAATCAAAGAAAAAGAGACAGTTTCTAAATAAATGCAGAATCCCGTTTTGCGCATAGCAGCAGAACGGGATTTTTTAACTGAAAACATACTCCGGGAGGAAAATTATGGTACTCTACTAATAGATTCTTAATTAATAGGTGGAGTTGATACACATGAAAGCAAGAGCTCAGAAAAAACTATTTAGCCTTTGGACAGGAGAATTATCAGCTGCCATTCTATTTGCGGTCCTCTGGTTACTATATATTCCAACTTTTGAATGGTCTGCTCATTATTTAATCACTATTCCACATCTATTTGCATTCTGTATTTTGGAATACATTTTATTTCAAGGTAGTTATTATTGGTACTTGAAGTGGAAGCGGGTCAAACAAGGCAAAAGTTCTTCTTTACCTGACAGTTATCTATCCCGTTTTCGTTTTTTTAAGAAAAGTAATCTGGTATTACTTGTAGTGGGTTTCCCTTTCCTAGTCTACCAAGCTACTTTTTCTAAAGGACTATATTGGTACCTTTTCTTATACGGATTTGCTATGGTTGAATACATTAATTATTATCATATCCGCCTTTCCTACATGAGCACAGAAGAAATGAAAGAACTCATTCGCCAAAAGGGGTTTCGCCAATCGATTCTTGCAAGGGAGTTAGGCAAAAAGTAAATTGAAGTTCATCCTTCTTAGTTCTAACGGAAGTGTAATACCGTAAATATTACTGTAAGGGTCTTTAAGGTAATCTTTTGAAAGTGGCTATTTAAAAACCATACAAAGGGGATTATGATGAAAATCACCATTCGCATTATTGAAATACTGTTGGGGACCATATTTTTAGGAGCAGGGTTAAATGGGTATGCTGTATTATTTGGATTTGAGCCATTTGCACCAACAAGCCCTGCTGCGATGGAATTTTTGGGAGAAGGCTATTTTCTAGCATTGGAAAAAGGTGTTGAAATCATCACTGGTGTTTTACTGATTATTCATAGGTATGTTCCGTTAGCCTTGGTTGTTTTAGCAGGTTTGATAGTCAATATTTTAACATTTCATATCTTTGTAGATTCAGAGTTGCTTCCATTGGCGATTATTATCACAGTATTTGAAGGAATATTAGCATGGCATTACCGCGAAAACTTTAAGGGACTTTTAGAAAGCAAGCCTAAGCATTAAATCCAGTGGGTTGACCTCTGGATTTTTTTGAGTCAGGGGAAATTCGCCCGATTCTTTCATCGATATATCAAGTGGCTCCCTTTGTTATCTAAGACTCCAGGCTTATTTTTATAAAATCTTGAAACCAATTATATCTCGTTATCGTATATAGAGGTATAAAGGGGAGATGAAGAGTGAATACCGACAAATTAATTGCAGCGTTGTGTTACTTCAGTGTTTTCTTTGCGGGGTTTATTTTACCACTCGTTGTTTATATCATAGTTCAAAATCCAGTAGTAAAAAGGCATGCCTTGCATGCGTTAATCTCACATATTATTCCAGTAGCAACAATCGTTTTTATCATTATTCCGTTTTTCTTTATATGGTCTGTGGAGGCATTTGTAGCTACTATGGTGCTAGTGTTCATCCTATTAGCGATCATTAACGTCGGAATTGTGATTTGGAACATTGTAAAAGGAATTCAAGTATTAGCTCAAGAAGAACTTTAAGGGAGGAAGGAACCATGAAAGAAGAACAAAAACGTATTTTAAAACTAGTTGAAGAGGGAAAACTGACAGCTGAGGAAGCAATCGTTCTAATTGAAAAACTCCATTCTGGCGAGGAGAGCCAGTCCCAAGATCCAGCACAGGAAATCAAGACAGAGCTTTCGACTCAAGTCCAGTATGAGCAATCCCAGCAGCAACACCAACATTCATATCAAAGCAAGGGCTCTGCGAAACACAAATTTATGGACTTTATCGACACTGCTCTGAAAAAAATTAAAGACCTCGATCTCGATTTTAATTTTGGTAATGCGGTAGAAGTGAAACATATTTTTCAGCATAAGGACGTATATATTACCAAGCTTGACCTAGACGTTTCGAATGGAAGTATCACAATTATTCCGTGGGAAGAGAAGGATGTCCGCGTTGAATGTGAAGCAAAAGTATATAATATTGATAACCAGGAACGTGCACGCAAAGCATTTTTAGAGGATGTTCTTTTCTCCATCGAAAACGGTGCACTTCGCCTATCAATCCAGAAAAAGCAAATGAAGGTTCATGCAAAAGTATATGTTCCTCAGGAAAATTATGAAAGTATTAAGACACGCATGTTTAACGGACCGATAACTGGGGAAAATTTACGAGTAAAGGATTTCCGTGCAAAAACAGCAAATGGTGCAATCACCATTTCGAATTTTGATACAGAATCGGTTGAAATAGAAACAGCAAATGGTCACATTAAAGCAAATCAAATCACAAGTAAAGATTTTGAAGCGGAAACATTAAATGGGACTGTAACAGCAACTGGACGTTTTGAGAAAGTTGACCTCCAAAGCTTTAACGGAAACATCACTTGCGACATTCAGGGAGATAACTGCCACACTGCGTATGTAAAAACAACCACTGGGAGCATTGATGTGTTTGTCGCAAATGACTATCAAGTTGACGGTGAATTAAAATCAAATCTCGGCAGCTTCAAGTCAGAGCTTCCAATGATGTCAATCATTGAGGAGAAAAATGAAGTTGTTCAGAAGTCTCTACGGTTTAAAGCAAATGAAGAGAAAGTGCAAAAGCTACATCTCTTTGCTGAGACGAAAACAGGCTCTATTACGATAAAGTGAAAAATTCATTCAGTAAGGGGGTCTTCATCCCCTACTGAATGTTAGTTGAGGCCACACGAAGTGGGTCACAAAGACGTTGACACAGGATGTGTCGATCTTAGTCTTTGTACATTGATTCGGGCTTCTACTGGCAGTTTGCCCCCAAAAAAATACTTGTTGGTTATCCCAATAAACTTGTAGTGGGGGTCTTACTACCAGTTAATGCGGGATAAAACTACTTTGAGGTGTTGACAATGAAAAAGAAATTATACCGCTCCACTAGAAATAGAATGCTAGGAGGAGTGCTTGGAGGCCTAGCGGATTATACAGGAATCGATGCGTCATTATTACGTATACTTGCTGTAGTCGGATTCATTTTAGGCGTCGGTTCATTAGGGATTATTTATCTCGTTTGGTTGTTTATTGTACCAAATGAAGGAGATGTCTATAGATAATGAGATGGATTGCTAGCATAATTGTTAATAGCATCGTACTAATGGTTGTAGCAGGATATGTCGATACGTTTCATCTTGAAGGCGTAGGCGCCGCTGTCACAGCAAGCGTAATCCTATCGATTTTAAATGTAATCGTAAAACCTATTCTCATCGTTTTAACTTTACCTGTTACGGTACTCTCATTAGGTTTATTTTTATTTGTGATCAATGCACTTACTTTAATGCTGACACAGTCCTTAATGGGTGACTCCTTTGTCATCGAAGGCTTTGGCACAGCATTACTAGCAGCAGTTATTATCTCGATTCTAAATTTACTCATACAAAAAGTAATCGTCGAACCGCTTCAGGAGAAAAAGAAGAAATAATACTTTACTAGCAGCGTAGTCCAAGGAGGATTACGCTGCTTTTTATTGAACATATAGTCAAAGGAGAGAAAGGAGTACAAGCATGTTTCCAATACTAGAAACCGAACGACTTAGATTAAGAGAGATCGTACTTAGCGATGCCGAAGCAATATTCACCTGTTTTTCAAACAATGATGTCACGCGTTATTACGGACAAGATCCACTAACCAAAAAAGAACAAGCAGAGCAATTTGTTGAATTCTTTGCAAAAAACTATAGAGAAAAACGTGGAATAAGATGGGGAATTGAATTAATAGAAATCAATGAATTCATTGGAACGATAGGATTTAATGCTTGGTCTCCCAAGCATATGCGAGCAGAAATTGGCTATGAGCTACAGCCCCAATACTGGCGAAAAGGATACGCAACCGAGGCTGTTAAAAAAGTAATCTCTTTCGGTTTTGACAATCTAGGATTAACTCGCATTGGTGCCATAGTGTTTGTTGAAAACGTAGCATCAAATGAATTGTTACTAAAACTTGGATTCGAAAAAGAAGGTATCTTAAGGAACTATATGTACCAAAACGGTGTTGCGCATGATACAAATGTTTATTCACTGGTAAAATGAAATACTCAAAGACAAATATAAGAGTTCTCCATGCAATCTGTCGTTGAGACTGCCTCTCGCAGACAAAACAAAAGAGTTAGTTTGGTAAGCTGTCTCAGAGGCCGTCTCTCAAAGACAAATTAACTGAGTACACCGTTCAAACGTCTCTGAGGCCGTCTCTCGAAGACAAATTAGATGAGTTCACTGTTCAATCTGTCTCTGAGACCGTCTCACAAGGACAAAATAGATGAGTACACCGTTCAATCTGTCTCTGAGGCCGTCTCTCAAAGACAAAATAGATGAGTACACCGTTCAATCTGTCTCTGAGACCGTCTCTCAAGGACAAATTAGATGAGTACACCGTTCAATCTGTCTCTGAGACCTTCTCTCCCACAGGTAAACAGAAGTAATTCTCCCAATCCACCTCTTAAAACACAACTCCCCTACATTCTTCTGCAATTTAAATCAGAAAAGTTTTGGCCTTACACAGAAAAATGCTAAAATAGGAGAATGAGTTTGAAAAATTTAATTTTATAAAATACAGTCTTTTTAAGCAAAAAATGTGAGGGCTTTAAAAATACGCAGTAACAACCAAAAACTACATGAATCACAATCAAGGAGGAACAGATGTGCCAAAAGTTAGCACAAAAGATTTAATTGAGAAGTTCAAATTAGAATTGGTGAGTGGGGAAGAAGGAGTGAATCGCCCGATAACAACAAGTGATATATCTAGACCGGGTATTGAACTAGCGGGATTTTTTGATTACTATCCTTCAGAGCGAGTCCAGCTATTAGGAAAAACTGAGCTGACGTTCTTTGAGAAATTATCTACCGAAGAAAAAAGATACCGTACGGAAAAGCTTTGTACAGATATCACTCCTGCAATTATTATTTCGCGTGATTTAGAAGTTCCACCAGAACTGATTGAAGCCTCCGAGCGTGAATCGGTTCCGGTGATCAAAGCACAAATGAAGACAACAAGACTATCAAGTAGAATTACAAACTTTTTAGAAAGTAAGCTCGCTCCAACAACAGCTGTCCATGGTGTTCTAGTGGATATATACGGAGTAGGGGTGCTAATCATCGGTAAGAGTGGTGTGGGTAAAAGTGAAACAGCGCTTGAACTTGTCAAACGCGGACACCGACTTGTTGCAGATGATTGTGTAGAAATTCGTCAAGAAGATGATGATACACTTATTGGTAGCGCACCTGAGCTTATCGAGCATCTCCTTGAAATTCGTGGTCTTGGGATCATCAACGTCATGACCTTATTCGGAGCAGGTGCAATTCGAAATTATAAACGGATTACACTTGTGGTCAATCTAGAACTTTGGGATCAGACAAAACAATATGACCGACTTGGACTTGAAGAAGAAAAAATGAAAATCATCGATACTGAATTAACAAAATACACAATTCCAGTTCGTCCTGGGCGAAACCTAGCCGTCATCATTGAAGTGGCAGCGATGAATTACCGTCTTAAACGTATGGGCTTGAATGCTGCAGAAGATTTCTCAAATCGACTTTCACATACAATTGAATTTAGGGAGCACGACGACATATAAAAAAATCAATAAAATAGGGAGATGAGATAGTGGACCGAAACATTCAACCATTAGATCCAACATTTTTAGAATTTGGCGCGTTACGCATTCAATGGTATGGATTAATCATCGGGCTAGGGACCATGCTAGCCCTTTACCTTGCCATTAAAGAATCAGAACGCAGAGGTATGCATAAAGATACTTTCATGGACCTTATGCTGTTCGCTGTGCCAATTGCTATCATCTGTGCAAGAATTTATTACGTTATTTTTAAATGGGATTATTACTCGCAAAATCCTTCCAAAATCATTGCAATTTGGGAAGGTGGAATTGCCATTCATGGTGCGTTAATTGGTTCAGTTGTGACTGCGATTGTGTTTGCAAGAGTAAAAGGTTTGTCCTTTTGGAAAATTGCAGACATCGCGGCACCAAGCATTATCTTAGGTCAAGCAATTGGCCGTTGGGGAAATTTTATGAACCAAGAAGCACATGGGGGACCCATTGCTGAGGAACAGATCCAAACTTTCTATAATGTGTTACCTGACTTTATCATGGACCAAATGTATATCCAAGGAACGTACTACCATCCAACCTTTTTGTATGAATCAATTTGGAGTCTTGTAGGTTTTGTTTTATTACTAATGCTTCGAAGGGTTAACCTAAAACGTGGAGAAATGTTTCTTACATACGTCATCTGGTATTCTATTGGCCGCTTATTCGTAGAAGGCTTACGGACCGATAGCTTAATGCTTGGGGATATTCGAGTGGCACAGCTGATTTCAGTGTTATCGATTGTGGGAGCAATTATCGTACTTATTTACCGAAGAATAAAAGGTCATTCGAACGAGCGTTATTTAGAGAACTAATTTTAAAATGTGAGTTTAAAAAGGAGGATGAAAAGGACCGGTCGACAAAAACGCCACGGCCTCATGTCTTGTCGACACTAGCACGTCCTGTGCGTCGAAAGTTCAAGGCGGCGCAGTTTCGAGTACCGGAGCGAGGCAACTGCCTGAGTTAACTTCCTTGCAGCCTTGCGCTGAGGAATTGACCTCGTGAATAAACTAGAAGACGCAAGCGCATAACCTGTTTATTGCCATTTTCTCGGAGCAATGTACGCAGAAATTCGATGTGTCATTTTTATTGGACTTTTTAAACATCCTTAAAAGGGAGAGGGGAAACTTGCTAGATACAATCAAGAGAGGCTTCATAGTAGGATTAAAAACTACTTGGACATTAGGGAAGGTTATTTTCCCTGTTACCCTACTTGTCACAATGTTGCAATATACACCGGTGCTAGATTGGGTGATTAAGTGGATTGCCCCAATCATGGGCTGGTTTGGTCTGTCAGGTGATGCCGCAATACCACTTGTATTAGGTAACTTTTTAAACCTTTATGCAGGGATTGGAGCGATCTTAACACTAGATTTGACCGTAAAAGAAGTGTTTATTTTAGCTGTCATGCTATCATTCTCGCATAATATGATTATCGAATCGACTGTTGCTGCAAAAGTAGGTATGAAGATTTGGGTGATTGTAACAGTTAGACTGGGACTCGCATTCATTTCTGCCTTTGTCATTAATCTAGTTTGGAAAGGTGGAAGTGAGCTAGCGAAATATGGATTAGTATCTACGACTGATGAACAAATATCAGGCTGGGGTGCTATTGTTTTAAATGGTATAGAAAAAGCTACATTTGGGATTCTGCAATTGGCTCTTATTGTCATTCCATTGATGGTTGTTATTCAAATATTAAAGGATTTAAAATGGTTGGATGTATTTTCAAAGTGGATGACGCCAGTCACAAAGGCACTCGGAATGAAGGAAAATACATCAACAACCTTGGCTGCAGGTATTTTGTTCGGTCTAGCGTTAGGAGCAGGTGTAATGATTCAGGCGGTAAAAGAGGATAATGTAAGTAAGAAAGATGTAACCTTAGCATTAATTTTCTTAGTATCCTGTCACGCGGTTGTGGAGGATACGCTTATCTTTATCCCTTTAGGCATTCCGGTTTTACCGCTATTGTTAATCCGCCTCATTACTGCAATCATACTAACAATGGTCATCGCTTTTATCTGGAAACGCGTCGAGCAAAATAATAGAAAGGAAGTTATTTATGGCAATTAATACACTACTATTTGATTTAGATGGAACGTTAATTGATACGAACGAACTGATCTTGCAATCCTTTTTACACACCTTTGGAAAATACTTTCCAGATCGCAACTATAGCAAAGAGGATATTTTGCCGTTCAATGGTCCTACTTTACATGAATCTTTTTCATCTGTAGACCCGGATCGTGCAGAAGAAATGATTGCTGAATATCGAAAATTTAATCATGAAAAACATGATGAACTAGTTACCGAATTCCCGGGGGTATTTGACACCATTAAGACTCTTAAAGAAAAAGGTTATAAAATTGGAGTTGTTACAACAAAAGTTCGAAAAACGGTTAACATGGGATTACAACTAACCAAGCTCGACCAATTCTTTGATGTCGTGGTGACATTGGATGATGTGACTAATCCAAAACCAGATCCCGAACCAGTCCTGTTAGCGCTGAAAATGTTAAACTCAACACCGGAAGAGGCCATTATGGTTGGCGACAATTATCAGGATATTGTAGCTGGTAGAAATGCGGGCACAAAGACTGCTGGAGTTGCCTGGTCTCATAAAGGAAAAGACTTCTTATTGGAATACAACCCTGATTATATGCTAGAAAACATGAGTGACTTACTGGATTTAGTTTAACTTTATTCAGAAGTAACCTACTTCTAAAGTGGGATGAATATAAAGGGATTTACCGTTCCAGTTGAGGGTACAAATCATGACTGAATAAAGTTAAAGCCTCCGGCGGATGCCACGATTTTTCAGAGGAATTTTTTCGAGCAAGCTCGAAAAAAATCGGGCGCAAATACGCCAAGGCGCATTTGATTATAAAAGGATGAAAAAATTGTGAAACGACGAACCACACGATATTTTGTTTCAGGACCTAATTCACTTTGGCAAATTTATAAGACCGTATCCTTTTGGAAGGTTGTTAAAAACTTTATCGTCATACAGATCGCGCGCTATACGCCATTTCTTGGCGTGAAAAATTGGCTATATCGCACTTTTTTAAAAATGAAGGTAGGGGAAAAAACAGCATTTGCACTTATGGTAGTACCGGATACAATGTTTCCTGAGAAAATCAGTGTTGGAAGCAACACCGTTATTGGCTTCAATACCACAATATTAGCCCATGAATACTTGATTAAAGAATACAGATTGGGTGACGTTAAAATTGGCAACGAGGTAATGATTGGAGCTAATTCAACGATTTTGCCAGGTGTGGAAATCGGCGATGGAGCAATCGTATCAGCGGGTACATTGGTCCACAGAGATGTCCCAGCAGGCAGTTTTGTTGGCGGGAACCCGATGAGAGTGATTTATACGAAAGAACAAAGGGAACAGCGAGAGAAAGAGGAATCAAGCCATTGAGTTGGTTTGGTTCCTTTTTTATTGCCCAAGCTTACACCATTTACGTATCTCTTTTACCTTCTCTATTTCTACTGAATCATCTTCTTTCCTCTTTTTCCTCATCTGTTCATTTTCTATTTCCAACATCTGTCTCCTTTCTTCCTCTCTTGCTTACAAATTTTCGGTTCATTTATACACAATATCAACTCAATCCACAATCTTACTTTTATAGTTATCAACAATATACATATAATCCACAGTTAATAACTTTATTCTCTATAATGGCACAATATCCCGATCCTACCTAATATATTTTACCTAAATTCTGACTTTTTTGTTGACGCATATAAGGGATAGGTGTATTATATACTTTATCTTGGTAGTATATTAGCGAACTAAAGTAAAATGATTTTTTTAAGAAAATATTGGGAAAGTTAACATATACAAACTTTGGTGGTGACGAAAATCGTGTTTATGTTTGAAAAACCATTAGGAATGAGAGATACATTGCCTGCTTTATATGAAGCGAAAAAGAAAATCCGTAATGCAATGTCGTCTCAAATTGAAAGCTGGGGTTATCAATTTATTGAAACTCCAACACTTGAATACTATGAAACAATCGGTGAGGCGTCAGCGATCCTCGACCGTCAGCTATTTAAATTATTGGATTCACAGGGTCACACACTTGTGCTAAGACCTGATATGACAGCACCAATTGCTCGAGTCGCAGCATCTCGTTTATATCAAGGTGAATATCCACAACGTATCGCATATTCCGCAAATGTGTTCCGTGCGCAACAACATGAAGGTGGAAGACCAGCTGAATTTGAGCAAATCGGAGTCGAGTATATTGGCGATACAACAACAAGTGCAGATGCAGAGGTTATCTCGCTTATGATTGCGTCTCTTAAGCAGGCAGGATTAACTAATTTTACAGTGCCAATTGGCCATATTGGATATGTGAAAGCATTGTTTATGGAGATTGTCGGAAATGAAGCAAGAGCGGATGTCCTTCAGCGCTATTTATATGAAAAAAATTACGTTGGCTACAGAGAGCATGTGAAAAAACTGCCGCTTTCTTCTATTGATAAACAGCGATTGCTATCTCTTTTACAATTGAGAGGAAATGATTCGAAAATTGAGAAAGCGAAAGATTTAGTCGAATGTGAAGAGGGAAAAAATGCAGCAGCCGAACTTGAAATGCTCTGGAAAAAACTAGAGGCATTCGGAGTAACTGAGCATATAAAAATTGACTTTAATCTCGTGAGCCATATGAGCTACTATACAGGAATTCTTTTCGAAGTTTATGCTGAAAATGTAGGCTTTTTAGTAGGAAATGGTGGACGCTACGATCATTTATTTGAAAAGTTTAATCGTCCTGCACCAGCGACAGGCTTTGGTATCCGTGTTGACCGACTTCTTGAAGCTCTTGATTTACCTCAGGAAGAGCCAGAAATCCATTGTGTGATTTTTAGCGCTGAACAGAGAGAAGAAGCAATCCGTTTTGCAATGAGTAAAAGAGAAAAGGGTGAGCGGGTTATCCTTCAAGATATAGCAGGAGTCAAGGATGTTGATGCTTGTACAAATGCTTTTGCCAAAAACACCTTTTTCTTAGGAACAACAAGGAAGGAGGAGGCATAATGAGTGACAAATTAACAATTGCAATGCCAAAAGGACGAATTTTTGAAGAGGCGGCACAACTTTTAGTAAAAGCAGGTTATAATCTGCCTCCCGAATTCGAGGATTCCAGAAAGTTAATTATCGATGTTCCTGATGAGCCGTTTCGTTTCATGCTTGCAAAACCAATGGATGTAACTACATATGTAGAGCACGGTGTAGCAGACCTTGGTATTGCCGGTAAAGATGTCATGCTTGAGGAAGAGCGCGATGTATATGAAGTGCTCGATTTGCAAATCAGCAAATGCTATCTAGCCGTTGCAGGACTCCGAGATGTCAAAATCAAAGGTGTCGCACCTAAAATCGCAACAAAATATCCAAACATCGCATCTAGCTATTTTCGTGAAAATGGGGAGCAGGTTGAAATTATTAAACTAAACGGTTCAATCGAACTTGCACCATTAATTGGTCTTGCAGATCGAATTGTCGATATCGTCTCAACAGGACGTACATTGAAGGAAAATGGATTAGTTGAGCTTGAACATATTGCAGATATCACGTCACGACTTATTGTAAATCCAGTAAGTTATCGCTTGAAGGATCAGCAAATCGATGAAATCGTAGAGCGATTATCAACCGTAGTATCGCAGTAGTATCAAAATAGAAAGGACCGACACACCATGAGAATTGAACGTGTTACCAACACTGTTTCACTGAAACGGACCATTGATAGTGGGACAGAAGAACAAAGAAAAGCAGTCTTAGAAATTCTCGCAAACGTACAAAAAGTAGGGGATCAGGCCCTTCGTAACTATACTGAAAAATTTGATGGGGTTTTACTTGATGGATTAAAAGTCACCGACTCAGATTTTAAAGAAGCGTATCAAAAATTAGACGCGAAACTTGTTCCAATTATTAAAGATGCAGCTGAAAATATCCGTGATTATCATAGCCGTCAGGTAAAACAGTCATGGATGACAATGAAGGAAAATGGGACGATTCTCGGTCAAAAGGTCACTCCACTTGATGCAGTTGGTGTTTATGTTCCTGGTGGGAAGGCTGCATACCCGTCATCCGTCCTAATGAACGTCATTCCTGCACAAGTCGCTGGAGTCGAGAGGATTGTGATGGTGTCACCACCTGGAAAAGACGGTACCATTCCAGCCGGTGTATTAGTGGCTGCAGACATACTTGGTGTAAAAGAAATCTATAAGGTTGGTGGTGCTCAAGCTGTTGGGGCGTTGGCGTTCGGAACAGAAACCATCAAGCCTGTTGATAAAATCGTCGGTCCTGGTAATATCTTTGTAGCATTAGCAAAACGTGAGGTATTTGGAAACGTGGATATCGACATGATTGCTGGTCCTAGTGAGATCGTTGTGTTAGCAGATGAGACAGCTCTACCAAACGAAATCGCAGCAGACTTACTCTCCCAAGCAGAGCATGATGAACGAGCATCAAGCATTCTCGTAACACCTTCAATGCAGCTTGCAGAAGCAGTTTCTAAAGAGGTTGAAAGGCAGTTAAGCCTTCTTCCGCGTGAAGCGATTGCTAGGGCATCAATTAATGATTTTGGAGCAATTTACGTTACAGGTGACCTAGATGAAGCAATCAAGGTTGTAAACGAGCTTGCTCCAGAGCATCTCGAAATCGTGACAGAGGAACCAATGGAGCAAGTTGGAAAAATCAAGCACGCTGGAGCTATTTTTATCGGACGTTATAGTTCTGAGCCTGTCGGTGACTATTTTGCTGGTCCAAACCACGTCCTTCCGACAAACGGAACTGCACGTTTTTCAAGTCCACTAAGTGTGGATGATTTTACAAAAAAATCAAGCATTATTTCATATAGCAAACAAGCTATCGAGGAAAACGGTCCAAAAATTGCTGCTTTTGCAAGACTAGAAGGGTTGGAAGCACACGCAAGAGCCGTTGAGGAACGATTAAAGTAGAAGTTCAAAAATTCGGGTGAAAGCGAAACATCGAATTTCTGCAAACATCACTACGAGATATGGTGAAAAAATAGGACATGCGCTTGCGTCTGCTAGGTTAATCTCGAAGTCAATTCCTCAGCGCAAGGCTGCAAGGATGTTAACTCAAGCAGTTGCCTCGTTCCGGTACTCAAAGCTGCGCCGCCTTGAACTTTCGATGTACAGGATGTACTAGTGTCGACGTTGCCACAGGACGTGGCGTTCTTAGTCGACGGGTCCTTTACATTTTGAACGTATATTAAAATAATTCACAAAATTCACATCTGATTTGTGGATAGTGTGGATAATGTGGACAATAATCCACAGATTTCAGAACCATCAAGGACTCATTACCATTTTTAAAATTGTGGATAACGGTAGGTGTAATTATGACAAGACAAGCAAAGGTTGAACGTAAGACAAATGAAACAGATATAAAACTAGATTTTGCAGTAGATGGGGAAGGTATTTCAAAGCTAGACACAGGCGTTCCATTTATGTCCCATATGTTAGATCTCTTTACACAACATGGAAAATTCAACTTAACAGTTGATGCAAATGGTGATACAGAAATCGATGATCATCATACAACAGAAGACATTGGAATTTGTTTAGGACAGGCATTGCGTGAAGCACTTGGAGATAAAAAAGGAATCAAGCGTTATGGGAACGCATTTGTTCCAATGGATGAAGCTCTCGCGCAGGTTGTTATTGATTTAGGAAATCGTCCACACTTTGAATTGAAGGCAGATTTCCCAAGTACTCGAGTTGGCACATTTGATACAGAACTTGTTCATGAATTTTTATGGAAGCTTGCATTAGAGGCAAGAATCAATCTCCATGTAATTGTTCACTACGGTCACAATACACATCATATGATTGAAGCTATTTTTAAAGCGTTTGGTCGTGCATTAGATGAAGCAACGATGATTGACCCACGAGTTAAGGGGGTCCCGTCAACGAAAGGGATGTTGTAGATGATAGGCATAATCGATTATGGCATGGGGAATTTATACAGCGTTTCTAAGGCGCTTGAACGGATGAACTATGATTATTTCATTTCAAGTTCACCAGATGAGCTTGCGAAAGCAGAAGGATTAATTTTACCAGGTGTAGGGTCCTTTAAGGACGCAATGGGGATCTTACATGAAAAAGGATTAGTCGGTTTCATAAAGGAGTCAGTTGCAAAAGGGACTCCGCTCTTAGGAATCTGTCTTGGAATGCAGTTATTATTTGAAGAAAGTGAAGAAAATGGACTTACCCAAGGTTTTGGTTTCTTACAAGGCAGAATTACAAAAATTCCTGGCATAACAGCGAATGGTGAAACCTACAAAGTTCCCCATATGGGATGGAATGATCTTGAACTCAAAAATCCATCTCCACTTTTAAAAGGCATCGAGGGTGGGCACGTCTATTTCGTTCATTCATACTTCGCAGAGACTGACAGTGAAAATGTGATTGCAAGTAGC
Source organism: Ferdinandcohnia sp. GQ5 (assembly GCF_059759275.1). Taxonomy (NCBI): domain Bacteria; kingdom Bacillati; phylum Bacillota; class Bacilli; order Caryophanales; family Bacillaceae; genus Ferdinandcohnia; species Ferdinandcohnia sp. GQ5. The sequence continues at coordinate 100,035 of NZ_JCAXEW010000003.1, forward strand.
ATGTATGATGTCGAAGTTCCAGCTGTTGTTGGAAAAAGTAATGTGTTTGGAACCCAGTTTCATCCTGAAAAAAGCAGTGAGCTAGGATTAAAAATTCTCCAAAACTACGCTGCGATCGTGGAAAAGAAGGTGACAATATGAGTACTTTTACAATTTACCCGGCAATCGATATGCGCGGTGGCAAATGTGTTCGATTGCTACAGGGGGATTATAATAAAGAAACCGTCTATGGTGACTCCCCGTATGATATGGCAAAAGCTTTCGCTGATGCGGGTGCTGAGTGGATTCACATGGTCGATTTAGATGGAGCAAAAGCGGGTAAACGTGTGAATGACCAGTACGTGATTGAGGTTGCCAAAAAACTTGATGCAAAAGTTCAAATCGGTGGCGGAATTCGAACCGAAGAGGATGTAGCTTACTATATTGAAAATGGTGTTGACCGCGTCATTTTAGGAAGTGCGGCCATTTCTAATCCTGATTTTGTAAAAGACATGCTTAAGAAATACAAAGAAAAAATCGCGATAGGAATCGATGCAAAAGACGGTTATGTAGCGACTGAAGGTTGGTTAAATACATCATCTGTAAAAGCGACTGACTTAGGTGTTGAGCTCGCAAAAGCAGGTGCACAAACATTCATTTTTACAGATATCGCGACAGACGGCATGCTTAGCGGTCCTAACATTGATGCGGTTGCAACGCTCGCTTCTGTTACAGGAAAACAAGTCATTGCTTCTGGTGGAGTTAGCTCTATTGAAGACTTAAAAGCTCTTAGTAAGTTAGCAGATCGAGGTGTTTCTGGTGCAATCGTTGGAAAAGCCATCTATACCAATCAGTTTACCGTGCAAGAGGCGTTAGAAGAGGTGAATGCGTGATGATTACAAAACGTATCATTCCATGTTTGGACGTAAAAGATGGTCGGGTTGTGAAAGGCATTCAATTTGTTGGTCTACGTGATGCAGGGGATCCTGTTGAACTTGCCAAATTCTATGATTCAGAAGGTGCAGATGAACTCGTATTCCTTGATATTTCTGCCTCACATGAAGGTCGAAAAACGATGGTTGAGGTTGTCGAAAAAGTGGCAGCAGAGCTTGCGATTCCTTTCACAGTTGGAGGAGGAATTAATTCCTTAGAGGATATGAAAAAAATCCTCCGTGCCGGTGCTGACAAAGTTTCACTAAATACGGCAGCCGTGACAAACCCTGCCTTAATCAAGGAGGGCGCTGACTTCTTTGGCTCTCAATGTATTGTTGTTGCGATCGACGCAAAATACGATGAGAAACTTAGTAGCTGGAGAGTTTACACTCATGGCGGACGTAAAGCAACTGAGTGGGAGGTTGTTTCTTGGGCGAAGGAAGCAATCAAGCTTGGTGCTGGTGAAATATTATTAACTAGTATGGACGATGACGGAAGCAAGGATGGCTTCAATCTTGAATTAACAAAACGAGTGAGTGAGGCAGTTACTGTACCTGTTATCGCATCAGGTGGCGCAGGAAATGCTGAACATTTTGTACAAGCATTCAAAGAAGGTAAGGCAGACGCTGCATTAGCGGCAAGTATTTTTCACTACAAAGAAACTTCCGTAAAAGAAGTGAAGACTTATTTAAAAGAGAAAGGGGTCAATGTCCGATGAACACACCAGACATTAAATTCGACGAAAAAGGACTTGCTCCAGCTATTGTTCAGGATGCAGTAAGTAAAGAGGTATTAACACTCGCTTATATGAATGAAGAATCTTTACGTAAATCCATTGAAACACGTGAAACTTGGTTTTATAGCCGTTCACGCCAGGAGCTTTGGCACAAAGGGGAAACCTCAGGTAATACTCAAAAAATAGTGGATATTAAGTATGATTGTGACCAGGATGCCATCCTTGTTTTAGTGGAGCCAGCAGGCCCAGCTTGCCACACAGGAAGCTATTCTTGCTTCAATGAATCAATTCTAGGAGAATCAAAAGAAGTGTCTTCTGACCGCTTTGCCATTCTTAATGAACTTGAAGAAGTAATCGCGAAGCGCGAAGCTGAAATGCCAGAGGGCGCTTATACTACATACCTATTTGATAAAGGGGTAGATAAGATTCTGAAAAAAGTCGGTGAAGAAGCTTCAGAAGTTATTATTGCAGCGAAGAATCGAGATCACGAAGAACTTAAGTGGGAAGCAGCAGATTTGATTTATCACTTGCTCGTCTTACTTCGTGAACAAAAGCTTCCACTTGATGAAGTATTATCCGTCCTACAAAAGAGAAGATAGAAATGTAAAGGGTGCTTATCCACAAATAGGCACCTTTTTCAATGCTTGACCTTACTGAAATGTTAGCTATATATCCACAATATCCACACTATCCACATTTTGCATTGGTTCGATGTGCGTATGTCCCAATCAAACCAGCAGCCACGGTACTTTATTCAAAGAAATGTGGAAAGTTGTCCACATTATTCACATTACCCACAAATTACCACTCGAACTTTCTTCAAAAGTTTTTTCCTTTTACCCGAGCACCCCTATGTGTCAAGGATTATATATGTTATACTACGTTGGGAAATATCTTTAAAAAGCAGTATTTATAGTTGATGTTCAAAAAGTCCGGTAAAAATGACACATCGAATTTCTTTGTTGGCTTGCTTTTCCGTTCCTTGGAAAGGAAAAGCACCTTTCCGGCGTGCGAAGGGGATTCGCGGAAGCAATTACTTATGCTCACGTATTAAATGCATACGTTCCGCCACTCAAAGCTGCGCCGCCTAGAAATTTCGACGCACAGGATGTGCTAGTGTCGACAAGACATGAGGCCGTGGCGTTTTTGTCGACGAGGTCCTTTTTATCCTCCTTTTTGAACACGTACTTTTAATGGAGGCCCCGATGGAAAAACAAAACAGAAAAGAAAGTCAGCATAGTTCGAAGGTAATTCCGTTTATCCAGACGGGAGAATATTATTTTAAAAAAGGACTAAAGGCGTATCGCCAGCATGATATATATAAAGCCATAAAACATTTTAAACGAGCGATTCAGCTTGAACCAAAAGAGCCGATGTTCTTATGTCAATTATCTGTAGCGTTAACAGAAATTGGCGATTATGTCCTATCTAATCAGTATCTTACAAAAATAATGGAAGATCCAAATTTCGATATGCCAGAGTGCTATTATTTCATGGCCAATAATTATGCACATTTAGGTTTGTTCCAAGAAGCAGGCAAACATGCACAAGCCTATTTAGATTGTGAGCCAGAGGGTGACTTTTCGGAGGATGCCGAGGATTTGCTTGATTTATTGCTCCTTGAGGAAGTGGACTTTGAAGATTCAGCTAACCAACAGGATGAACTCATCGTCATGCAAGAACAAGCCCGTGATTACCTTGAAACAGGACGATTAGACGAAGCAGTGACCCTTTTAAAGGAAATCATTCGCGAATACCCGGAATTCTGGTCTGCTTATAATAATTTAGCACTTGCGTATTTTTATTCTGGTGATGTTGAGAATGCATCAGAGATTCTTGATGAGGTTTTGAGTAAAAACCCTGGCAATCTTCATGCACTTTGCAACTCATTGGTATTTCTATATTATCAGCGAAAAAATCAGCAGGTAAAAGAGCTAACAAAACGATTAGCGCTGATCCATCCGATCCTTTCCGAACACCGCTATAAGCTAGGTGCAACATTTGGGTTGGTCGGAAGACATGATCTGGCTTATAAATGGTTGCGAAGTCTGCAACGAAGTGGGTTTGAAGGAGACGAAACCTTCTATTATTGGCTTTCACATTCTGCTTATTTTACAGAGCACCATGATGTTGCCCAGAATGCATGGAAGCGAGTGCTTGAAGAAAATCCGAGTAAAAAGGGCTCAGCCCCATGGGAATCAGACCGTACTAAATCCATTAGTGATGTATTGGACCGTTGGTTAACAGGTGATTTTATCGAGGAACGCCTATATGGTTTATTTTTAGCAAGTAAGACAAACTCTTCTCTTGCCCGCAAAGATATTAAACATATACAATTCCATGCGACCCTTGAACAAGAATTTGCAAGCTATGTCCTTAGTAAAAAGAAAAAAACAGGAAAAATTCCGGTATATATTATAGATGGATACAATATTGCAGACACTTTATTTACAAAAAATAAACATGATGATTCTGCAAATGAGGAACTCTATTTAACATGGTTAATGATTTACGATGAAGCGGTTAAGCGTCAATTCAATGTATCTAACTGGCAAGCATGGGCTGCAGCAACTGAATACATTTGGCGTAACCACGGGTCACGGACGATAACCCAAAAACAGGTTGCTGAGAAATATAATATTTCAAAAGCAACCGTGATGAAGTATGTAAAATTTGTTAAAGAACTCTTACAATGAGCATATTAATAGCGGATTTTGTCAGGTTTTTATAGGATAGGGGTAGGAGATACTAAAACAATAAAATCCACTTTTATAAAGGATGTAAGGAGAGACGTAAAAATGACGGAAGAAAAAATTTATGATGTCATTATAATCGGTGCTGGACCAGCAGGTATGACTGCGGCCGTTTATACATCTCGTGCAGACTTATCAACATTAATGCTTGAGCGCGGGATTCCTGGTGGCCAAATGGCAAACACTGAAGAAGTTGAAAACTACCCAGGATTTGATCATATTTTAGGACCTGAATTATCCACAAAAATGTTCGAGCATGCGAAGAAATTCGGTGCTGAATATGCGTATGGTGATATAAAAGAAATAATTAATGGTGAAGAATACAAGACTGTCATTGCTGGCAGCAAAGAATATAAAGCACGTGCTGTAATCATCGCAACTGGTGCGGAATATAAGAAAATTGGGGTGCCAGGTGAACAAGAACTTGGTGGCCGAGGCGTTTCTTACTGTGCCGTGTGTGATGGGGCATTCTTTAAAAACAGAGAGCTTGTTGTAGTTGGTGGAGGCGACTCAGCTGTAGAAGAAGGCGTGTACTTAACACGTTTCGCTTCTAAGGTTACAATCATCCACCGTCGTGACGAACTTCGTGCCCAAAAAATTCTACAACAACGTGCATTTGATAACGAGAAAGTGGAGTTTATCTGGAATCACACAGTTAAAGAAATTCACGAAAAAGATGGTAAGGTTGGTTCCTTAACACTTGTAAATACAAAGACTGGTGAGGAAACAGAATTTGGTGCAGACGGCGTATTCATCTATGTTGGAATGCTTCCACTTTCAAAACCATTCCAAAGCTTAGGTATTACAAACGAAAACGGTTATATCGAAACAAATGAACAAATGGAAACAAAAGTTCCTGGTATCTTTGCAGCAGGCGACATCCGTGAAAAACAACTTCGTCAAATCGTTACTGCAACAGGTGATGGAAGTATTGCGGCACAAGCAGCTCAACACTATATCGAAGAATTAATGGAAAAAATCAAAGCATAAAGTAGAAACACCTTCGTATCGGAGGTGTTTTTTTTGACGAATTAAAAGGTGGGAAAAGTCTTATGATCGATTTACAGGCTAAACCGACAATCGTCGGAGAAAAAACAATTCTAAGACCATTTAACATGGATGAAGATTTCCCGTACATAGAAGAATGTTTAAAAGATCCTATTGTCCTTAAATATACGGGTAGCTCAGCAGGATATGATAAAGAAAAAACTCTTCTGTGGTACAGAACAAGAAATGAACAGAAAGATCGATTGGATCTTGCTATTGTTGATAAGGAGAAGCAAGTCTTAGTTGGAGAAGTCGTGGTTAATTTATATGATGAAAAAACACATAGCATGAATTTTAGAATTCTGATTGGTCCTAATGGCAGAGACAAAGGACTCGGAACAGAAGCAACTCAGCTTATGGTTGATTATGTTTTTCAAAACACTGATCTTAACCAACTAACCCTAAGTGTTTTTGATTTTAACCCAAGAGCCAAAACAGTTTATGAAAAAGTGGGGTTTATTACCGACAGTGTAGACAAAGACGACTTAGAGTTTGAAGGATCATGGATCGATTCCATCAACATGAAACTAACAAGAGCGGATTGGGAGAAGAAGCGGTCGGGTAGCTAGGCAAACTTATCATACGATATACATAACTGTGGATTCGGACAAAGACGTGCATTAAATTATGAAAGCAGTCCGAATCCCGAGCACATTCGGACACTGTAGCCTCTAAAAATTATAAAAGCTGTCCGAATACCACTCATAATCAGACACACTAATGCACGGAACTAAGAGAGCAGACTGAATACTACATTCATTCGGACTCACCAGCCTGTGAAACTAAGAAAGCAATCCGAATACCACACATATTCGGACTCACCAGCCTGTGAAACTAAGAAAGCAGTCTGAATACTACACTCATTCGGACTCACCAGCCTGTGAAACTAAGAAAGCAGTCCGAAGCCCACACATATTCGGACTCACCAGCCTGTGAAACTAAGAAAGGAGTCCGAATTCCACACATATTCGGACTCACACTCCAATGAAACTAAGAAAGCAGTCCGAATACTACATTCATTCGGACTCACCGGCCTGTGAAACTAAGAAAGCAGTCTGAATACTAAACTCATTCGGACCCACCAGCCTGTGAAACTAAGAAAGGAGTCCGAATTCCACACATATTCGGACTCACACTCCTATGAAACTAAGAGAGCAGTCCGAATACAACTCAAATTCGGACACACTAATGCATGAAACTAAGAAAGCAGTCCGAATACCACACATATTCGGACTCACACTCCAATGAAACTAAGAAAGCAGTCCGAATACTACACTCATTCGGACCCACCAGCGCATGAAACTAAGAAAGCAGTCTGAATACTACACTCATTCGGACCCACCAGCGCATGAAACTAAGAAAGCAGTCCGAATACTACACTCATTCGGACCCACCAGCGCATGAAACTAAGAAAGCAGTCCAAATACCGTACTCATTCGGACAGCTATGCCCCTTAATGAGTAGAAAGATGTCAAAATCCAAAATACACACTCAAGACCGCTCCTCGATAAGATATACCTGTCCCAATTCCGTAAAGAATTAAAATGAGATGATATCAAATGGCATACAAAATGTATCAATTATAATGATCATCTAAAATCAAACAGATATATATACGCTTTCTCAATAATATAGTGATATAAACGGGGATGAATTTTGAATATTGCTTTTTATTTTATCGAATGCCCAGAAAGGGAGATTTTTGTGTCGAGGATTGATTTATCAAGATTTGAGAAGAGGATTGTGTTACGAAATATTAGGCATGAGGACATCGAAGAGATTATTGAGCTTTCAAAAGTGTGTTTTCCCAATATGGACCCATGGGAGCGGGATCAATTAGAAAGCCATCTTACCATCTTTCCTGAAGGTCAATTTTGTGTTGAATATGATGGGAAAATCATTGGCTCCTGCTCAAGCTTAATTGTTGATTTTGATGAATATGAGGATAAGCATACGTTCGATGAGATTAGCGATAACTCCTATATTCGCAACCATGACCCACATGGGAAAAATCTTTATGGAATTGATGTCATGGTCCATCCGGATTATCGCCGTATGAAAATCGGGCGTCGACTCTATGAGGCTAGAAAAAAACTTACTCAAGAACTCAACTTAGAAAGTATCATTATTGGGGGAAGAATCTCAAACTATCATAAATATGCGGATGAAATGTCTGCTAGGGAATATGTGGATCAGGTCATCCAACAGAACATCTATGATCCAGCCCTTACTTTTCAAATGATTAATGGGTTTGTCCTGAAGCGCGTTAATGCCAATTACTTATCGGATCGGGATTCTTTAGGCTATGCAACTCTAATGGAATGGAATAATCCAGATTACTTGCCTAAGAAAACGAGGAGAATTTACAATCGGTCCCTCCCAGTAAGAATTTCAGTGATTCAATATATGATGAAAAAAATCAAATCCTTTGAAGACTTTGCCACACAATGTGAATATTTTATCGATGCGAGTTCTAACTTCCGCTCAGACTTTGCTGTGTTCCCTGAAACGTTTACCATGCAGTTATTGTCGTTCATTGATGAGCAGGTACCGAGTAAACAAATCAAAAGAGTTTCAGAATATACGGAGGACTATATTAATCTCTTTTCGAAACTTGCCGTAACATATAATATTAATATCGTAGGCGGTTCGCACTTTGTGGAAGAGGATCATTGCCTTTATAATGTTGCGTACCTTTTCAGACGAGATGGTACAATCGATAAGCAATATAAGCTCCATATCACACCTGATGAGAGAAGATGGTGGGGAGTTCAACCAGGGAATGGTGTCCACGTATTTGACACAGACTGTGGAAAAATCTCAATTCTGATAAGCTATGATATACAATTTCCGGAGCTTGCTCGGATTGCTGTGGATAAAGGGGCACAAATTATTTTTACCCCGTTTAGCTCAGAAGATCAACAGGGGTATTTAAGAGTGAGGTATTGTTCACAAGCTCGTGCTGTTGAAAATCAAGTATATACGGTAATTGCTGGTGCGGTCGGTAACCTTACACATGTCCCACATATGGATGTACAGTACGCACAATCCGGTATTTTTTCACCATCTGATTTTACGTTCTCAAGCAATGGAATTGTTGGAGAGTGCAACCCGAATATTGAAACAATCGTGGTGGGAGAGGTTGACCTTGAAAGCCTTCGACGAAACCGTAACATTGGAACCGAAACCCCACTAAAAGATCGCCGAACGGATTATTATCAAATTATCACGAAGAAACCTAAACAAGCCAAAAAGACAATCCCATCTGATTAAATACTTATACACATGTGAATAACTGTTTAACATAAATTAACCGCCTAATCCGCAAAGGAATAGGCGGTTATTCATATTTCTATCTTACACGCTTCGTTCAACCCTAAAAATCGCGTGATGTAGCTTTTCAATCATGAGTTCGACTTCTTCCTTTCTGATACAGAGAGGGGGAGCGAAGACGAGTGTATCCAAACCATCAAATACGACGGATCTACAGATTAAGCCGATTTTCGCGGCCTCATTCACAATTTTGGGGGCAAGAGGTCCTTTTACATGCTGTGGTGTATTGATTTCGACAGCACCCATGAGGCCGAGTGCACGGACATGACTGACAAGACTGCTTTCACCTTGAATCCATGAAAAACCATCAAGCATTTTGGCACCCATTTTTGCAGAATTCTCGATTAATCCCTCTTCTTCAATGATTTCGATGTTTTTCAACGCGACTGCACATGCCATTGGATGACCACTGTACGTATATCCATGTAAAAGTGTCCCAGTTGATAGTTGCTTGAAATCCTCAAAAATAGACTCGGATAGCATGACCCCACCTAACTGGGCATATCCACTCGTTACACCTTTGGCAAAACACATCATGTCAGGTGCAACACCATAGTGGTCCACTCCAAAGTATTCACCTGTCCGCCCAAATCCTGTAATCACTTCATCTGTAATCCATAAAATATTGTATTCATTACAGATGTTCCGCACTTCTTTAAAATATCCTTCAGGTGCGATATGGACCCCGCCAGCCCCTTGCACGGGTTCAGCGACAAATGCTGCAATTGTATCTGGACCTTCAGTTTCAATCGTCTGGCGCAATTCCTCAGCAGAAAAATTATCCGTATGATAAAAATCAGGTGCTAATGAATTTGTAAAATCTCGAAAAGGCTTTAGGCCTGTTGCACTTGTCGATCCCATGGCAACCCCATGATAAGACCTATTTCGAGAGATAATTTTCTTTTTCTCAGGCATTCCACGGAGTATCCAGTAATGCCGTGCTAATTTATATGCCGTATCATTTGCTTCAGAGCCACCTGAAGTAAAAAAGGTTGTTGATAAACTTCCTGGTGAAATTTCTGCAAGTTTAGCTGCCAAACGGATTGCAGGTTCATTGCTAAATGTTGCAAAACAAGAGCTAAATGCAAGCTTATTCATCTGCTCCTGTGCTGCTTGCCCTAATTCTTTACGACCGTGTCCGATATTGACATTCCATAAAGAAGACATGCCATCGAGTACGCGTTTTCCATTCACATCCTCAAGAAACACACCTTCTCCTTTTGTGAAAATAAAGGCAGGTCCTAAATCCTGCTGTTGCTGTATCGGAGAGGTTGGATGCAAAAAATGTTTTTGATCAAGTTCCATTAGTTCCTGTCGCACCATTCCTTTTTCGTTCATTCAATTCCTCCTTCGTAAATAAGCTTTTATTGAAATATATGCGAAGGGTTCAAGCTTTTGAACTACGAATAAGTGAAGGAACTACTCCTTTCGGGTTAATGTTTCGTTTATGTAAATGCTACTTTTAAAACGTAATTTTGTTTTAACTCTCCTGTAACACGGATGAAATATATTTTGAGTATGATAATAGTAGTAATTGACCCCCTTTTTATAAATAGATTTTTTTTGGGCACGGGTACATCCCCCGTGCCCCCTTTTTTTTAGTCGGCCGAAAATGACACTTCGAATTTCTGCAAACATTGCACCGAGAACATAGTGAATTACTAAGACATGCGCTTGCGTCTGCTAGTTTATTCTCGAAGTCAATTCCTCAGCGCAAGGCTACAATGATGTTAGCTCAAGCAGTTGCCTCGTTCCGGTACTCAAAGCTGCGCCGCCTTGAACTCTCGACGCACAGGACGTGCTAGTGTCGACAACCACAGGACGTCGACGCGGTCCTATTCAACCTCCTTTAGGAAACACACCTTAAATTATAAAAAACAATATGAAAATCTTGTTCGTTGTGAGTACCTGTTAGAAATAGTATAATAATATCAATATGAATGCTTACAAACGGTCTATTTAAAAAGAGACCGACTTGGGGTGAAAGAAAGTGCAAAGAGTAACAAATTGCTTAGTACGCAAGGATAATAAAGTCTTGCTTTTACAAAAGCCACGACGCGGGTGGTGGGTTGCCCCTGGTGGAAAAATGGAACCGGGTGAGTCAATCCGTGACTCTTGTATCCGTGAATACCGTGAGGAAACTGGACTTTATCTTAAGAACCCAGATATTAAAGGGATTTTTACATTTATCATTAAAGAAGGTGACAAGGTAACCTCTGAATGGATGATGTTTTCTTTCTTAGCTAATGATTTTGAAGGGGAAAATGTTGATGAATCTGAAGAGGGAATCCTGAAATGGCAAGACATCGGGGACATACCCAATCTGCCGATGGCACCAGGTGATTATCATATTTTAGATTATGTACTTAAAGGTTCTGGGGTCATATATGGGACATTTACATATACACCCGATTTTCAATTACTATCTTATCGATTAGATCCAAGCTAATTTATTCAGTCGAGATTCAAGCACAGACTGCATAAAGTTAGTGCGTCTGGCGGATGCCTCAGATTTTTTAGAGAAAAATTTCAAGCATAAGACATTAAGAACGCCACATTCTGTGACAACGTCTTTGTAAACCCTCGTGTGGATATAGAAAATCTGAGTGCAAATACGCCAAGGCGCATTTATATTAGGGAGGCAAAACAATGAGTGTTGGTTCAACAAGTGAAATACAATTAGTAATAATAACTGGAATGTCAGGTGCCGGAAAAACGGTTGCCATTCAAAGTTTTGAAGATTTAGGGTATTTTTGCGTAGATAACCTACCCCCAACTTTGCTTCCAAAGTTTCTAGAGTTGATGAAAGAATCTGGCGGAAAAATGAATAAAGTTGCACTCGTCATGGACTTACGGGGCCGTGAGTTTTTCGATAGCCTTTTTGCATCACTTGACGAGCTCTCAGAAGTCTCATGGATTTCTCCGCAAATCTTATTCCTTGACGCAAAGGATACGACTCTTGTTACTCGGTATAAGGAAACAAGACGTTCTCATCCTCTTGCTCCGACTGGTTCTCCATTGGAAGGGATACAGGCAGAGCGCGAAATTCTTGATGAACTTAAGGGAAGAGCACAATACATTTATGATACTTCTGAGTTAAAACCAAGAGAATTACGCGAGAAAATCTTAAAGCAATTTGCATCCGAATCAAGACCTACCTTTACAGTCAACGTAATGTCATTTGGTTTTAAATATGGTATTCCTATTGACGCTGACCTCGTGTTTGATGTGCGTTTTCTTCCAAATCCACACTATATCGAAACGATGAGACCGAAAACTGGACTTGAAGATGATGTTTCAGGTTATGTATTAAAATGGACCGAAACACAGAAGTTTATTGAAAAGGTAACCGACTTGCTTGCATTTATGCTTCCTCAATACAAACGGGAAGGTAAAAGTCAGCTTGTTATTGGAATTGGTTGCACAGGTGGACAGCATCGTTCTGTTACGCTTGCCGAATATATCGCAAATCATTTCAAGGATGAATATCAGACCCATGTTTCTCACCGCGATATTGAGAAGAGAAAGGACAAAAAGTAATGACCAAGCCAAAACAACCTAAGATTGTCATCGTTGGTGGGGGAACAGGACTTTCTGTACTTTTACGAGGATTAAAATATCTACCTGTTGATATCACGGCAATTGTGACGGTTGCAGATGACGGGGGTTCTTCTGGTCGTCTTCGAGATGAGATGGATATCCCACCGCCTGGTGATATTCGAAACGTATTAGCTGCGTTGTCAGATGTGGAGCCACTAATTGAAGATTTATTTCAACATCGGTTTGCCGGTGGGAATGGATTATCAGGTCATTCCCTGGGGAACTTGATTCTTGCGGCAATGACTACAATTACCGGGGATTTTGTTCACGCAGTTGGTGAAATGAGTAAAGTCCTCAATGTAAGAGGGAAGGTCCTTCCGGCGGCAAATAAAAGCGTCATTCTACATGCTGAAATGGAGGATGGTACAGTTGTTTCAGGAGAATCCAAGATTCCATATTCGGGGAAAAAAATAAAGCGTGTATTTTTAACACCTAGTGATGTAGAACCTCTACAAGAATCGATTGAAAAAATACAACAGGCAGATATGATTATCATTGGTCCTGGTAGCCTCTACACCAGTATTTTACCGAATTTACTTGTACCCAAAATCGGTGAAGAGGTTTTAAAATCGAAAGCAAAAAAAGTTTATATATGTAATGTAATGACACAGGCTGGGGAAACGTTGAATTTTACAGCTAGCGACCATGTTCAAGCTTTGTACGATCATATGGGCGTCAATTTCATTGATACTGTTCTTGTCAATAATGGAGAGATTCCTGAGAATATAAAAGAAAAATATGCAAAAGAGCTAGCAAAACCTGTAGTTTACGACACTGAAAGGCTTTCTGCTTTAGGTTTAGCTATCATCCATGATAAAATTATTTCATACGATAATGGAGTTATCAGACACGACACTACAAAAGTAGCAAACCTGTTATACGATTTGCTCATTAAAAATAAAAAGGGTGATTGAGGGTAAATCACCCACTTTTAAAAAAAGGGAGGTGGAACTGTGTCATTTGCATCAGAGACGAAAAAAGAACTTACAAATTTAGACATCAAAGACTGCTGCGCAAAAGCCGAGCTTTCCGCTTTGATCCGAATGAATGGCGCACTTTCCTTCTCTAACCAAAAAATGGTGGTTGACATCCAAACGGAAAACGCCGCGATTGCGAGAAGAATTTATACACTTCTGAAAAAATGCTATAATGTAGGAGTAGAGCTCCTTGTTCGAAAGAAAATGAGACTTAAGAAGAACAATGTATATCTTGTTCGCCTTATTGAGGATGCAAAGGAAATATTAGAAGACTTGAAGATTTTTGAAGGCTTTTCATTAAGGCAGGAAATTTCTTCGGAATTAGTAGCGAAGAAGTGCTGCAAACGCTCCTATTTACGCGGAGCTTTTTTAGCAGGTGGCTCCGTTAATAACCCAGAAACATCCTCGTACCATCTTGAGATTTTTTCATTATATAAAGAACACAATGACTCACTTTGTGAATTGATGAACGTTTTTGATCTCAACGCTAAAACGTTAGAACGAAAAAAAGGTTTTATCACCTACTTAAAAGAAGCAGAAAAAATCACAGAGTTCCTAAATGTCATTGGTGCGCATCAGGCATTGCTTCGTTTCGAGGATGTTCGAATTGTCCGTGACATGAGAAATTCGGTGAACCGCCTCGTCAATTGTGAAACAGCTAACCTTAATAAAACTATTGGGGCATCGATTCGTCAGGTGGAAAACATTCGATACATTGAAGAAACAGTCGGCCTAGGCATTCTACCCGATAAATTAAGAGAAATTGCGGAGCTTCGCGTCGCCTATCAGGATGTCACACTTAAAGAGTTAGGCGAAATGGTAACATCAGGCCAGATTAGTAAGTCGGGCATTAATCACCGACTTCGAAAAATCGATGAAATTGCTGATAAGCTACGAGCGGGCCAATCTATAAAGTGAGCACATTGCTCACTTGGAGAAAAATAAAGCGTTATCATTTTTAAATAAAATATGAAACCTTTAGAGCTCAACCTACGTATTAATAGGAAATACTAAAAAAAAACACAACTTAAGAATGTACAGAAAAATTTGAGGAGGAAGAAACGAATGGTGGAAAGACAAGTTGAGGTTGCTTTAAGAACGGGGTTACAAGCACGTCCTGCAGCGATGTTTGTTCAGGAAGCAAATAAATTTTCTGCAGATATCTTTTTAGAGAAAGATGGAAAAAAGGTAAATGCAAAAAGTATCATGGGTCTAATGAGCTTAGCAGTTGGCAGCGGTACAACAGTTACATTAATTGCTGATGGAAATGATGAAGAAGCAGCGGTTGAAGCATTAACTGAATTTGTTCAAAAAGAAGCATAAAAAAATCCTCTCACGATTAGATGTGAGAGGATTTTTATTATTTCTTATTTATTGTCTTGTGGGAACATAACCTTGTCGATTAATCCGTATTCCATTGCTTTTTCAGCAGTCATGAAGTTATCGCGGTCAGTGTCTTTTTCAATAATTTCTAGTGGTTGACCAGTACGCTCAGCTAAAATTTTGTTTAGCTTATCGCGTAGGAATAAGATACGCTTAGCCGCAATTTCGATTTCAGTTGCTTGCCCTTGTGCTCCACCAAGTGGTTGGTGAATCATAACTTCACTGTTAGGAAGCGCAAAACGCTTGCCTTTTTCACCAGCAGCAAGTAAGAAAGCACCCATAGAAGCAGCCATACCAATACAGATTGTAGAAACCTTTGGCTTAATGAACTGCATTGTGTCATAAATAGCCATACCAGCTGTAATCGAACCACCAGGGCTGTTAATGTATAAAGAAATATCTTTTTCAGGATCCTCAGCTGCTAAGAACAATAACTGAGACACAATTGAGTTAGCCACATTATCATCAATGGCACTTCCAAGCATGATAATACGGTCTTTTAATAAACGCGAGTAAATATCATAGGCGCGTTCTCCACGGTTTGTTTGCTCAATAACTGTAGGGATTAAATTCATTTAACTTCCTCCTTCAAAACAAATTAAAAACTTTACTACTATGTATTTCCATCATACAATTAAGGTCAGTAAAGGTCAAACAATTCGCTTTACTAACTTATCTTATTCTACAAACATTTATGACATACCTTTATCGATGTGAAAAAAACTAAATTTCATACGTATACCATCATAACCGAATTGGAGTGTTTTAAAACATTCATCTTGCAATCAAATGCGTTCTAGCCTATAATGATGAGTGCAGTTTCTATTTAGACATGCCCTCGTAGTGTAGTGGATAGCACAAGAGATTCCGGTTCTCTTATCGTGGGTTCGAATCCTGCCGAGGGCGCTAATGAAGAAAGGACCAGAGTAAAATCTGGTCCTTTTTGCGTATTATGGTATTGGTACCTTTTTTCGTAAAATAGTTGAGGGGGGACACAAACGCATGAATCGTACCCTTACGAGCCGGAAATCGAGCCAAAAGGGAACACAAACGTGCTAATCGTACCCTTACAAGTCAGAAATCAACCTAAAAGGTAATGTAAACGCGAATCAAACCCTCATCAGCAAACAATCAGACTACGTTGGCATAGATATCCCCCGCCCATCACGTCGCCAAAATTCCATCTCCAAATCGCTAATTATCCTTATACCCTAATGTTCCTTCGTACACATCCTCGTCAACTGGGTTCACAGCCCACATTGTTTGAATGGGATCAAATTCAGTTGCGAACTCTTCGTTGTTTTTCGCTTTTTTTGCTTCATACAAAGTCCCCGTCACCGGGCCGGTATACATAATCTCATTTTTTTTCAATTCAAATCACCTCTTTAAAGTAGATTCTTTCAAAAAATGAATAAAAATGCGTGCTAAAATTTAACTTTTTCGATACCATAGAAGTAAGCTAAAATTAGCGATAGAACCTCTTCGATAAAATGAGGTTGTTCATTACAATAAGAAAAGTAAACGCTTCCATTTAATACAACTCAGGGGAAGGGGGAAAACGAGAGTGAATATGCAAACTGGACTTTTTCAACAGCAATCATTAAAGCTAGTCATGACAAAGGAGCTAACTCAAGCTATAACTCTTTTACAATACTCTTCTTTGGATCTGACTAAATTTCTAGAAGAGCAAACATTAGAAAATCCCCTAATAGAAGTAAAACAAACGGATTTTAATAGAGTAATGAAATCAAAGGTCAAAAATGAATCCTACACAAATCCGATTGACTATATTGGAAAAAAAGAAACAACCCTTTATGAACATTTGCTTACACAACTTTCATATATGAAAGTGAACACCGTAAAAAAGCGAACGATGGAGTATATAATTCAACTTTTGGATAGCAACGGTTATCTGTATTTTCCGGAGGAGGAGATTGCAAAGGACCTTAATACGGATACAGAAACCATCGAAAGTGCAATTCACTATATTCAAAGTCTAGAGCCGATTGGGGTAGGGGCAAGGTCCTTACAGGAATGCCTACTTCTACAACTCAGGAAATTGCCAAAGCGGAATAGTCTTGCTGAAACAATTATTCAGGACTATTTTGAAGAATTCGCAGAAAAGTCCTGGAAGGAAATCGCAAAGCAACTTGATGTAAAGCTCTTTGACATTCAACAGATTTTTGACTTTATCCAAACTCTTCAGCCGAGACCAGGTGCAGCTTTTCATGGAGGAGAAGCACAATATATTGTTCCTGACTTTGATATTCAAGTTGAAAATGGTGTTGTCATCATGAACATGCACGATTCTTATTTACCAAAGGTTTCGTTGAATCTTCAGTATTACCAACATTTCATACAAGAAAAAGATTCAAAAACTAAATCCTATCTTCAAGAAAAAGTGGACCAGTGCCAATGGATTATGAGAAGTTTGGAGCAGAGAAAACTCACCTTACAAAATGTCATGAACGAAATCATCAATCACCAACTGGATTTTTTTCTAAAAGGACCAGCTCATCTAAAGCCGCTTATAATGAGTGATGTTGCACAAAGTTTAGACATTCATGAATCAACTGTAAGCCGTGCAGTAAAAGATAAATTTGTGCAAACTCCATTTGGTATCTTCGAAATGAAATATTTCTTTAGTCGCAACATCCAGACAACGGGTTCAACCGACACGTCATCAACTCAGGTTAAGAACGTTTTAAAAGAGTTGATTGATGAGGAAAATAAACAAAAGCCTTTGTCAGACCAGGATATTGTCAGTATACTTAAGGAGGAGCATGGTATTCTTGTGTCCAGAAGAACAATTGCAAAATACCGTGATCAATTAAATATACCATCTTCATCGAAGCGAAAAAGATACAGCAAGTAGATTGGAAGTGTAACAGTTGAGACGCATTCAAGTCACCATGTATTCAAAAGATAATTGCTCCCTTTGTACAAAAGCGAGGCGGGTTATCGAGGAATTAAGTGAGGAATTTCCATTAGAACTCAATGAGGTTGATATTTATAAAGATGATGAACTTCTTGAAAAATATCAAATCATGATTCCGGTTATCGAAATTGACGGAAACGAAGTGGAGTATGGGATTATCCATAAAGAAGTCATTCAAGAGTATCTAAGTAAATATTTAAAATAATCTGACTGCCTAAAAAATAGGCAGTTTATTTATTGCATTCTTTTAAAAGTACTGGTACTATAGAAAATGTAACACGGCGATATACAATTTTTATTGGAGTTGTTTTTTTTTACTGTAAGCGGGACATAATATGTCACAGCGGGACAAAAACAGTCCCTTATAGTAAAAAGGGGAAATGAATAAATGAGTTCGATTATTGAGGTACAACAAAAATTATTACCTGATTTACTAGAGGTTATGCAGAAACGCCATGAGATCCTCAAATACATACGACTTATGCAGCCGATTGGAAGAAGGAATCTTTCTACGAGTCTTGGTCATAGCGAACGTGTCCTCCGTGGTGAAGTTCAATTTTTAAAAGAACAAAACCTTGTTGACTTTAGTACGGCTGGAATGAGCTTAACAAGTGAGGGTGCTGAACTATTAAAGGACCTTGAGGATGTCATGAAGGAAGTTTTAGGTTTACGGGTTTTAGAATCACAGCTTAAGGAAAAGTTAAAGATAAAAGGTGTAATTGTCGTTTCTGGCGATAGTGACACAACTCCTTGGGTGAAAAAAGAAATGGGGAGAGCTTGCGTTTCAAGAATAAAACAAAGGCTTTCTGGAGAAAATATCGTCGCAGTTACTGGTGGTACAACCCTCGTTGAGGTCGCAGAAATGATGACCCCAGATTCGAAAGGGCGAAGTATATTATTTGTTCCAGCAAGAGGTGGACTAGGAGAACGAGTAGAAAATCAAGCAAATACCATTTGCGCAAAGATGGCCGAAAAAGCTTCTGGTGATTACCGTCTCCTCCATGTACCTGATGTTGTGAGCAATGAAGCGTATCAATCCTTTGTGGCCGAACCATCGATTCGGGATGTCCTGAATTTGATCAAATCGTCAAGTATGGTCGTTCACGGAATAGGAGACGCTATTACAATGGCTAAGCGGCGTAAAACAGATGAAGAGGACATGAAAAAAATCATTGAATCTCATGCAGTCGCAGAGGCTTTTGGGTATTATTTTGACGAAGATGGGAAAGTGGTCCATCGGGTTCAAACAATTGGCATCCAGCTAGAAGGTCTGAACGCAATTCACGATGTGATTGCCGTAGCTGGTGGAGCTTCGAAGGCAACAGCCATTCAAGCATACTTAAAGCAGGCGCCTGAGACACTGTTAATAACAGATGAAGGTGCAGCGAAAGAGTTAATAAAGGGGTAAATCAACCTCTTAAATAATATTTTTTTAGGTTTCACATACAAAAGGAGGAAATCAAAAATGACAGTAAAAGTTGGTATTAATGGTTTTGGACGTATTGGTCGTAACGTATTACGTGCGGCTCTAAAAAATCCAAATGTTGAAGTAGTAGCAGTAAACGATTTAACAGATGCAAATATGTTAGCACATCTATTAAAGTATGATACAGTTCATGGTGTTCTTAATGCAGAAGTATCTGTTAATGGAAACAACCTTGTTGTTAATGGAAAAGAGATCTTAGTTAAAGCTGAGCGCGACCCAGCTCAACTTGGTTGGGGAGACCTTGGAGTTGAGGTAGTTATTGAATCAACTGGTCGTTTCACTAAGCGTTCTGATGCAGCAAAACATATAGAAGCTGGTGCAAAGAAAGTTATCATTTCTGCTCCTGCAACTGATGAAGATATTACTATCGTTATGGGTGTTAACGAAGATAAGTACGATGCAGCAAGCCATGACGTAATTTCTAATGCTTCTTGTACAACAAACTGTTTAGCTCCATTTGCTAAAGTTCTAAATGAAAACTTTGGAATTAAGCGTGGTATGATGACAACTGTTCACTCTTACACAAATGACCAACAAATCCTTGACTTACCACATAAGGACTACCGTCGTGCTCGTGCAGCAGCTGAAAACATTATCCCAACATCTACTGGTGCTGCAAAAGCTGTTTCTCTAGTATTACCTGAATTAAAAGGTAAATTAAACGGTGGGGCAATGCGTGTTCCAACTCCAAACGTGTCTCTTGTAGACTTAGTAGCTGAGTTAGAAAAAGACGTAACTGTTGAGGAAGTAAATGCTGCATTACGCAAAGCTTCTGAAAATGAATTAAACGGAATTATGGGTTACAGTGAAGAGCCACTTGTTTCAAGTGACTACAACGGAAATTCAAATTCTTCAACTATCGATGCTCTTTCAACAATGGTTATGGAAGGCAGCATGGTAAAAGTTATCTCTTGGTATGACAACGAAAGTGGTTACTCTCACCGTGTAGTTGACCTTGTAGATTACATCGCATCAAAGGGTCTATAATTTTATTCAGCAGGAGTACCCCTCCTGAATAAATTAAGCCTCCGGCGGATGCCACGATTTTTTAATGGTAACGTTTCGAGCGTAAGATCAAAGACTAAAACCGCCACATCCTGTGGCAACGTCTTTGTGACCCACATCGTGTGGGCCTAAAAAAATCGGGCGCAAATACGCCGAGGCGTATTTGATTAAGTTACCGTTTGATTAGTATGTCATATTAGTCAATTAGTAAAACACATTGTTCTTTTAAACTAAAGCAACAACCACTATAATAGAACTTGTGAAGGGAAGGGAATGTTCCCTTCCCTTTTTGATGTCTATATGAGATGCTAATTACCGCTAGGATACTTTGTGCTTAGGGCACATGTTTTTTACCAACATTACATAGAACGGAGGCCTTCCCTGTGAATAAGAAATCAGTTAGAGATATGGATGTAAAAGGCAAGCGAGTTTTTTGTCGAGTTGATTTTAACGTTCCAATGCAAGATGGTCAGGTAACTGATGAGACTCGTATTCGTGCAGCATTACCAACAATTGAGTACCTTCGTAAAGAAGGGGCAAAGGTCATTTTAGCGAGTCACCTTGGTCGTCCGAAAGGTAAAGCTGTTGATGAGCTTCGCTTAGATCCAGTTGCTAAGCGTTTAGGCGAACATTTAGGTATCGAAGTTCGCAAAACAAATGAAGCATACGGTCCAGAGGTTGAACAAACCATCTCAGAGATGAACGAAGGCGATGTTCTTTTACTTGAAAACGTTCGTTTTTACCCTGGAGAAGAAAAGAATGATCCAGAGCTAGCAAAACAATTTGCATCACTTGCTGATGTGTATGTAAATGACGCATTCGGTGCCGCTCACCGTGCACATGCTTCAACAGCTGGGATCGCTGAACACATACCAGCAGTAGCAGGTTTCTTAATGGAAAAAGAAATCGAAGTATTAGGTAAAGCACTTTCTAACCCAGAGCGTCCTTTCACTGCAATTATTGGTGGTGCGAAAGTTAAGGACAAAATTGGTGTTATCGAAAACCTCCTAGAAAAAGTAGATAACTTAATCATTGGTGGAGGACTTGCTTATACATTCGTAAAAGCTCAAGGTCACGAAATCGGTAAATCACTTTTAGAGGAAGATAAGATTGATCTTGCTACCCAATTCATGAACAAAGCAAAAGAAAAAGGCGTTAATTTCTATATGCCTGTTGATGTAAAAGTTGCAGACGACTTCTCAAATGATGCTAACACTAAAATTGTTTCAATCGAAGAGATTCCTAGCGATTGGGAAGCACTTGATATTGGACCAAAAACAGCTGAACTTTACAGAGATGTTATCCTAAACTCTAAACTTGTCATTTGGAACGGACCAATGGGTGTATTTGAATTAGATGCATTCGCTAACGGAACAAAAGCCGTTGGTCAAGCACTAGCTGATGCTACTGATACATACTCAATTATTGGTGGCGGTGACTCTGCAGCAGCAGTTGAGAAATTCGGCCTAGCTGATAAAATGAGCCACATTTCAACTGGTGGTGGAGCATCGCTAGAATTTATGGAAGGTAAAGAGCTTCCAGGAGTCGTACTACTTAACGATAAATAAAAAAATAAGTGCAACTAGTTTTCAATGTCTAGTTCCAGGCGCTTCGGCTCTCGGGTCTAAGCCAATCGCTTCGGAAGGTAAAAAGACACCTTCTGTCAGCGCTCGTCTTATGCTTGTTACCTAAGACTGTGCGCCGTGCACTTTTCTAATCGAAAGGGATGGTGAACATGAGAAAGCCAATCATTGCAGGAAACTGGAAAATGAATAAGGTTCTTTCTGAAGCAGTTCATTTTGTAGAAGAAATTAATGGTCTAATTCCATCACCAGAAAAGGTTGATTCTGTTGTTTGTGCGCCAGCACTATTTTTAGAGCGCCTAGTTGCAAACGTAAAAGCAGGAAACTATGACCTTAAAATTGGTGCGCAAAATATGCACTTTGAAGAAAGCGGAGCATTTACAGGAGAAATCAGCCCTGTAGCTTTAAAGGATCTAGGTGTTGACTATGTCATCCTTGGTCACTCTGAGCGCCGTGAAATGTTCGCTGAAACTGATGAGACAGTGAATCAAAAAACACTTGCAGCATTTGCTCATGGATTAGTTCCAATCGTATGCTGTGGTGAAACATTAGAGCAACGTGAAGCAGGCCAAACAAATGACTTAGTTGGAACACAAATTCAAAAGGCATTAGCAGGTCTTACAGCTGAACAAGCGAAAGAAGTTGTCATTGCCTATGAACCAATCTGGGCAATCGGAACAGGTAAATCTTCTTCAGCAGAAGATGCTAACGAAGTTTGTGCACATATCCGTAAAGTAGTAGCTGAACAATTCTCTGCTGATGTAGCAGATGCTGTTCGCATTCAATACGGCGGAAGTGTTAAACCAGAAAACATTAAAGAATACATGGCACAACCAGATATTGATGGTGCTCTAGTTGGTGGAGCTAGTCTTGATGCTTCCTCTTTTGTTAAGCTTTTGGAGGCGCAGAAGTAATGAGTAAATCTCCAGTTGCACTAATCATTTTAGATGGTTTTGCTTTTCGCGATGAAGTAAAAGGAAATGCAGTTGCTCAAGCAAACAAACCAAATTTTGATCGTTTTTGGAACCAATACCCACACGCTACTTTACAGGCAAGTGGCGAGGCTGTTGGTTTACCAGAAGGCCAAATGGGGAATTCAGAGGTAGGACACTTAAATATCGGTGCAGGCCGAGTTGTTTACCAAAGTTTAACTCGTGTTAATGTTGCGATTCGCGATCATGAATTTGAGCAAAACGAAACATTCCTTGATGCGATGAAACATGTAAAGGAAAATGGAACTGCCCTCCACCTATTCGGTTTATTATCAGATGGCGGTGTACATAGTCACATTGATCATCTATTTGCATTGTTACGACTTGCTGCATCAGAAGGCGTTGAAAAAGTATATATTCATGGCTTTTTAGATGGAAGAGACGTGGGTCCTCAAACCGCGAGAATATATCTAGAACAGCTTGATGAAAAAATAAAAGAATACGGTGTTGGTGAAATCGCAACCTTGTCTGGCCGTTATTATTCAATGGACCGTGACAAACGTTGGGAGCGCGTTGAAAAGTCATACCGTTCAATGGTTTACGGAGAAGGTCCAACATATAAAAATGCATTTGAACTTGTCGATGATTCCTATGCAAATGGCATTTACGATGAATTCGTTCTACCATCTGTCATTGTAAAAGAAGATGGTTCACCAGTTGCAACGATTCAAGACAATGATGCGGTGATCTTTTATAATTTTAGACCAGACCGTGCCATCCAAATTTCAAATACGTTTACAAATGAAGACTTCCGTTCATTTGATCGTGGACCAAAGCATCCAAACAAGCTATTCTTTGTGTGCTTAACTCACTTCAGTGAAAGTGTAGATGGATACGTGGCATTCAAGCCAACGAATCTCGATAACACTTTAGGGGAAGTACTTTCACAAAATGGTTTAAAACAGCTTCGCATTGCGGAAACTGAAAAATATCCTCACGTTACTTTCTTTATGAGTGGTGGACGTGAAAAGGAATTCCCTGGTGAAACTCGTATTTTAATTAACTCACCAAAAGTGGCAACTTATGACCTTAAGCCAGAAATGAGTGCTTATGAGGTAAGGGATGCACTTTTACAAGAAATTGCAGATGATAAGCATGACGCAATTATCTTAAACTTTGCAAACCCAGATATGGTTGGACACTCAGGCTTACTTGAGCCAACGATTAAAGCTATTGAAGTAGTTGACGAGTGCTTAGGAGAAGTAGTTGATGCCATTGTTGCTAAAGGTGGAGCAGCCATCATCACAGCTGACCATGGTAACTCTGATGAGGTTGTTACCCTTGAAGGCAATCCAATGACTGCACATACTACGAATCCAGTACCTGTGATTGTAACAAAAGAAGGTTTTGCATTACGAGAAGACGGAATCCTAGGAGACTTAGCACCAACCATGCTTGACCTACTAGGTATTCAAAAATCAGCTGAAATGACTGGAAACAGCTTACTTAAGAAATAAAAGTAACTGATTCATTTTTAAAAGAACGACCTAATAAACTATTTTTTAATCGAAAAGGAGAGATTTTATTATGTCAATTATCATAGATGTATACGCTCGTGAAGTATTAGATTCTCGTGGAAATCCTACAGTTGAAGTTGAAGTATATACTGAGTCCGGCGCATTTGGCCGTGCTTTAGTACCAAGTGGTGCTTCAACTGGTGAATATGAAGCAGTTGAGCTTCGTGATGGCGATAAGAGCCGTTACCTTGGAAAAGGTGTACAAACAGCTGTTAACAATGTTAATGAAATCATTGCTGCAGAAATCATCGGTTTCGACGTAACTGACCAAGTTGCAATCGACCGTGCATTAATTGAGCTTGATGGCACAGAAAACAAAGGTAAATTAGGTGCAAACGCAATTCTTGGTGTATCTATGGCAGCGGCTCGTGCAGCAGCTGACTTCCTTGAAATTCCTTTATACCAATACCTTGGTGGCTTCAACTCAAAAACTCTTCCAGTACCAATGATGAACATCATCAACGGTGGAGAGCATGCGGATAACAACGTTGACATTCAAGAATTCATGGTTATGCCTGTTGGTGCAGAAAGCTTCAAAGAAGCACTTCGCATGGGCGCAGAAATTTTCCACAACCTAAAAGCAGTTTTACAAGCAAAAGGCTTAAACACAGCTGTTGGTGATGAAGGTGGATTTGCTCCAAACCTTGGTTCAAACGAAGAAGCTCTACAAACAATCGTAGAAGCAATTGAAAAAGCTGGTTACAAGCCAGGCGAGCAAGTACGTCTTGCAATGGATGCAGCATCTTCTGAGTTCTACAACAAAGAAGACGGTAAATACCATCTTAAAGGGGAAGGTAAAGTTCTTTCTTCTGAAGAAATGGTTGCATTCTACGAAGATCTTGTTTCAAAATACCCAATCATCTCTATTGAAGATGGTTTAGACGAGAACGACTGGGAAGGTCACAAGCTTCTAACTGAGCGCCTAGGTAAAAAAGTTCAGCTAGTTGGTGACGATCTATTTGTTACAAATACAAAGAAACTTTCTGAAGGTATTGAAAGAGGCGTAGGTAACTCAATCCTTATCAAAGTAAACCAAATCGGTACATTAACTGAAACATTTGATGCAATCGAAATGGCAAAACGCGCAGGCTACACTGCAGTTATCTCTCACCGTTCTGGTGAAACAGAAGACAGCACAATCGCTGACATCGCAGTTGCTACAAACGCTGGCCAAATCAAGACTGGTGCTCCATCACGTACTGACCGTGTTGCGAAATACAACCAATTACTACGTATTGAAGACAATCTTGGAGAAACAGCTCAATACAACGGATTAGCATCTTTCTACAACCTAAGAGGTTAATCTCATAAAAGGAAAACGACAAGCTTAGTGGCTTGTCGTTTTTTTTTGCTGAATTGTGGTTTCGCGGTTAAACACACAACCCTGAGAGCGTAAAGAGGTATGGATTATCCTAGAACTTTCCAGATTAGTGCCCGCAAAGAACATAAAGAGGACCGGTGTTTCCTAGAACCTTCCAGACTCGAACCCGCAAAGAACATAAAGAGGATCAGTGTTTCCTAGAACTTTCCAGATTCGTACCCGCAAAGAACATAAAGAGGACCGATGTTTCCTAGAACCTTCCAGACTCGAACCCGCAAAGAACATAAAGAGGATCGGTGTTTCCTAGAACCTTCCAGACTCGAACCCGCAAAGAACATAAAGAGGATCAGTGTTTCCTAGAACTTTCCAGATTCGTACCCGCAAAGAACATAAAGAGGACCGGTGTTTCCTAGAACTTTCCAGATTCGTACCCGCAAAGAACATAAAGAAGACTGCATTTTCCTAAAAATACCCAGATTCGCACTCGTTAAGCACGAATAAAGATGAAGAATCTCCTCAAAACATGGAGCACGACTTCTAACTACTTTTCTTTCTTCGGCTGCTGCTTCTTTTGCTTATCTTGCTGTGTATTCTCACCTAAATAATTCGCTTTGTGTTTTTTCTGTTCTTTTACCATTTCATCAAAATCCCAATTGATCACTTATCATCATCCCTTTCAAGGTAGTCAACCTTAATATGGACGTTAACAGCCCAAATCATGAAGTGAATCCTTGGAAAAAACTACGACATATTGTAGTTCCATATATTAGGTTTGAAAAAAATGTAAAGTCAGAAAATGCAGTATTGTCCACTTTGTATTTTTATGGTACATTTATACTAACGTCATATGCGTTCTCGTTCAGGAGGTGTAGTTTTATATGTTGCATGGAGTATTTGTTACATTATTAGTAATCGTATGTATCGCGTTGATCGTAGTGGTCTTATTACAATCCGGTAAAAGCGCAGGTCTATCTGGCGCTATCTCTGGTGGTGCTGAGCAGTTATTCGGAAAGCAAAAGGCTCGTGGACTTGACGCAGTTTTACACCGAATTACAGTTGTCTTAGCGGTATTATTCTTTGTTCTTACAATTGCAGTATCATACTTTGAACTATAAAACTATTCAAAAGTAGGTTAGACAGTAGATGTCTAGCCTTTTTTATTGCGTATAAAAAGGTCTTTCATGTACGATAGTAGAATACCGAAAAAATGCGCAAAATAAACATATTGGATGTCGAAAAATAATAATTCAAAAATTCGACGAATCAGAAGCAAGAAGGTCAAGGAACTAGCTGCTTGAGGACCGGAGTGAGGCGACTACATAGAATATTCTTCCATGCAGCCTTGTGCTGAGGAATTTACATTCTAGAATGAACGAGTAGACGCAAGCACATATACAAGGTACTCGTTCCATCTTTGGTTAAAATCTTGCAGAGATTCGCAGCTTATCATTTGGCGAATTTTTGAATACCATCATAAAGGAGTTATACATAATGAAGATCAAACTACCTCAACCTTTCCTATTTGAAGGTGGAGAAAAGGCTGTTTTATTACTACATGGTTTTACAGGAAATTCGGCAGATGTTCGAATGCTCGGCCGTTTCCTTGAAAATAGAGGCTATACCTGTCATGCACCCATATACAAAGGACATGGTGTTCCACCGGAAGAATTAGTCCATACCGGTCACGAGGATTGGTGGAAGGACGTCATGAATGGCTATCAGTTTTTAAAAGACAAAGGCTACGAAAATATTGCTGTTGCAGGATTGTCACTTGGTGGGGTATTTTCGTTAAAATTGGGATACACTGTACCTATAAAAGGGATAGTGACGATGTGTGCGCCTATGTATTTAAAAAGCGAAGAGGTCATGTATGAGGGTGTTGTTGAGTATGCACGGGAATATAAGCGATTTGAAGGGAAATCACCTGAACAAATCGAGCAAGAAATTGAAGAATTTAAGAAGACCCCGATGAATACGTTAAAAGCATTGCAAAACCTAATCGCAGAAGTGCGGGATAATGTCGATATGATTTATTCGCCTACTTTTGTTGCACAGGCTCGTCATGACAAAATGATAAATCCTGATAGTGCGAATATTATATATGAAGCAGTTGAAAATGATTTTAAAAAGATTAAATGGTACGAAGAGTCAGGACATGTCATTACCCTAGACAAAGAACGTGACCAACTGCATGAGGATGTGTATGCATTTTTAGAGCAGTTAGATTGGTAACGGGAGGGAAAAAAATGGAACAAGATATCCAAAAACATATTAATCAATTATTGGACTTTATGAAGGAAGAAGCCTACAAGCCATTAACTGTTCAGGAACTTGAGGAGGCTTTCGGAATTAAAGGTTCGGAGGATTTTAAGGACTTTGTCAAAGCTCTTGTGGTAATGGAAGAACAGGGCTTAGTCGTTCGAACTCGAAGTAATCGCTACGGTCTTCCGGAAAAAATGAACCTTGTTAGAGGAACTCTTACTGGGCATGCGAAAGGTTTTGCATTTGTGATGCCGGAAGATAAGACAATGGATGATGTATTTATTCCACCAAATGAATTAAAGAATGCAATGCATGGTGATACCGTTCTTGTTCGAATAAGCACGGAGTCTTCTGGTCAACGCAAAGAAGGCACCGTTGTTCGGATTATTGAACGCGGCGTGAAAACAATTGTAGGTACATATACGGAAAGTAAAAGCTTTGGATTCGTTATTCCTGATGATAAAAAAATTGCCAATGACATCTTCATTCCGAAGCAGGCATCACATGGTGCAATTGAGGGACATAAGGTTGTCGTCAAGCTTGTCACATATCCTGAAGGGAGAATGAGTGCGGAAGGAGAAGTAGTTGAAATTTTAGGTCATAAAAATGACCCTGGAATCGATATTCTTTCGGTTATTCATAAGCATGGCCTTCCACAGGAATTTCCAAGGGATGTATTAGAACAGGCAAACAATACACCAGATACGATCGATCCAAAAGATCTCGAAGATCGACGCGATTTACGAAATGAAGTTATAGTTACTATCGATGGTGCCGATGCTAAAGACTTAGATGACGCTGTAACAGTTACAAAGCTTGAGAATGGCAATTACAAGCTAGGTGTGCATATTGCTGACGTTACCCATTATGTAACAGAAGGTTCGCCTATTGATAAGGAAGCGAGTGACCGCGGAACTAGTATTTATCTTGTCGATCGCGTGATTCCGATGATTCCACATCGTTTATCCAATGGGATTTGTTCATTAAATCCAAAGGTTGATCGTCTAACATTATCATGTGAGATGGAGGTTGACCAAAACGGTGCTGTTGTTAAACATGATATTTTCCAAAGTGTTATTAAAACGACGGAACGGATGACGTATTCGGATGTAAACAGCATTCTTGTAGACAAAGACGAAGAACTAAGAACACGTTATGAGCCACTCGTTCCTATGTTTGAAGATATGGAACAACTTGCTACAATTCTTCGTGAAAAACGAATGAAACGTGGCGCGATTGACTTTGATTTTAAAGAAGCAAAGGTTCTTGTGAACGAAGAAGGCGCACCATATGATGTCGTCTTAAGGGAGCGTTCCGTGGGTGAACGATTAATTGAAGAGTTCATGCTACTTGCAAACGAAACAGTTGCTGAGCATTTCCATTGGATGAATGTGCCGTTTATTTACCGAATTCACGAGGATCCTAATGAAGAGAAGTTAAGACGTTTCTTAGAATTCATTACGAACTTTGGCTATCTTGTAAGAGGAGCTGGAAATTCAATTCATCCTCGTGCATTACAGGAAGTCATTGAAGCAGTTCAGGGTAAACCTGAGGAAATGGTTGTTTCAACCGTCATGTTGCGTTCAATGAAACAAGCAAAATACGATCCAGAAAGCGTGGGTCACTTTGGATTATCAACTGATTTTTATACACATTTCACGTCGCCAATTCGACGTTATCCAGACTTAATCGTTCATCGATTGATCCGTACCTATTTAATTCAAGGAAAGCTAGACAATGCCACTCAGGATAAATGGAAGGAAAAACTTCCGGATATTGCTGAGCATTCCTCCAATATGGAACGTCGTGCAGTTGAAGCTGAACGTGAAACAGATAGCATGAAAAAAGCAGAGTACATGATGGATAAAATCGGTGAGGAATACGATGGCATCATAAGTTCTGTTACAAACTTTGGAATGTTTGTTGAGCTTCCAAATACAATTGAAGGACTCGTTCACGTAAGTTATTTAACAGATGACTATTACCGGTATGACGAAAGAAGTTACGCGATGATTGGAGAACGGACCGGGAATGTATTCCGCATAGGTGATGAAATTACGGTTCGTGTTATCAACGTAAATAAGGATGAGCGTTCTGTTGACTTTGAGGTTGTCGGCATGAAAGGAAGCCGTCGCAAGTTTTCGAAGGAACAACCTACGATTATTAAATCCGAAAAAAGAAGAGGTCGATCTAGTTCGAATGATGACAAGAAGAGCGACCGTAATAACGATGGCGAATGGTCAACTCGCAAACCACGTAAGAAAAAGAAGAATTTTGATAATGTACCTTCTCAGAAAAATAAGAAACGCAAGAAGAGAAGATAACCTAAAGTACTCCACAAGTGTGGAGTGCTTTTTTATGCTGGGCTTTTGAATAGTGTTTGTTTAATTTAATAGGTGGTGGATTCATGGCATGGATGTATTTCTATGCTAAAAAGGCAATTAGTAAGCAACAGACTCAGGGGTGTGGGTCCATGAATTATTTTATGTTATTGAGTCGAGCCCTTGCCTTGTGATGTTGTCCAATTTTTGTTAAAATATAAGGTACCGTGTTAAGGGGGAAATCAATATGCCAAAAGGTGCAGGCAAGGTAATCGCACAAAACAAAAAAGCCAATCATGATTATTTTATTGAAGAAACCTATGAAACAGGAATTGTTCTTCAAGGGACAGAAATTAAGTCTCTTCGAAATGGCAGAGCCAATTTGAAGGATTCATATGCCCGTGTTCATAACGGTGAAGTATTCCTGTACAACATGCATATTAGCCCTTATGAGCAAGGTAACCGATATAATCATGAACCGCTGCGTACACGTAAGCTTCTACTTCATAAAAAAGAGATTAACAAACTAATTGGTCTTACAAAGGAAGAAGGCTATGCGCTTGTTCCAATTAAAATCTATTTAAAAAATGGGTATGCAAAGCTTTTATTAGGTCTTGGTAAAGGTAAGAAAAAGTACGACAAACGTGAAGATCTGAAGAAAAAAGAAGCGAAACGTGACATCGAACGTGCTTTCAGAGAACGACAAAAGATGTAACTTTATTCAGCAGTAGTTTACAAACTCTAATTTATTGATAGATGAATCAAAAGTTTAACGAATAATCAAAGTTACGGCATAACTGAATAAAGTTAGCCTCCGGCGGATGCCACAGATTTTTTAAATGTAATTTTTCGAGCGTGCTCGAAAAAAATCAGGGCGCAAATACACCGATGTGTATTTGATTCACGTAACTTACAATAACTTACAATTGAAATTGTAAGTACATGTGCTATAATAAGACATGTGGTTGACAATTGAATAGTCAACGAAAGCAAAAACACTTCATCCGAAACACCCAGATAACTGGTGATTAAGTTCATCATTATCATTTAAGAATGTTTGGCGAATTAGAAGCAAGAAGGTCAAGGAAGCGAAGTGAGTGAGAACCGGAGCGTATTAGACATACGTGAGGATTTGAACGAGCAAGCTGACGAAGAGATTCACCGCTTATCATTCGACATATGGGGACGCTACGGATTCGACAGGGGTAGTTTGAGCTTAAGTTGCGAGTCGAGGGGATCGGCCTCGTTAAAACGTCAACGCCTATAACTGGCAAAGAAAACAACAACTTCGCTTTAGCTGCTTAATAACAGTCTATAGCGGTTCCTCCCTCCATCGCCCATGTGGTAGGGTCAGGGACTCACTTTAAGTGGGCTACGCCGGAGTTCGCCGTCTGAGGACGAAGGAAGAGAACAACCAGACTAGCTGCTTGGAAGCCTGTCGATAGGCTGAAAAGTTAGCGAAATGCTAATATATCGACTACACTCGTAGAAGCTTAAGTGCCAATATCTTTGGACGTGGGTTCGATTAGTAATTAGTCGCCTTATGTGGTAACACATAAGTGATAATCCGGCTTTATCGGTGAAACCTAAGTCGTACTTGATGCGATAAGGCAATGCCGAGCGGTATGTAGAGTAATCTAACAGCCGTGTATCGACTTATAGGCTGCCATGAATCATGGTAGTACTAGGATGCGAAATCCTACCTGACTAGGTACAAATTATATTTCGCATAATACGCCGGAGGACCTGATAACTTCTTCAGGTTCAAGATATAGTCAGTGCCATGACGAAAGCATGGAATAGCACGTCCCACCGTCTCCACCAAATACATATACTTGGTGGTTAAATACGAAATTGACACGGACTCACCGATATGGTGAGTCCGTTTTACATTTTCAAAAAAGTATTCTTCAAACATAATTTTCTTTCGTAATAATTCTGAACTGTACTTTCCATTTCGAGTAATTTAAGGAATCTACCTCAACTCCTTCTTGATTTATGAAAGCGCTCTATATTTATATTGACAGCTTGGCACGAGTGGGCTAATATTCAGGTAAATATTCTTTATTTTTGGAATATTATTTATATTGGGAGTATAAATAATAGACGAGAGGGGACTGAGAGGAATTTGAGAACAAACACCATAGCCGAGGCCGTCCGTCGTACGGCCACACGGATCCCGCATAGTACTGCTATTGTGTTCAACGATAGGGAGTGGAGTTACCGTGAACTTGACATGGCAGTCACACGTATTGCGCGAAAACTGCGTGAACAAGGGGTGGAAAAGGGAGACAGAGTTGCCTCCTACGGTAAAAACTCCGATCTGTATGTTTTACTGTTTCTGGCCACGTCACGTATTGGAGCTATTCACGTTCCGGTGAACTTTCAGCTCCGAGCCGGTGAACTCGATTACATTCTTGGAGATTCCGACCCATCGCTCATAATCGCTGACCGAGACCTTGCCAATGCAATCTCCCAGACTAGTTTGAACAGCCATCGGCAGGTACTAAGATTCGAGGACGAGCTCCTGGAGTGGACCTTCAGTAACGATAACCGTCCTGTGGAAGATGAAGAGTTCGATGTTGAGGATACAGATGTTGCACAGTTACTCTACACCTCAGGCACCACGTCGGACCCAAAAGGTGCAATCATGACGCATCGTGCTCTGATGCACCATTACATGAGTTGTATCCACGGTCTGGACATCAAGGAATCAGATCGTGCGCTCCATTGCCTGCCACTTTACCATTCCGCGCAGATGCATGTGTTTATGTTACCGGCATTGTTAGTAGGTGGCTGGAACAAGGTGCTTCCTGCTCCGGAGGCTGGTGTTGTGCTTGAAACCATGGAACGAGATGAAATCACATCTTTCTTCGCCGCTCCAACTGTTTGGGTTTCAATCGCAAATCACTCTGACCTGACGACCCGGGACCTTGGGAATCTTCAGAAGGCCTATTATGGGGCATCAATCATGCCTGGACCAATACTCGAACGACTGCAGAAGTGTCTGCCCAAGCTTGGTTTCTACAACGTGTACGGCCAGTCCGAGATGGGACCTGCTTGTACAGTCTTGCGTCCTGAGGAGCATGCGGATCATCCAGGTTCCGCAGGAAGACCAATGCTCTTCGTCGAGGCTCGGGTTGTGGACACCGAAGGTAATAGTGTTCCTCCTGGCGAACTTGGCGAAATTGTATACCGTTCACCCCAGCTTTGTCTAGGATACTGGAACAAAAGTGAAGCAACGGCAAAGGCGTTCGCTGGTGGTTGGTTCCACTCTGGAGATCTCGTGAAGCAGGACGAGAACGGATACATCGAGGTGATTGATCGGGTGAAGGATGTCATTAACACTGGTGGTGTTCTAGTGGCCTCCCGCCAGATAGAGGACTGCATCTACGAATTACCTCAGGTCGCTGAAGTCGCAGTTGTTGGTGTGCCGGATGAAAAGTGGATTGAGGCAGTCACTGCCTTCGTTGTCATCAAAACTCCAGTGTCTGAGGAGGAGATCCTCCAGCATGTCAGGAACAATTTAGCCAGCTTTAAGGTACCAAAGAAAATCGAATTTGTGGACGAATTGCCAAGAAACGCTAGCGGCAAAATCCTTAAGCGGCAGCTGCGTGATGTTGGAAGTTCAAAGAGCGCTACGTGAGTCTGTCTACTTTTTTTCCGAAATAAGGATAAATGGTCGCATAAATGTAGATTAAATCAAAAAAAGCTATAGACATCAGGTCTATAGCTTTTTCTAATGTTCCTATATCTTTAATTTTTAGCCCCATAACTAATTAGGTTAGCAAAGATACGATATCCTCCAGGTACCTGAGCACCGATTTGGCGATAGAACACGAGGTTAGTGTAAAGGTAAGTCCCTTCACCGTATTCAGCCATTAGGATTCCACTTGTGAATGGGTCCTCACCTGGGTCTGCCATTGAAACGAATGTTTCATACTGTTCAGCCCATTCCATTGGGAAGTAAAGTCCTCTTTCTTGTACCCAGTTGTCCCAGTCTTTGCTAGTAATCTTGTTAGGGAAATTAAAGAGATCATGCTCTGGCTGAAGTACATTAACCTCTGCATTTTCATCCGTTACGCGCCAGCGAATGGATGGTGTACCAATTTTTAAATGATATGGCGGTGTTAGATTAGCATCCCATGGATCTGCTGCAGTCACATATTGCATGACTAAATGTCCACCATTTTCCACATATTCAAGCAATCTTTCATTATTTGCTAGTAGATCCTCTCTACCAAGAGTTGCGCGAATCCCCGTAACGATTGTATCGTATTGAGATAGATCTCCAGTGGCTAAATCTTCTGGAGTTAGCTTTGTAATATCAAACCCTGCATTTATGAAAGAATCAGCAATTGTGTCAAAGCCGCTATCGATGTAGCCAACTTTAAGGTTATCTGGTTTTAATAATTCAAAAGCAACACCGTTAATGTCGGCAGGATACATGAAGTAAGAATCATTAATATGCTCATATTTAATTTCTTGTACAGTCGTGTTGAAAGAATTTCCATCTGAATCTGCGATTGCTGCAATTGTAAAATTACCCTCTTCCACAGTTGATGGTGGCGCTAATGTGAATGATACTACTTTTTCCTCGAATCTTTCTGTGAAGTTTACCTCTCCTACAGCGGGTTCACTCGTCCAGCCTTCTGGAAGGTCTAGGGAAACCTTTGCAGTTTTAGAACCATTAGCATAGTTTTTCACCTTAACTGAGACTGGAATTTCATCTTGAACATTAGCCGTATTTACCGTAATGTTTACCGGATCCGGTGTAACGCTTAATTCAGGAAGAACACTTACCGCATTATCTAAGTCGATAACAGAAGTCGTTTCAACACCGTTTTCTTTAAAAGTTAACTGTGCTTGGATCGATGCATGATCGTATGGTTGAAAATACTCAGCATCAGCTGGAACAGTTACATTGAAACTTACAGTCTTTGATTCACCTGGCTTTAAGTGCTTTAACTGAATTGCACTTTCATGCTTCCAGTTTTCAGGAGTAAGTAAAGCCGCTTCAATATGGTTAATTTTTTGCTTACCGTTATTTGTAACAGTAACCTCTACTTGAGTTTGTTCACCTTGTGTCAACACGTAAGAACCAATTTCAGTATCAACAGCTAAGTTAGAAGATACAAAGCTTACTTGTTGAAGCTGTTCTTCTTTTAGCCCAAGCTTATGAAGAAGGTCGTTTTTCATTGCATCGTCCAGCTTACCAGATTTTGTAGTTGAGATTAGTTTTTGAACTGAGCGTAAAGCTTTTTGAGACTCAGGTAAAATTGCCTCGCGATTTGGATAAAGCTCAATAATCTTTTCTAGATTATTTTGTAATGAATCAAGTTGTTCACTGATATTTTTTGCAGGAACAATATCTGCCCAAGCATGGAAATCATAAGGAACACCCGCAAAAAGTTCTGTGGATTCTGCTCCTACTGCTGTTTTCTCTAATTTCAGATGTTGTTGCTTTGGTTCAACAGGAATATCGCGTCCCATTCCTTGGCTTTTATGTAGATACCTTGAAGCTTCACCAAGTTGTGGATAGCTCATTCCATAGATTGGATCATAATCACCAATTTCAATCGATGTGGTAGCTTCTTCCTTTGAAACTGGTAAGTAAAGCTTTTTAACTTGCCAAGGCTCCAACCCATTTTTTAGTTGCTCTGGAAATATAGAGGGATCAGCAGCATCTTCAAATGCTTTAACTGATAGAATATTGATCAATCTGTGATGTCCGTGTTGGCTATCAACGTTTAGGAAAGAAGGCATGACAATATCAGGTTGATAGGTTCTAATAAATTTAATGAGGCGCTCGTAAGTTACTTCCTCACCCCATTTTTCAAGCGTTTCGTCTGGTGATTTGGAAAAACCGAAATCATAAATCGCATCAGAGGTTGTTTCACTTAAGTGATAGGCTTTAACACCGTTTACCTTTGCGGCTTCTATCATTTCATTTGAACGAATAATTCCAAGCGCATTTCCTAGTTCGTTTCCAATCGCGTTTTGACCGCCTTCACCGCGGTTAGCTATCAGACTTGCTGTTTTAACACCTAGCCCTCGGGATAAATAGGCTAAAAAATCACTACGTTCATCATCTGGGTGTGCACCTGTGTTTAAGAAAGTGACAGTGGTATCTAGAGGCTTAACTGCATTCCAAAGTTCAACATCGGCTTCACTTTGTTCTTGTGCTAGACTGAGTGGTGGGAATAATGAAGCAAGTAAAAGAATGGACATCAATACATAGAGACATTTCTTCATTTTGTAACCCCTTTCAATTTTGGATAAAAAAATTCACAAAACACTCCTTTCTTAGGATTTTTAGTTAGTAATTGTAACTAACTAACTAATGATCATCCCTTCAATTCGAATTATATATCCTTTCTGAATATTGTAAATATTACCAAATAACTATTTGCTATTTTTTTGTAGGTATAACGTAGGAGGCATATAGTTATAAGACAAACTATTAATATAATAGTAAAAATAAGCTTTACCAGTCTACTTAGTAAATTTCGAAAATTTAGTATTGTAAACGATACCAAATTGTTATATAGTGTAGTTGAATTAGTTAAACTTACTAACTAACTATACGAAATAAGGCCGTGATGTTATGAATAAACTACCATCCCATCTTCGTGTACGAACGAATAATAAAAAAATGGTCCTTCAATGTATTCGATTTTATCAACCAATTTCAAGGGCAGAAATATCTGAAAAACTAAATATTAGTAAACCGACTGTTTCCTTACTGGTTGATGAACTAGTACGAGAGAATTGGATTTGTGAAAAGGGAAATGGTGAATCCTCTTCACAAGGAGGAAGAAGGCCTATTCATCTATATTTTAATGAAAACGCTGCTTATGTAATTGGAACAGACATTGGAGGAACAAAGGTAAGAATTATTATTTCCGATCTGAACGGAAAGATGCTATGTTCAACAAGCTTTAGCACAAGTAAGTATTTAGAAAGTGGCTTAATCAAACAAATACATAAAGAGGTACAAGAGTTGATACAAAGTAGCGGGCTTGACCCAACTAAGATATTAGGAATGGGAATAGGCGTACCAGGCATTACAGAAACAGTATCAGGCGTTGTTGTGGAAGCACCAAGTTTAAATTGGGTTCGTTATCCGATTTTGATGGAGGCGGAGCAATACTTTTCTTTCCCAGTCTTCGTTGATAATGATGTGAATGTAGCAGTTCTTGGAGAACAATGGTTAGGAAACGCGAGGAATAAGGAAAATGTTTTATTTATTGCTGTCGGGACTGGAATTGGAAGTGGCATTATTATTCAGAATCAGTTATATCGTGGCTTCTCAAATGCGGCTGGGGAATTCGGATATATCGTCACTGATAAGAACGATATAAAAAATGAATTTAAACCCACTTTTCACCGGTATGGTTATCTTGAAAGTGTTGCTGGAGGGAAAGCAATCGGAGAAAAAGTAACAAAGCTGATCTTGCAACACGAGGATCACCCTATGTATAAAGAGGCACTGAAATCCGAAATCACAGGAGAGCAGTCTTTTTTACTGGCAAAAACAGGTGATGAGATTGCCCAAACAGTGGTAGATGAAGCGATTGAACATCTTGCATATGGAATTATCAATGCAGCCACTCTATTAAATCCAGAAATAATCATATTAGATGGCGGGGTCATGAAGTCATCCGATTATATTCTTCCTAAATTACGACTAATGGTTCAAAGATATCTTCCGAGTTCAGTTGAATTACAATTGTCGCAATTAGGAGAACATGCAGGCGTTCTTGGAGCTATCTCGCTATTCCTCAGAGAACATGAAAGTATCTTAAACTAGCTGGAAAAGCAGAATACACATAACTTATCTGCATAATTTATAACAAGCTCATCTTCTATTTGATTCTTAGTAGGACGATTTGTCCTACTTTTGAATAAATAAAATGATTTAAGGGGGATTCTTATGTTTAAAAAGAAGCATTTTTTAGTTCTTTTGATTGCAGCATTGATGCTCTTTGTATCGGCATGCTCTGGTAGTTCTTCTACTGAGGAAGAGGAGCCAGCTGATGGAAATGACGATGGCAAAACGGAAGAAACAGCTGAAGCAAGTGGTAACCTCGTAATCTACACAGCTCGTGACCAAACAATTGTGGATCAAGTTGTCGAGATGTTCAACGAAAAGTACCCAGATGTCAAGGTTGATGTATTAACAATGGGTGCTCAACAAGTTCTTGAGCGTGTTCGTGGAGAAAAAGCAAATCCACAAGCTGATTTCTGGTGGGGAGGTACGCAATCTGCGTTCATGACAGCAGCAGATGAAGATTTACTTGAATCATTTAAGCCAAGCTTTGATGCTAGCATTCTTCCAGAACATAAGGATGCTGAAGGCCGTTGGTATGGTGAAATGCTTTTACCAGAGGTAATCATGATTAACTCTGACATGCTTTCGAAAGAAGAAGCTCCACAGGATTGGGATGATCTTCTTGATCCAAAATGGAAGAATGAAATTATTATCCGTGGTGTATTAGCATCCGGAACGATGAGAACCATCTACTCTGCAATGATTCATGAGCAAGGTGCTGATAATCCAGATGCTGGGTACGAATGGCTTGCAAAATTAGATGCGAATACAAAAGAATATGCACAAGATCCTACTAATCTATACTTAAAGCTTGCTCGTCAAGAAGGTTCTATTTCTCTTTGGAATCTGCAAGATATTTTAATTCAAAAAAACCAGCATAACCAACCATTTGATTTCGTGTATCCAGAAAGTGGTGCACCAATCTTAGTTGATGCTGTTGGTCTTGTGAAAAATGCAAAGAACCTTGAGAATGCAAAATTGTTCTATGAGTTCTTGTTTGAACCAGAAACACGTAAAACGTTAGCTGAAGATTTATACCAAATTCCAACTCGTACAGATATTGATAAGTCTACGATGCCAGAATGGTATCAAGATCTTGAACTTAAGTCATTAGATCTTGATTGGTCAGTAATGGCTGAAAAAGAAGCTGAGTGGATGCAACATTGGGATGAAAATATCAAAGGTAAAAATTAATAGGTTTTAACTTTATTCACTGAATAAAGTTAAAGCCTCCGGCGGATGCCACAGATTTTTTAGAGGAAGTTTTCGCAGCGTAAGATCAAAGACTAAAAACGCCACATCCTATGGCAACGTCTTTGTGACCCACGTCCTGTGGGCCTAAAATCTGGGCGCAAATACGCCAAAGCGCATTTGATTAAAAGGGGGTGAAGAGTTATTTTCACCCCTTTTTAAAGTTTATGGAAGTTTCATTTTTATACAGCGAGGTGTTTGGTTTGAAAAATGTAAGACTTGATCATGTTAGTAAAATGTTTGGTAAAGCAAGAGGGGTAGAAAATGTAAATATCGACGTAAAACCTGGTGAGTTTTTCACATTTTTAGGTCCATCAGGATGTGGGAAGACAACGACATTGCGGATGATAGCGGGATTTTATTTTCCTACAGAGGGGAAAATCCTGTTTGACAATAAAGATGTAACAACCCTCCAGCCAAACAAGCGTAACATTGGTATGGTATTCCAAAACTACGCCCTATTCCCACATATGACCGTATTTGAAAATATTGCATTCGGTCTTGAAGTACGTAAATTACCGAAAGCCGTTATTAAAGAAAAGGTAGAAAAAGCACAAAAGCTTGTTCACCTTGATCAATATGGTACGCGTAAAATCAATGAGTTATCTGGTGGACAACAGCAGCGTGTTGCTTTAGCACGTGCGCTCGTTATTGAACCGGATATTCTTCTACTCGACGAACCATTGTCAAACTTAGATGCGAAGCTTCGTGAGGAAACGAGAATTGAGATTAAGAGATTGCAAGTTGAATTAGGTGTCACAACGATCTATGTTACTCATGACCAAACGGAAGCCATGACGATGTCTGATCGCATAATGGTTATGAAAGATGGAGTAGTTCAGCAAATTGGCACTCCTCAAGAAATCTATAATCGTCCTTCCAACCACTTTGTAGCCTCCTTTATTGGAGAAGCCAATATTGTTAATGGCGAAGTTGTTGAGATTAATGGGGACGCAGTCAAAGTGAAATTCGAAGAGGATGTTTTCGTAACAGGTTCAATGACTCAATCTGCAAATGGGAAGAAGCTAGTTGTAGGTGAAAAAATCAAATGCTCGATTCGACCAGAAGCATTGCATGAAGGACCAGGTGTAAACCAACTAACAGGCACGGTTCAGCTTGTCGAATTTACAGGGGTCAGCATCAATTATCTTGTGAAAATAGGATCTAATCTGATAAAAGTCATGATTATTAATAAAGGTAACAAAATCCTAAGTCGCGGTGATTCAATTACCCTTCATGTACCTGAAAATGGAATTTACTTGATTGGTGAATAGGAGGTGAAAGAATGAGTGCGAATCAAAGTACTGTAGTGCAAGAGAACTGGTGGGCACGACTTACCCGTTCGAAATATTTTGTGTATGTTTTAATTTCTCCGTTGTTTTTAGTGTTATTAGCTTATGTTATTTATCCGTTTTATCAAACGTTTATCCAATCCGTGGTCGGTGAAGAAGGTGCAAATCTCGAAAATTACCAACGCTTCTTTGGTTTAACAAGTACAGCAAACCTAGAGGCGCTTTGGACAAGTATATATATATCGGTAATTAGTGTAATTACGTGTGCCATTGTTGGTGTCACGATGGCATTTTTAATGGAACGTTACGAATTTCCAGGAAGAAAAATTCTCTCTGTCTTAATTCTAGTACCGATGGCGTTACCACCACTAGTAGGGGTACTGTCATTTACCTTCCTTTATGGGGAAAGTGGGATTATTCCGAGAGCTTTTCAAGCACTATTTAATCTGGAAGAGGTTCCATTTGCCTTAAGAGGTGTCGTTGGGGTAATTGTGGTACACACATTCACGATGTATACCTATTTTTATTTAACGGCGGCTGCAGCCATCAAAGGGTTAGATCCTTCATTGGAAGAGGCGGCAACGAGCCTTGGCTCTGGGAGGATTCGCATTTGGAGAAAGGTAATTCTGCCAATGCTAACTCCAGCACTCGTGGCATCTTCTTTACTTGTATTTATGATTTCAATGGCTTCCTATACAGCTCCCTTAATGTTCGGTGTAGAAAGAACCATGACGATGCAAATCTATCTATCTCGTACAAATGGAGATTTAGATATGGCGGCAACGCAATCAACAATCCTTTCCATTGTGTCTATTTCATTTTTAATTTTAATGAGATGGTATCAAGGAAGACGTAACTTCCAAAACCAAAGCAAAGGGGTTAGTGTTCACAGAACTGAATTACGTTCCCCATTTGTAAAATACTTATCAATGTTCCTTTCATTTGTTGGGGTTATAATCTTGATGCTTCCAATTCTTGTTCTTGTACTTATTTCGTTTTCTGTGGACGGGGAATGGACGGTGCAAATTATCCCGACAGCGTACACCCTTCAACACTATATTGACCTGTTTACAGATGAACGAACATGGCGCCCGATTTGGAACAGTTTACAGATGAGTTTTGTCGCAACAGCAGGTAATATCCTATTTGGTGTGGCAGCGGCCTATGCAATGGTTCGGACGAAATTTAAAGGCAAAGCCTTATTAGATATTCTCATCATGGTTCCTTGGGCATTACCTGGTACGGTTGTAGCGGTTAACTTAATCGCAGCATTTAGTGAACCTAACGTGTTCAGTTTTAACCAAGTGTTAATCGGTACCTTCTGGATTTTACCTTTGGCCTATTTTGTACGACATTTACCATTGATTTTCCGTTCTACTTCTGCAGCTTTAATGCAAATGGATGAATCGGTTGAAGAAGCAGCGCGAAGTTTAGGGGCCAATTGGTGGTACACATTTAGAAGAGTAGTTGTTCCAATGGCCTTCTCAGGTATTCTTGCTGGTACCTT
Organism: Ferdinandcohnia sp. GQ5; assembly: GCF_059759275.1. Classification (NCBI taxonomy): domain Bacteria; kingdom Bacillati; phylum Bacillota; class Bacilli; order Caryophanales; family Bacillaceae; genus Ferdinandcohnia; species Ferdinandcohnia sp. GQ5. The sequence continues at coordinate 142,085 of NZ_JCAXEW010000003.1, forward strand.
ACTTGCACTAGTTCAGGGGTTAGGTGAATTCGTTGCTTCAATCCTAATTTATAGTACGTCAACGATGCCACTATCAGTTGCGATATTCCAAAAAATGTACGCTTTCCAATTTGGAACTGCGTGTGCATATGGCGTTCTTCAAATCATTTTAATTATTACAGTTCTATTTATTTCACAAAAGATTACGGATGGAAAAGCAGGCTCCGCAATCTAACTTTATTCAGCTGAGAGCCTCTACTTTTAGAAGAGGGGAAGCAGGATGTGACCTAATCAAGGCGTGTTCAAACCAAGGTTGAATAAAGTTTGGCCTCCGGCGGATGCCACGATTTTTCAAAGGAATCTTTTCGAGCAGTAAGTTCAAAGACTAATAACGCCACATCCTGTGGCAACGTCTTTATGACCCACATCGTGTGGGCCTAAAAATCTGGCGGCAAATACGCCAAGGCGCATTTGATATAGGAGGAGGATAATCGTATGAAGGCTAGTGATGTTCACGGAAGAGACTTGAAGACATTGGAGCGGGCTACGTTTGCGGTTGTTCCATTAGGGAGTTTTGAGTACCATGGGCCGCATTCTCCTTTAGGAACGGATATTATTCTTGCTGATGGATTTGCAGATTTAATTGATGATGAATTAGGCGGAGCTGTTTTTCCAACGGTACCCTACACAGCATGTCCTGGAAAAACATCTAAATATCAAGGGACGATCCCGATTCGGCCAAGTATAATTACCGAATATTTAATTGATATTACGATGGGAATTATCAACCAAGGGATTAAGAAGATTGTTCTTTTAAATGCTCATGATGCCAATATGGGAGTTTCTCGAACAGTCGCAGAATTTGTGACCGGGAAACATACGGACGCTAGCTTCTTGTTAATCAACTGGTGGCAGATGGTTGCGATCGATGCTGCTGAAGAGATTGGATTTGTGGGGACAAAAGGTAGAGGGCATGGTGGCCCATATGAAATGTCCGCGGTAAAAGCATTTCGTCCCGATTTGGTGCAAGTTCAGGAAGTGGACACAGAATTTAAAGAAGTGACCCCACTTTCTTCTATGCCATATGTTCTTGTAGAAGGAACACCGAGAGCTTGGGATGGCTATACAGGTCTCATTCAACAAACCTCCTATGAAAAAGGAAAGTTAATTGTAGATAAGGCAGCGGTAAACATGAATGAGTTAATTAAAAATTGGATCGCTGATGAAGAAACAGAAGGGATTGACTAGAATGAAAAACTCACTTAGAGATAAAATCATTGAAACTGAAGGTACAGTTTTTCCTTCTAAAACATATACATCAATGGTGCTTGAACCAGCTTATAATGAGGCAAAACATCAATTGCTTGATTCAATGATTGAAATTCACAATGCCCATTTAATCATGTTAGTCGAACAGGGGCTTGTAGGAAAAGAAGAGGCAAAAAAAATTGCTATGGCAGTTTCCCACCTTGATCAAGATGAAATTCAAAAGAGAAGCTATACAGGCGAATTTGAGGATTTATTTTTTGAAGTTGAGCATGCATTGATTGAAGATGCAGGCGACATTGCAGGAAACCTTCATATTGCTCGGAGCCGCAATGATATGGGGATCGCCATCTATCGAATGACATTACGTAAAAAGCTTCTTCCTTTAATAGAAAAGGCTTTAAAACTCCGCGAAGCTCTTATCGAAATGACCGATGAACATAAAGAAACAATTATGATTGGGTACACACACACGCAACAGGCGCAACCAACAACATTAGCCCATTATTTAAATGCAATGACCGATATGTTAACTCGTGATATAGTTCGACTTCAAGCTGCTTATAAAACCGTAAACCGCAGCAGTATGGGGGCAGCAGCACTCACAACTTCTGGTTTTGCAATTAACAGAGAACGGATGAAGGATTTACTAGGTTTTGAGGATATGATTGATAATGCCTGGGATGCTGTCGCAGGTGCCGACTATATCGCAGAAACAGCGTCTGCTGTTCAATTATCAGCCTTGAATCTCGGACGGTCTATGCAAGATTTCTTATTATGGGGAACACAGGAATATGGCGCTTTTCTTCTTTCTGCTCCATATGTACAGATCAGCTCAATCATGCCGCAAAAACGAAACCCTGTTTCGATTGAACACATGAGAGCACTCTTATCCAGTGTAGCGGGTGATTGTCAAACAGTCTTATTAATGGTTCATAACACACCATTCGGAGATATTGTCGATACTGAAGATGACATGCAGCCATACATCTGGAAAGCCATTGAAAGACTCGGCGGCATTTATGAGTTGTTGACTTCTGTCTTACTTACAATGGAAGTTAATAAAGAAACACTTCTAAAACGAGCAAGTGAAAGCTTTGCGAATGTAACGGAATTAGCGGATACAATTGTACGCAGTGATGGACTATCTTTCCGCAAAGCACATCATGTTGTAAGTTCTACAGTTAAAGAGCTTACAAATCAAGGAAAAAAATCGTTAGAATCATTAACAATAGACTTATTAAATGAGCAATCTAGAAAGATAGTTGGCAAGGAATCTACCTTAACAGCAGAAGAATTAAAGCAAGTGTTAAGTCCAGAGTATTTTGTTAAAATCCGCGATTTAGAGGGTGGACCAAGTCCAAGTAGAATGGAAAAAACAATCAAAACACGGTTAACTGAACAAGAAGAACTTTCAGCTTGGTTAGATGAAAAACGGGAACATCTTAACAAATCCGCTGCTAAAGTTTCAAGCTTCATAACAGATTGGACTGGAGCCAATGAATAAGAATACCATCGAACTGCTTGCGGTCGATGGGGGTGGAACAAAAACACTTGCGGTCCTAGTTAATGCAAATGGAACCATCCTTGGTGAAGGAAAAGCTGGTGCCACAAATTATCATGTAGTAGGGGCTATCAGAGTAAAAGATGCACTAGAAAAAGCCATTCTTGCTGCCTTTAAGGATGCAGGGATTGATCCGAGTAGTGTCGTGAAAAAAGCTGTATTTGCGCTTGCAGGAATCGATACGGTTAATGATGAAAAAGAAGTCTCCAGAGTTGTAAAGGAAACGGTTAACGGCTTGCCAATTAAGATTGAGAGATTACAAGTAGAAAATGATTGTCTTGCTGCCCTTTTAGGCTCGACCCAAAACAATGCTGGCGTTCTCTTAATTGCTGGAACAGGCTCTATCGTTTTTGCTCATGATGGCAATAATCGTATTGTCCGTTCCGGTGGTTGGGGACACCGATTTGGCGATGAAGGGAGTGGTTATTGGATTGGCAAACAAGCCATTGAATCCGTTCTGAAAATGCAAGATGGCCGTGGAGAAGATACACTGTTAGCCGAGTTAGTATTAGAGAAATTTGATTTTACAAAAATTGAAGAACTTTATAATTGGGCTTACAGTGATGCATATTCAGTTGATGACGTGGGGGCACTTGCAACCACAGTCGATGTTGCATTTCGTATGGGGGATCCAGTAAGTCAACGGATATTAGAGCGTGCTGTAGAGGAATTGCTGCTTCTCGTATATACTGCAATTGAAAATGCAGGCATTCATCAGAACGAATTTGATTTGATTTTACAAGGTGGCGTTTTTCAACATAACCACTACATAAAAAATCAAGTTCGTAACAGGGTTCAGCTTAGTTTTCCAAAAGCAAACATGATAACTACAACTGAAGAACCCATTCAAAGCATAATCAAGCGTGGCTTGAAGTTGAAATAGGTTTCCCCCCATTAAATGTCCTCTTTCGAACTACCAGTTAGGCAGTTCGAAAGAGGACATTTTAAATATTTCACTCACAATAAACTAAAAAAGCTGATTTAGTGCTGAAATATGTAGAATGGGTCTGTATACAAACAGAAATGTTTACGGAACCATCTAGAGTGTTTAAACTATAAAAGTCGTCATTTTTGAACTCTGGATGGTGTTATTGATGTTAAAAGCTTATTCTTGGCTAACTTTTTGCGTAGTAGTATGGGGCAGCAATTTTATATTTGGAAAAATTTTAGTATTAGATTTTTCACCAGCGCTATTAACGATGTTAAGGCTTTTGTTTATTGTTATTTTTTTGATTGGATTAACCTTATTTAAAAAACACTTTAAACTGTTAAGAAAAACAGATTTTCTCTCTGTTTTTTTTCTAGGGGTAATCGGCGTATTTATAAACCAATGGTCTTTTTTTAAAGGATTGCAAACAGCTGATCCAACCACATCTGCGTTAATTTTAGCAACTACGCCCATTTTAACAAGTATATTAGCTGCCATATTTTTAAAAGAGAAATTAACAAAGCGGATGTTCATAGGGTCGATTGTTGCTATCATAGGTATTTACTTTGTTGTAACAAAAGGAACTTTTTCAACAATTCAAATAGACAAAGGCCTTGTTTGGATTGTTGTAACGATGATAACATTTGCGATTATGATTATTATGACAAGGCTTTTATCCAACAGAACAGACCCACTGACTATTACGTTATATTCAAATTTAGTCGGACTATTTGTAGCAATTCCGTTTGCTTTTTTACTGGACTCACCTTTACGAATAGGCCAAGACTTTTCTGATTGGGCTTTATTGATCGGTACGGCCGTTGTGGTACATGGTATCGCTAATCTGATTTGGAATAATTATATAAGATTTGTCGATGCCTCAAAGGCATCCATTTTATCAAATCTAGAACCATTTGTAGCTATGATAATGGGATTAATAGTTTTATACAAACCAATAACTGGTGCAGAAATGGTGGGATCACTTTTTATAGTCGGTGGAGTCCTATTATCAACGTATCAGAGAAAAATGCCAGCAACGTCCGAAGCGAGTTGATATCTGATTTCTTACACGGCTATAAGGACCCCCTTCTTGTAAAAAAAGGGGTCCATATTACTTTAAGATTCGTCTGTTGTTTGTGCTTGAAGTGTAGATTGGGCTTGACTTATTAGTGTTTGAATTTGAGCAATCTCCTGTGAAGCTGATTTTAAAGCTTCGTTTGCTAAAATTTGGTTTGCGGCTGACTGTTCAATTGCCGAAGTAATCATGTCCTTTGCAATTGAAGCTTGAGCTTCTGCTTGTTTTAATTTATTTGTATCAAGTTGATTTGCCATTTTACCGCCTCCTACATTTTTTTGTTGAAATGACAACGGTAATATTTTACCTAAATCGATTTTTTATATTGATTGAATTAATTGTCAAAATAAATTCAGTAAAGAGCGGGAATATTAAGTTTTCAAACGCTCATTTTTGGAATGAATCTAGCTGTAGCTGTAAAAGACTTTCCTAATCCTTCTAACGATTCCTAATTTATGATAAAAATATATCCCCTCTTATTTCTAAGTAAGAGGGGAGGCATGAGTAGGGAATTTAACATTCTATATTTTGGGAATTATGGTAGACTCCCAGTGTATTACTTCTTTTTTATAGTCTAATAAAATTTTTCTGAATTCCTGTATCGGGATCTCCATTTTAATTGTCATATTGATAAGTTCATCCTCTGCTTTATTATTTTCCTGATTTGACAGTTCTATTACCATATCGGAATCAGGGGACAACTCAGGCTTCTCCCTCACATCAGAAGTAATTTCTTTCTGAACATTAATTGATTCGCTATACAAAATTTCCCACTGCTCAAATAATTGTTGAGCTGTTTGATATTCATCAATGTCCGCTTTCCTATTCGTCTGTAATTTCTCTTTCAATTCACTACATGATTCTTCCCACTCTTCTAAACTCTTCAAATCAAATAATTTTGAAAACCTTGGTTTCATCCTTTCCCAGTGAAAATAAATGTTATTACACCATTCCAATAACTCTTCATGGTATTGTTTTTCTTCCACAATGTCCATATAATTCCATCTCCCTGTCCTTTACTTAAATATCCAAAAAAACGGCGCGAGCAGTAGGTGAAACATCGACTATTAAATGGTTTTATTAAAATATCTCATTTAGTGATTTCACTAATTTGATAAACACAATTTCATCATATGTTCCACTATTGTCCTATGACTAGACGTTTTACCCAAACATACATACCGTGAAATTAGAGTTACATTTTATAATCATTATTTGTCAGATTCCATGTGCACAGACTAGTAGTTAATCCACCAGCAAATATGGTTATAGCTGAAAGTAAGAATGTATCACTAGAAACTAATATCCCCCCAAGACAAATTACAAAAATGTCTATAATTAGAATGATTATCCCTACATTCATTTTCACGATATCTGAAATGAATTGGGCTAATAAATCTGTCCCGCCAGTACTTGTTTCAAAGCGAAGCATAATTCCAATACCAAAACCAATCAAGATACCACCTGTAAATGAGCTAAGGATAGGTGAAATATGTAAACGGAGTTGATTTAAGTTATGAAACAGGTCAATGAAAAAGGAAGAAAGAAACATACCGTGTAAACTATTAAAAAAATAAGAGCGATACTTAAACCAAGAGATAATAAAGATAGGAATACTTAATATCATGATCGTGAAACCAGCATTGGTATGAAATAAATAACTGATAATTAGACCTAAACCAATAATCCCACCGTCTAAAACCCTGTTTGGTATTAAAAAAGTATTGATTCCGATTGCAATTGTTATACTGCCTATAAGGATAGCAGCTGCTTTTATAAAAAATGACATCGAATAAGAACTCTCCTGTCTAAATGGACATATACTATTTATATGCAAAAAATATACCATTATGGACAACTTTTATAACCAGTATCTAGGTATTTTTTTCCTTTAATATCCACAGAATAGAACAGGAGAGAGATATTCTGTTGAGGAGGGGTATTCTAATGAAAAAAATAATATTCTATATGATTGTATTGAGCATTGCAGCAATCCTAAGCGCATGTAATCAAAACGATCAGACTAATACACCTGATGAGAATGAACGGGTGAATGAAACAGAGGAACAAATTGATAACAACAATGATGAAGCGACTCAGGAAGAAGAAAATACTGAAGTAGATGAAGATGAGCAAGGTACCGAAAATAGTGTAACACCGACAAATGAAGAAAAAGTCTACCAGAACAAAATCTTTAAAGATGTAAAAGTGTCTGAGACGGATAATGAATTCGTGTTTACTGGTAAAGCTCAAGTATTTGAAGGCGTTTTTGATTATGCAGTTTATGATGGTGAGGAAAAGCTAGTAGAAAACAACTATCAAACAGTAGGTGCACCATCTTGGGGTGACTTTGAAATCTCGATTGAGAAAGAATTAATAGCAAATGCAAAAAATGAAGCCAGATTTGAACTGTTTGTTTATTCCGCTAAAGATGGTTCGAAAGAGAATGTATTAACGATACCACTGACAAATAAATAGAGAACCCGAAAGCTGACTCGATGCAGAGTCAGCTTTTTTATATAAATGCTCAATCTTGCGGACATTACGTTAGCCTTTCCGCTAATTTCCGAAAAATGCACCTTCCGATTCCTCTAATTTACGGTAGATAGCTTTTTCCTAAAAGCACTATAATTAATATGAAAATTATAAAAATTATGATTTCTGTATGAAAAATTTACATATCGGAGGGCGTGTCATGAAATTTAACCAAATTGGCGTAATTGGTTCAGGAACTATGGGAGGGGCAATTGCTCATCAAGCAGCAATTTGCGGATTCGAGGTAGTGCTAGTAGATGTCGACCAAAGATTTCTAGATAGTGCACAAGCACGCATGGAAAAATTGATGGATCGTTCCATAAGCAAAGGGAAATTAACCGAAGATGATAAATCAGCAATTCTTTCAAGAATAAAACTAACGACTAACATGTCTGATGTGAGAGACTGTGATGCCGTCATCGAAGCTATCATTGAAGATATAGATGCGAAAAAGGAAATATTTAAGCAGTTGGATGAAATTTTAATGCCTAATTCATTGATTGCATCCAATACTTCCTCAATGTCGATCACTGAACTTGCGAGTGTTACAAACAGACCTGATCAAGTAGCGGGAATGCATTTTTTCAATCCACCACAGGTAATGAAATTAGTAGAAGTTATTAGAGGCTATAGAACGAGTGATGAAACTGTAAACGTATTCAAAGAGTTGGCCATCGCGATGAAAAAAGAGCCAATTGAAGTAAAGAAAGATGTACCAGGATTTATTGTCAATCGAATCATGATTCCTCAATTTATTGAAGCAATCCGCTTAGTGGAAGAAGGAGTTGCAACTCCAGAAGACATTGATAAGGCAGTTACATTAGGGCTGAATTACCCAATGGGACCGTTTACCCTTCAAGACTATGCTGGGGTCGATATTGGGCTTCATGTTATGGATTATTTTTACGAAGAATTCAAGGATCAACGATTTGCAGCACCACTTACATTGCGTAATTTAGTTCGCGCAGGCCGAGTTGGGAAGAAAGCTGGTGCAGGCTGGTACGACTATAAGAATTAAATAATAGAAAGGTTGTGTTACGTCACAATGGATACAGTTCAATATCTTTCAAATGATAAACATATCGGGATTGTCTATTTAAATCGTCCTCCATACAATCCGTTAAGTAGCCAAGTATATAATGAGTTATACACTCTATTCGAGGAACTTGAAAAGGATTCAGAGGTTCGCGCCATTATACTTACAGGAAAAGGCGACCGCGCTTTTGCCGCAGGTGCTGATATCAATGAAATGGTCAACTTAAATGGAGCTGACATGATGGAGATGTCAAGAATCTCTCGTCTTGCATATGACAAAGTTGAATCTATTTCAAAGCCGGTAATTGCTGCGGTAAATGGGCTTGCTTTAGGTGGCGGATGTGAATTAGCACTTGCCTGTGATTTCCGAATCGGTTCACCAACGACAAAATTTGGATTGCCTGAAATTAATTTAGGCATTATCCCTGGTGGGGGTGGAACGCAACGTCTTCCACGTTTAATCGGTCAAGCCAAAGCGAAAGAATTGCTCTATTTCGGTGAAATGATTGATGCTGAAAAAGCACTTGAAGTGGGCTTAGTCAATAAGGTAGTAGAATCAGAACGTGTACTAGAAGAAGCGATTGAATGGGCTGAAAAATTAGCCCAAAAACCACGGATTGCAATGAAAATGCTAAAGACTTCGATTAACCGAGGGACAGAGGTGAATTTACAGGCAGCCTTGGACCTTGAAACTGCTTGTTTCGGAAATGCCTTTGCAAGTGAAGATCGTGTTGAAGGAATGAAATCTTTTGTAGAAAAGAGAAAGCCACAATTTGTTGGAAGGTAAGGTGAAGTATATTGAGCAAAGAAATTGTTGTCATTGATGGTGCACGTACTGCTTTTACAGAATTCGGGGGCTCATTTCGTGATGTATCGGCGATCGACCTTGCCGTGCATACAGCAAAGGAAGCAATGCGTAGGTCATCAATCCAGCCGGAAGAAGTGGATCAAGTAGTAATCGGAAATGTTATTCAATCCAGTACTGACGCAATTTATATGGCAAGGCATGTCGGGTTAAAATCAGGCATTCCTGAGCATGTGCCTGGATTAACCGTCAATCGACTTTGTGGCTCAGGTTTACAAGCTATCGTAAACGCTGCGCAATCTATTAAACTAGGAGAATCCAATGTTAGCATTGCGGGTGGTACAGAAAATATGAGCCAGGTTCCACATGTTGTTCGTGGGGCTAGATGGGGCTTACCACTTGGAAAAGCACCAATGGAGGATTACCTCTGGGAAGCTCTCTATGATCCATATGGGAAATGCTCGATGGCCATTACAGCGGAAAACCTTGCTGAAAAATATGAGATTTCAAGAGAACAGATTGATGAGTTTGCCTCACTAAGTCACAAGCGTGCTTTAACAGCTCAAGAAAAAGGCATTTTTGAAAAGGAAATTATACCGGTAACGGTGAAAGTAAGAAAAAGTCAAAAGGTAATTGATCAAGATGAACATCCTCGTGATACGCCGGTTGATGTGTTAAATCGATTACCGGCTAGATTTAAAGAAGACGGTGTCGTTACGGCTGGAAATGCAAGTGGCATCAATGACGGTGCAGCAACGATGGTAGTTACTTCTAGTGACTATGCCCAAAAGCGGGATTTAAAACCATTAGCGAGATTGGTTTCATGGGGAATTGTTGGCGTTGAGCCAAAATATATGGGAATCGGACCTGCTCCAGCCATTCGTCAAGCATTAGAGCGAGTTAATATGAGAGTAGAGGACTTGGATTTAATTGAAATCAATGAAGCGTTTGCTGCTCAATACCTAGCATGCCAAAAGGAATTAGGTTTTGATCCAAGCATTGGGAATGTTAATGGTGGTGCGGTTGCATTAGGTCATCCACTTGGAGCGAGTGGTGCAAGAATCAGTTTATCGCTCATTTACGAGCTTAAGAGAAGAAATAAAAAATACGGTGCATCTGCATTATGTATTGGTGGAGGCCAAGGAATCGCGGCAATTTGGGAAGTCTTGTAGAGTTAAACAGTCGGGGCTCAGTCCCGACTGACTAAGGAAATTTTAGTTATTGGGGTGAATTACATGAAAAAAGAATTAAGCAAACTTAGTGTTTCGGAACTTTTAGAAAACGTTTGCAAAAAGGATCCTCATCACGAAGTTTCATACGATGGTTATACACGGCTGTCCTATCAGGAGTTATGGGAGAAATCTCTTAATCTAGCAGCCTCACTACAAGAAATCGGCATTACAAAGGGAGATAAAATTGCGGTTTGCTTACCAAATTGGAATGAATTTGTCGTAATTTATATGGCTGTCTCTCATCTTGGAGGCATCATCGTTCCTTTCAATACTCGTTACCGACAAGATGAAGTTGAGTACATTTTACGGAATTCTGAAGCTAAGATTGCCTTTTTTACCGAAGAATTTGGTGGAGTCAAGCATTATGAACAATTTACGGTAGCTATCCAGCATGTCACAAATCTTGAAAGACTCATTACAGTTCGGTGCGTGAAAGATGGCCATATGAGTTATGAGCAATTACTTGAAAGAGTTGACGATCATCCTTTTTCCCCTGTCCCAATCGATTCGGAGAATGATATTTTCTGTATCTTGTATACTTCAGGTTCAACCGGAGCACCAAAAGGGGCGATGCTTACCCATAGTAATTTTGTGAACACCGCGATTATTACCGCTGAAGAGATGAAGTGTACCGAAGAGGATGTCTTTTATGTAGCTGTACCACTTTTCCACGTATTTGGTATGGTGCCAAGCATTCTAAGTACGATTGCTGTAGGAGCACGAATGGTTTTGGCAGAAAAATATAATGCCAAAGAAGCGTTAGAAACCACTCAAAACGAAAGGATCACCGTTAAGCATGGGGTACCAACGATGTTTATTTTAGAGCTGAATCATGCTGAGTTCAAAAATTATGACATGTCTTCTTTAAGAACAGGTATTATCGCAGCGGCCCCATGTCCTGTTGAAATAGTGAAACGCATCCGTACAGACATGGGCTGTGATATCGTGGTTTGCTATGGATTAAGTGAGACATCACCAACCCTTACGATGACTGCTTTTGATGATGACGACCAAATTCGTGCCGAAACAGTTGGAAAGGTACTGCCAGGTGCCGAAGTGAAAATAGTTAACGAATTTAAGGAAGATGTTGGTCTTAATGAGGTTGGAGAAATAGCTTGTCGTGGTTTCGGGATCATGAAGGGTTACTATAATATGCCTGAAAAAACGAGGGAAGCATTGGATGAGGATGGCTGGTTTTATTCCGGTGACCTCGGAACATTAGACGAGCAAGGAAATCTAAGAATTGTTGGACGAAAAAAAGAAATGATCATTCGTGGTGGCTACAATATTTACCCAAGAGAAGTAGAGGAAGTTTTCTATACACACCCGGATGTAATGGAAGTGGCCATCGTTGGACTCCCTGACACGGTATTAGGGGAAATTTCTTGTGCTTGCGTAAAAATCAAACCAAATACTTCACCAAGTGTTGAGGAACTTTTGGAGTTCATAAGACCAAAAGTTGCTGACTATAAAGTCCCAGATAAGTTACTGATTATAGATGAGTTTCCGATGACAGCAAGCGGGAAAATTAGAAAAATATCACTTCAGGATCAAGTAAAAGAAAAATTGGGGGCCGAATTAAGATGAGAAAAAAATCTTGGGTGTGGTCATTTCTGGTCATTTGTTTAAGTTTATTTGTTATCGCAGGCTGCAGTGGAGGTTCAAAACAAACTGATGGAGAAAACAGTGGAGGCGATGCTAAGCCGAGTGGGGAATCCTCAGATACGATTAAAATCGGTGTCATCGTTGCAGATACTGGTCCAGCATCTGCGTTAGGTAAACCTGAGGCAGACGTTGCTAGATTACTAAACAAACAACTAAAAGATAAAGATTTTAATGGGAAAAAGGTTGAGCTTATCATCGAGGATTATGAAACAGATGATACAAATGCCGTTGTACTTATGAAAAAAATGATTTCAGAACATAATGTTACGGCTGTTGTAGGAGGAACTCAAACCAGTACGAGTGTGGCATTGATGGGTGTAGCTGCTGAAAATAAAATTCCGATTGTTGCGCTTGGTGTACTGAATGATGACCAATTAAATGAATACACGGTTCAAGCGCCTCAAAGCAACGAAACAGTACTTCAAAATGTAATTGATTATTTAAAAGATAACAATATTAATAGCGTTGCTTGGATCAATGCAAGGGACGGTTTCGGTCAAACTGGACTTCCTGTCTTTGAAGGGATGGCAAAAGAAAATGGTATTGAAATTGTTGCAAAGGAAGATTTTGATGCTGAAGCTACTGATATGACTGTCCAGTTAACGAAAATAAAGCCTAAAAATCCAGGTGCTATCATTATTTGGTCACGTCCTCCTGGAGCAGGGATTATTGCGAAAAACTACTCACAATTAGGCATTGATGTTCCAATGATCCAAAGCCATGCTGTAAGTAATCAAGGTTTCTTAGATCAAGTTGGAGCAGATGGGGTTGGAGTATTGGTGCTTGGAAGTAAATTAAATGTTCTTGATTCATTAGAAGATAACGAACAAACTCAGCTCTTTAAAGACTTTGCTGAACCATTTATGGAAGAGTACGATTATAATCCAGGTCCATTTGGCGGCTATGCGTATGATGGGATTCAAATGGTATTGCAAGCTATTTCCGAAGGTAATACCGATTCCGAATCTATTAAGAAATATTTAGAAACAATCTCTTATAAAGGTGTTACAGGAACATATAATCTTTCACCAGAAAATCGTAATGGTGTTGAGGGTGATGGTATGGCCATCCTTAAGGTTGGGGAGAACGGCTGGAAATTAGAATAGAATCTTAGATAATCAATTGAAGCATGTATGATGTGAGTCATGCATGCTTTCTGAGTTCTTTGATAAAGGAGGGTTACGATGGATGCTGTTATTCAGTATTTGATTACAGGTTTAACGACTGGAAGTATCTATGCATTAATCGCAATCGGGTTCGTAACAATTTACAATGTGACAGGCATTATTAATTTCGCTCAGGGTGAATTCGCAATGCTTGGAGCGATGTTTTGCATCACTTTTTCAAGTCTAGGCTTGCCGATTTATGTTGCTATTCTGTTAGCCGTTTTGTGTACAGCATTGATCGGATTTGCTGTTGAGAAACTCGCAATTGCTCCAACGAAAAATGCAAGTTTTATAAACTTAATCATCATAACAGTAGGTTTATCCATGGTTCTTAAAGCAATCGGATTATTTGCTTGGGGGACGTATCCAAAGTCTCTACCTGCATTTTCAGCCAACAATCCGATTCAAATTATGGGAGCTGTACTAATGCCACAGAGCATCTGGGTCATATGTACGCTATTTTTCTTACTAGCACTTCTTTATATCTTCTTTGAAAAAACAATTACCGGATCTGCGTTAAAAGCCTGTGTTGTAAATCCAGTAGCTGCAAGGCTAATGGGCATCAATACCTCTTCCATGTCTACATTGGCATTTGTTTTAAGTGCGGCTGTAGGAGCGATTGCTGGGATTGTCATTGCCCCTGTAACAGGTGCAACTTATGATATGGGATTAATGCTTGGATTAAAAGGTTTTATGGCTATGATTATCGGAGGAATGACGAAGGTTCCGGCGGTAGTAATTGCAGGCTTCTTAATTGGTATTATCGAATCTTTTTCAGCAGGATATATATCCACTTCATACAGCGATGCGATAAGTTTTGGAATTCTATTACTTGTTCTATTTATTGCACCAAATGGAATTATGTCAAAAGTTATTGGGAATCGCGTGTGAGGAGAGGGGGATTGAAACATGTTGTATCCTAGTCGGACAAAACCATTGATTGTCATGCTTTCCACGATAATCGTACTTCCATTATTATTCAATAATTCTTATATGTTAAGTCTATTTATCCTGATTGGAATATATAGCATGGTTACAATTGGATTAAGTCTGCTTATGGGGTATGCAGGCCAAATATCACTTGGGCATGCTGCTTTCTTTGGATTAGGTGCTTATTTTACAGGAGTTTTAACGACAAGTTATCAAATGTCTTCATGGATTGCACTCATTGTTGGGGTACTAGTGACAGGTCTTCTAGCATTTGTTATTGGAATTCCTATATTAAAATTGAAAGAACATTTCTTAGCATTCGCAACTATTGGTGTCAATGTTATTGTATTTATTCTTTTGCTAGGGCTAACCGACATTACCAAGGGTGCTGCTGGTTTATCTGGAATCCCAAAATTAAATCTTTTTGGGTTTGTTTTACAACAAGAGTTGAGCTTCTACTATTTTATTTGGGGAATTGTTGTTTTAATCGTCATCGTTTCCCTTAATATTGTACATTCCCATGTTGGAAGGGTGTTAAGAGGCATTCATGATAGTGAGATTGCAACAAAGTCATTAGGAATTAACGTTGCAAAGTTTAAACTTCATATTTTTGTATTAAGTGCAATTTTTGCAGCAGTTGCAGGAAGTATGTATGCTCATTTTATGAATTTTATTACACCATCTACCTTTCACATATTAGTCTCGATACAATTTCTAGTAATGGTAGTAGTAGGCGGTTCCCAATCTATTTGGGGTGCAATAGCAGGTGCTTTTTTAATGACGATGCTCGGTGAATGGGTGAAGGATTATCTTCCATTGTTATTTGATGTAAGTGGAGAAGTCGAAATTATTGTGTATGGCCTCGTCTTAATCCTAGTCGTTATGTTTATGCCAAAAGGACTTATCCCAACAGGTGCCAGTCTTTACAAACGGGTTAAGGAGAAAGTTCGACCTGTAACAAGAAAGGAGGACGTTGTCGTAAATGAAAACAATCATCCTGCAGATTAATCATTTAACGAAACGATTCGGAGGAATTGTGGCAGTAAACGATGTCTCTTTCACAATGAATCAAGGAGAAATACTCGCTGTTATTGGTCCGAATGGTGCTGGGAAAACAACGTTATTTAATATGATCTCATCTGTTCTGCCTAGTACTAGTGGTGAGGTCTGGTTTTTGGGGGAAAAGTTAAATGGGTCACCGATTCATAGTTTAGCTTCTAAAGGAATTACTCGTACGTTTCAAAACCTTCAAATTTTTGACAACATGACTGTTCTTGAAAACGTAATGCTCGGTGTTCACCCTCAAATGAAAACGAATGTTTTTCTTACGGCATTAAGAACCAAGGCGGTAAATAAAGATGATGAAATGGCAAAACAGCTTGCTGAAGAAGCTTTGGAAAAGGTAGGCATACTTGATCAAGCAGACCAAATTGCAGGAAATCTACCATATGGACTGCAAAAACTTTTAGAAATTGCACGTGCAATCGTTTCGAAACCAAAGCTTGTATTACTTGATGAGCCAATGGCTGGGCTTAATGACGGAGAAGCGGCAAAAGTTGCAGATATCCTACTCGACATGAAACAAGAAGGCTATTCATTTCTCTTTGTGGAACATGACATGAATACAGTCATGAAAATTGCAGATAAAATTGTTGTAATTGACTTTGGAAATAAGATTGCTGAAGGAACACCAGAAGAGATTAAGAAAAACCCAAAGGTAATAGCTGCTTATTTAGGGGAGGAAGTATTATGATACTCCGCACAACCAATCTTACTACCTATCATGGTAGAGTTAAAGGAATCGATGGAATCAATCTAGTAGTGAAACCTGGAGAAATCATATCGATCATCGGAGCGAATGGAGCAGGAAAAAGCACTTTGCTCGGAACGATTTCGGGTATCTACAAGCCAACTGAAGGTGAAGTCTTTTATAATGATATATCTTTAACGGGCGTGAAATCTCATAAAGTAGTCGAACAAGGAATTTCTCTTGTCCCTGAAGGGCGTCAAATCTTTTCAAATCTAACGGTCAAGGAAAATTTGGTTCTTGGAATGTATTTTAAATACCGAAAAGAAAAACAGATTATTACTGCAAAGATAGACCGAATGATTGAGATGTTTCCAGGATTACAGAAGCATATGAATAGTATTGCAGGAACATTAAGTGGAGGAGAACAGCAAATGTTAGCCATTGCAAGGGCGTTAATGTCTGATCCAAAAGTGATCCTTCTAGATGAGCCTTCAATGGGATTAGCGCCTTTAATCGTAAAAGAAATCCTTGATATTATGAAGCAAATAAGGGATGAGTTTGGTGCAATGGTGATCTTAGTTGAACAAAATGTAAAAGCAGCCCTAAGTGTTGCTGATCGAGCATATGTGATGGACCGAGGCAAATTTGTCCTTGAAGGCAGAGCAGATGAATTAATCCAAAATCCACTCGTTCAATCCACATATTTAGGTTATACAGAGAAAGTCATATAATGTGTGTTAAAAAGGAGGATGAAAAGGACTGCGTCGATAATTAGTCGAAGTTCCTATACATTATGTCATTTTCACCGGACTTTTTTGACAACCTCATATAAAAGGGTGATAAAAGTGAGCTTTATCGTAACAGACGAACATCAAACAATTAGAAGCTTTGCACGTGACATCGCAAAAAATGAAATTACACCTTTTGCAAGACAGTATGATGAGGAAGAAGAATTTCCACTAGAAATTTTAAGAAGACTACATGAGGTAGGATTATCCAACCTAGCCATTCCAGAGGAATATGGAGGGCCGGGTATTGATAAGCTCTCACATGCTTTAATCGTTGAAGAAATTGCAAGAGCATGTGCGAGTGTTGCCACAAGCATAGAAGCAAACTCACTTTCTTCATACCCAATTCTAGTGGGTGGAAGTGAAGAGCTAAAGAGAAAATATCTGCCCCAACTCACTAGGGAAGGAAAGTTTGCTTCGTTTGCCTTGACTGAACCAGGTGCAGGGAGTGATGTTAGCTCTTTAAAGACGACCGCCATCAGAAGGGGTGAGGAATACATCATAAATGGAGAAAAATGTTTTATTACGAATGCAAGCTATGCTGACTTTTTTGTTGTGTTAACCAATGTAAAAGATAGTGGTTTTACAGCATTTGTCGTAGATCAAGATTCAGAAGGGTTACAGGTAGGTGTCAAAGAGAAAAAGCTTGGCTTACGAGCCTCAAATACAGCATCTGTCATTTTCGAAGACGTACGTGTTCCAGCATCGAATCGAATCGGTGCAGAAGGTGCCGGCTTAAAAATCTTTTTACAAGGGCTCATGAATGCTAGACCGATGGTAGGAGCTCAATCAGTAGGAATTGCTCAAGCTGCCTATGAAGATGCCCTTTCTTATTCGAAGGATCGAACTCAATTCGGAAAACCGATTTCAAATCTACAGGCGATCCAATTCATGCTTGCGGATATGGCGATGAATATTGAAGCGGCAAGGCTCCTTGTTCATCAAGCTGTCCAGTTTTTACAATCGGGTACTCCATCCATCAAGCATGCTTCCTTTGCAAAATGTTTTGCATCTGATACAGCAATGAAAGTAGCAACAGATGCCGTACAAATTTTTGGAGGCTATGGATTTATTCGTGATTACCCAGTCGAGAAGTATTTTAGGGATGCAAAAATCATGCAAATATATGAAGGAACGAATCAAATTCAGAGAGTTGTTATCGCTAAAGAAATACTTAAATAGGCCTTTCTATATAAAATGCACGCTTTAAGAAGGAATTCGAAATCTAAAGTGGAATGTATATAGAAAACAAAGTATAAGGTGGCGATTTTTTTGAAGTTAACGAGCGAACGAGAAAAGTTAATGAAGAAAATTGATACTCATTTACGAACGATGGCGCGCCACCTTGTTACATTTGACACGATTGAAGAAACACTAGATTACTTGCTAGAAGGGTTTTATAAGGAATATGCATGTGATTTAGTGGGAGTCGTCCTCTATGAGAAAGGAAGGCTTGTCCCCAAAGTTTGGAAAGGAGAACAGTTCACAATCGATCAAACACTTCACTTAGATGTCAACGACTGCTCTCCAAAACTCCTGAAAAATGCAATTTGGTGGCAGAAGGATAAGCGTGAAGAAACCAACTGTGCTTTTCATACTGCCATCAAGAATGAAAACTTATCAACATGGTTTACAGTCCCCCTGCATAACCTAAACGAAAGCTTTGGTCTTTGCGTAATAGGCTTTCGAGAATTTATTCCATTAATCATTGAAGCTGAACAAATTTTTACAGAGTTTGGTCATGATGTTGCATCCTCATTAATCATCGCGCGTGAGAAGGAAAGTCAAAAACGAAAAATGAAGGGAATCGAGTGGATTAAGGAGAATATCCTTCCTAACTCTTCAATCGAACATATCATCGAAAAAGTGGTGGAACGTGCATGTAAAGGGACCCAAGCAAATGGTGCATGCGTCTATTTATATGATGAAGAAAACACAAGCTTTGACCTTCATCCCCCATGGTATGGGCCAGTCGGACATCCAATTAAGATAAACATCCATTCTAATAAATCATTGGACTCATATTTTCCATATGTTGAGGTATCAGGAGGAACAGAACTCACAGTTCCATTACTGGTTAATTTAAAGACGATTGGCGTTATTTATGTCACAACAGGTGGGGAAGCCTATTTTACGGATGAAGATCTGGAATTTTTGAAGTTTGTTTCGGACTTCGTGTCCATGCAAATCGAAAACGCAAGACTCTATCGATTTGAATATGAGAGTAAAAAAAATCTTGAGACCATCGTAGAGCATCAACAAGAATTAGTAAAAAAGACAGTAAAAGGTGCAGATTTATTTGAGATCACAAATACAATTAGCGCCATGATCGATAGTACCGTATTTTTATATGATAGATTTATGAATCCAATTACTTCAAAGGTTAAACAAGAGGAAAAACACCTCCAAAATGAATATGAACATGAAATCACGAAGAAGAAAAGTGAAATTACAAAGCTTAGTACAGAAGATTTGACCATTACAGTTAATGGCACAGACTTGCATGTACACCCCATTTTGCAGGGAAATAAAGCTTTAGGGTACATGATTGTGAGCTTATACAAGAAAAAAATGAACCGCCTTATTCGCCTTACGATTGACCATGTCTTAAATGTGTATGCAATTGAATTCATTAAGCAGAAACTCGTTCTAGATACAAAAGAACAGATACAAGAAGGATTCATCAATCAATTGTTCGCAGAAACCATTGAAAATCCAGAAAAGATTATCCAATATGCAACGTTGACCAATTGGAATATACTTGAACCCCATACGGTTGTAGTAGGCTCTTTCTATGTAGCTGATGATGCAGGTGAGAATGTCGTTGCAGTTGAAGCGAAGAAATCAAGAGTATGGGACCAAATAAAGTCTGATTTATCTTTTCATTTTTCAAACATGATCTTCAGTCGTAAAGGTGATGATTTTATTATCATTGTTCAAACACCAAGCGAGAAAAACGTTTGGGAACGACTATATAAACTTCTATCAGATTCAGCAAAAAAAGAAAGGATAACGCCATATATCGGAATTGGTGGGAGTACAACCAAGCTAGAAGACTATAATGATAGTTTCATGAAAGCATCTAAAGCGAAAAATGTAATCATGAATCGTAATCCTGACGGAGGCTATGCATTATATGATGATCTCGGTGCCTACACCATTTTAAGTAATACGAGTGATTTTGCATCAGCCAAAATCTTTATCAAGAAAAACCTTGGTGCCTTGGTGCAGTATTCGAAAAAAAATAACGTGGATCTCTTTGGGACACTAAAGATTTATCTACTCCATAATGGCAATGTAAGAGAGGCATCTAATACATTATTTATACATCGAAGTACTTTAGAATATAGAATTGACCGTATCTCTGAGTTATTAGGTGTCGATTTAAATAATGCAGAAGTGCGGTTTGAGCTATTAATGGCATATAAGCTATATAGTCTTTTTGATTTTGATTCAACTGAATTACTGTAAAAAAGTTTAAGCTTTCCCATACCATTTCAGGCATTAACTGAAGTTAAGAAATTCCGTAGAAATGTTGAACTCATAAGATCGAGTGCTAAAAAAGAGCTGTTAAATTACGACGGCTTCTTTTTTTTGCTGTCGTCCTTGTGAATGAGAATGGCTGAACTTGTAAAATCTACTACTAAGCATAAACACGCATTAAATTCACAGGGGGTTTTTAAAAATGAAAAAACAATTTTTTCTTTTTTCCATCATTCTTACTTTTGCTTTTTTTCTAGTGGGATGTGGTGGCACAGATCAAGACAATAATGCTGGAAATGAAGAAAACAACGATACTGAACAAACAGGCTCCTTATTTGACGAAATCAAGGAAAAGGGTGTTCTAACAGTAGGAACAGAGGGTACGTATGCACCTTATACCTTCCATAATGAAGAGGATAAATTAACAGGATTTGATGTGGAAGTCATTAGAGAAGTCGCTAAGCGTATGGATCTTGAAGTGGAGTTCATGGAAACCCAATGGGACTCAATGTTTGCAGGTCTAAATTCAAAACGATTTGATTTAATAGCAAACCAAGTGGGGATCAATGAAGACCGTCAGGCTAATTATGAATTCTCAGAACCTTATACCTATTCCTCAGCTGTCCTTGTTGTAGCAAAGGATAATAGTGATATTGCGTCATTTGAAGATTTAAAAGGCAGAAAAGCTGCGCAATCTTTGACAAGTAATTACGGTGCAATCGCTCAAGAGAATGGCGCTGAAATCGTAGGTGTAGAAGGGCTTGCTCAGTCGATTGAATTGATTAAGCAAGGACGTGCCGAAGCTACTGTTAATGATAAGCTTGCTGTTCTTGATTATATTAAATCACAAGGTGATGAGAGTATTAAAATCGCTGCTGAGTCAGACGATGTTTCGGAAATGGCCTTTACTTTTAACAAAGGGAATGAAGACTTGGTAAAGGCAATTAACGAGCAGTTGGCTGCAATGAAGGAAGATGGAACATTAGCAAAAATTTCGCAGGAATGGTTTGGTGAAGATGTTTCTACAAAATAGTCTAATTTTCACGATTACTGCCAATATGGAGGGATGGGAGTTATTTATCAATTCCCTTCCCTCCATGCTTTCTGGAGCGATTCAATATACGATTCCACTCACACTTATATCATTTATAGGCGGAATTATTCTTGCGTTGCTCACAGCAATCATGCGATTGTCTAAATCTAGATTCTTTCAGATTCCAGCTATTATCTATGTTTCAGCGATTCGAGGAACGCCTTTACTTGTCCAATTATTTATTATTTTTTACGGACTTCCCAATATCGGAGTCAATATTGACCCTTTTCCAAGTGCGGCAATCGCATTTATTTTAAATGTTGGCGCCTATGCATCAGAAATTATTCGTGCATCCATTTTATCGATACCAAAAGGTCAATGGGAAGCTGCGTTTACAATTGGAATGACAAGATGGACAGCCTTAAGGCGCATCATTCTTCCTCAAGCCGCAAGGGTATCCGTACCGCCACTGTCTAATTCATTTATTAGCCTTGTAAAAGATACATCCTTAGCTTCATTGGTGCTGGTGGCTGAATTATTTCGTAAGGCCCAGGAGATTGCTGCAAGGACGTACGATTTCCTCCTATTATATTTGGAAGCTGCTCTAATCTATTGGATAATTTGTTTCATTTTATCACTGTTTCAAGAAGTACTCGAACGAAGGTTAAGTCGACATGTCTTAAAGTAAAGGGGTGAGGGTATGTTTTTATCTGTTAAGGGTTTGGCAAAATCTTTTGGTGAAAATGAAGTATTAAAAAATATTGATCTCGAGATTAATAAAGGGGAAGTTGTCTCCATTATTGGCCCATCCGGATCAGGAAAAACAACGATGCTCCGTTGCTTTAATGGTCTTGAACAACCGGATAAAGGAAATTTTCAGTTTGAAGATGGATTATCCATAAATTTTGGAGAAAAATTGAGTAAACAGAACGTCATTCGTTTAAGTCGAAAATCGGGAATGGTGTTTCAATCCTATAACCTTTTTCCACATAAAACAGCCCTTCAAAATGTCATGGAAGGCCCACTAATTGTTCAAAAAAGAAATAAGACGGAAGCAAGACGTGAGGCAGTGGATTTACTAGAAAAGGTCGGATTAAAGGAGAAAATGGATTTATACCCTGACCAATTATCTGGCGGACAGCAACAGCGGGTAGGAATCGCGAGGGCATTAGCACTAAAGCCGGAGCTGCTCTTATTCGATGAACCGACTTCCGCCTTAGATCCTGAACTAATTGGAGAAGTGTTAAAGGTGATGAAGGACTTGGCTCATGAAAATTGGACCATGATTATTGTCACTCATGAAATCCAATTTGCAGGTGAGATCTCAGATAAAGTCCTGTTTATGGATGGAGGGTATGTTGTTGAGCAGGGCAAACCAGATGCGGTATTAAAAAATCCAAAGGAAGAACGGACAAAACAGTTCTTACAACGAATCTTAAATCCGACGTAAAAAATATGCTTGAATAGAATCTATTAGATATAGGGAAATTAAAACCGTAATGCTTTTCTTAACTACATAGGTGGTGTTAAGTATGGGCTTTTTAGACAAATTGTTTGGCAAAAATACAGCAACGGAGGATCCAAAAATGACTGAAGAAAAATTAAACATTGGAATTATTCTAGGCAGTACACGTGAAGGTCGAGTTAGTCCACAGGTAGGAGAATGGGTAAAGGGTTATGGTGACAAGAAAGGAAATGCTAACTATGAAATTGTAGATATTAAAGAGTACGATTTACCGTTCTTAGGAACAGCTGATGCACCTGGGATTGCGAAATGGAATGAGAAATTAGCAAGTCTTGATGGTTTTATATTTGTTGTTGCAGAATACAATCACAGTATCACAGGGGCATTGAAAAATGCGATGGATTTAGCTCGAGAAGCTTGGTACAATAAATCGGCTGGAATCGTTAGCTATGGTTCAACTGGTGGCGCTCGTGCGGCCGAACATCTTCGTGGAATCTGTGGTGAATTAAACATTGCGGATGTACGCACCCATCCAACTTTATCGCTCTTTTTAGATTTTGAAAATGGTACTGATTTTAAACCGCAAAATATTCATGATGATAATATGAACATGCTGTTAGACCAAGTTGTTTCTTGGGGGAAAGCATTAAAGACAATTCGATAAAATGAAAATGAGGCAATGTCTAAAAAAAAGGCGTTGCTTTTTTTATTTGCCATTTTTCTAAATCTTAAAAATCATCTCTAAACAAATCTATCTAACTGGTATAATATTGATAGAATCATGAATGACAGGACGGGAGATATATCAGCATGGATCGGATTGAAAGATATCAAGTACTTTTTAATAAAATCAATCAATATAACTCTGGTGAAAAAGGAATAACTAGAATTGCCTATACCAATGAGGAACAAACTTGTACACATGCATTTATGCGGATGTGTAAAGCAGAAGGATTAGAAATCAGTATGGACCAGTGTGGTAATGTAATTGCAAGGAGAGAAGGAAAAAACAAGCATTTACCGCCGGTGCTAATGGGTTCCCATCTGGATACTGTCTATCAAGGTGGAAAATATGACGGGGTAGTGGGTGTTACAGCTGCATTGGAAGTTGTAAAAAGGCTCAATGAAAAGGGAATTGAAACCGCTCACCCAATTGAGATTGTTTCATTTGCCTGTGAAGAATCTGCTAGATTCGGCGTTTCTACTGTTGGAAGTAAGGCGATGTCTGGACTATTTGATAAAGAGAAATTTAGATATTTAAAAGATCGTGATGGAATTACAATGGAAGAGGCCCTTTCATTATGCGCTCTTGATATTGATAGTGTTGAAGAAGCCAGTAGAGTAAATGAAGAAATTAAAGCATTCTTTGAATTGCATGTTGAGCAAGGTCCAGTATTAATAAACAATAACAAAAATATTGGGATTGTTACGGGAATAGCCGCTCCGATAAGGTTGGTTATCAAAATTAAAGGAACCGCCTCGCATTCCGGTACAACCCCGATGCATATGAGAAAAGATGCCCTATTAGGAGCGTCTGAGATCGCACTAGAATTAGAGAAAATTGCCATAGATGAACAACATTATGGAACCGTTGCTACTGTTGGAGTCATGGATGTTCATGCAGGTGCAATGAATGTTGTACCAGGTGAAGTGGATATTAAGGTGGATATCCGATCTACCTCCGTAGAGTCAAGACAAAGAGTAGTAGACCATTTATATAAAACGATACAAGAATTGGAAACAAATCGAAAGCTTGAAATAGTAAGCAATGAAATCATTAGTGAAGAACCCGTTTTACTCTCTAAAGATATAAATGATGTTACAGAATCAATTTGTGAGAGTTTAAATCTTTCCTATCAAAGGATGGCAAGTGGGGCAGGACATGATGCGATGAATATGACAAAGCTTTGTCCTACTGGTTTAATTTTTGTACCTTCTGTCGATGGACTTAGCCACCATCCGGACGAGTATACGGAACTTGAAGATATCATGACTGGGATTGACGTGCTTGAAGAACTTATCCTTCATTATTCAGTGCAGGTAGGCTAGTATTCTGAAACCAGTTTGTCTTAAGATAATGTGTCTGTACAGATTAATAGGAGGGGATAATAGTGGTACATGATGGTATGAATTATGCGCCAAAGGGAAAACCAAATCCTGTTGTGAAAAAAGGGGAATTTATATTTGCAGCAGCATGTCTCGATCATGGGCATATTTACGGAATGTGCAATGGATTAATTGAAGCAGGTGCTACTTTGAAATGGGTATATGATCCCGATCCCCTAAAAGTAGCTAAGTTCTTGGAAACTTTTCCTGAGGTGGTGCATGCTGAGTCTTTAGAGCAAATTTTATCAGATACAAGTGTTCAGCTTGTGGCTGGTGCAGCGATCCCTTCAAAACGAAGTGAACTTGGTATCCAGGTAATGAATGCAGGTAAAGACTATTTTACAGATAAAACACCCTTTACTTCATTAAAACAATTGGAAAAAGCAAGGGAAGTTGTAAAACAAACTGGCCAAAAGTACATGGTGTATTATAGTGAGCGTCTTCATGTAGAGGGAGCTGTATTTGCTGGTGATTTAATTAAAACCGGTGCAATTGGTCGTGTCATTCAGGTAACTGGTTTCGGTCCACACCGATTAAATGCACCTAGCCGACCAGAATGGTTTTTTAAAAGAGAACAATATGGTGGAATCTTATGTGATATTGGCTCTCATCAAATTGAACAATTTTTATATTACACAGGCTGTCAGGATGCAAAGGTGTTACACAGTAAAATAGCAAACTATAACCACCCGCAGTATCCGGAATTAGATGATTTTGGTGATGCAACATTGGTTGGAGATAATGGGGCAACAAATTATCTCCGAGTAGATTGGTTTACTCCTGACGGTTTAAGGACTTGGGGCGATGGGAGAATCTTTATAATTGGTACGGAAGGGACGATTGAAATCCGGAAATACATCGATCTGGCACGTGCGAATAATGGAAATCACGTCTTTTTAGTTAATAAAGATGGAGAGCAGTATTTTAATGTGTCCGGAAAGGTTGGATTTCCTTTCTTTGGGCAGTTCATCTTAGATTGCATGAACCGTACCGAACTAGCCATGACTCAAGCGCATGCTTTTAAAGCAGCAGAATTATGCTTACAGGCGCAAGAGCAAGCCATTGACATATATAGAAATGAGAAATTTAAGATGGGATGACAAGTCAGAGTTCATAAAACTTCCAACTGTCCACAACCCCAATAATCTTGATACAATAGGGACAGAGGGACAGGCCCCTCGTCCCAAAATTAATATCTGATGTGGGACAAGGGACCTGTCCCAGTGACCCAAAAAGGAGCATGTATATGTTCGTACTGTTGATTACGCTATTGGAGCGGTTAGGGATTATTGTTGCAATCGCTTTTATTTTGACTAGATTGAAGTTTTTTAGAGGGATGATGTATCAGGAGGAGCTGAACCGCTGGCAGAAGCTTGTGGCGATTGTCTTCTTTGGTTTTTTTGGAATCATTGGTACGTATACTGGCTTAAGCCTGAACACGGAAAGCCTGCAATTTGACCGGTGGGCATCTGCTTTAACCACCGATGAGGCTTTAGCAAACTCACGGGTAATTGGTGTTGTGCTTGCAGGCCTTCTTGGGGGCTACAAGGTTGGTTTAGGTGCGGGTCTAATTGCAGGAATTCATCGCTTTACCTTGGGAGGGTTTACTGCGTTTTCCTGTGGTTTTGCATCCATTATTGCTGGATTTATCTCGGGATACTTTTATAAGAAAAATAAACATGTGAAACTGAGTACAGCGTTTATTATTGCAGCCTCTGCGGAAGCACTTCAAATGTTGGTTATTTTACTCTTCTCGCGCCCGTTTGAAAAGGCATGGGCTTTGGTTGAGATCATTGGAATTCCGATGATTTTAGCAAATGGTTTGGGATGTGCACTTTTCCTCATGATTATCAAGAGTGTAATTAATGAGGGAGAACGGGTAGGTGCAGTTCAAGCTCAAAAAACACTGCGGATTGCGGACAAGACGCTCGCTTATTTACGGAACGGTTTGAATCGTGAGACAGCTCAGGCCGTTTGTCATATTATTCAGGATGAAATTCAAGCTACAGCTGTCTCGATGACAAACACGAACGAAATCCTAGCGCATGTAGGTCTTGGCCATGACCATCACCGTTCACAGATGCCTATTCAAACACAAATCACGCAGGAAGTTATTCATAACGGGAAAATTGTAATCGCAAACAAAAAGATGATTCAATGTAGGGATGAGGATTGCCCACTCGGTGCGGCTGTGATTGCTCCATTAAAAAGAAGAGAAGAAACGATTGGTACGCTAAAATTCTATTTCCGTTCTGAAAAAGAAATTACACCTGTTGTCACAGAGCTAATCTCTGGTTTAAGTTCACTTTTAAGTAATCAGCTTGAAATTGCGGAGGCGGACAAGGCATTTCAGCTTGCTAAAGAAGCCGAAATCAAAGTGCTTCAAGCACAAATCAGTCCGCACTTTCTGTTCAATACATTAAATACGATTCTCTCATTAGTCAGGAGAGATCCAACAAAAGCTAGGAAACTACTCGTTTCTTTATCACATTTCTTACGCCAGAACCTATCGGTAACGACACAAAATGTAACAACTTTAGAGCAGGAATTGCGGCAAGTTCGAGCTTATTTAGAAATTGAGGAAACAAGATTTGTAGACAAATTGAAGGTATTTTATAAAGTTGAGGAAGCTGCTTTGTATCAGCATATTCCACCACTTACCCTTCAGCCGATTGTAGAAAATGCAATCAAGCATGGCATGAAGAATCATGATGGAGATTTTCAGGTAAGTATTTCAATTCAAAAAGGGAATGACTGTGTTTTTGTTAAGGTTGAGGATAATGGAATGGGGATGAGTAAAGAACGTGCTAGGGAAATTTGCGTTACCCCAATAAAGTCAGAAAAAGGTAGTGGTGTCGCTTTATATAATGTTAATAGAAGGCTTACGATGCATTTTGGTGAAAAGTCCGCATTAGCAATTAAAAGCGAAGTAAATCAGGGAACGGAAATCTCTTTTTCAATCCCAGTTACGGAGGCTATATAAAATGGAATCAAAAATTAAAACACTTATTGTCGATGATGAATTATATAGTCGTGATGAACTGTCACATCTTTTAGAAGCGCATCCATCCATTCAAATAGTCGGGGAAGCCGATTCAGGGGAGGCAGCGATTTTAAAAGCGATCCAACTTCAACCAGATGTTGTCTTTTTAGATATAGAAATGCCAAAGGTTAACGGAATGGATGCAGCAAAAGCCCTTTTGGAATTGAAAAAATCGCCACTCATTGTGTTTGCAACCGCCTACCCGGAATTTGCTGTGGAAGCATTCCGTTTTAATGCAATTGACTACTTATTAAAGCCATTTGATGAGGAACAACTAGAAGAAACAGTAAAACGGATCGAAAAACATTTCCAGACGACTGAGGAAAAGGAAAAAGGAAAGCAAACTGGGAAATTGGCAATTGATTCAAGCGGTGAGATTATCTATCTTGAACCAAAGGATATTTTATATATTGTAAGAGATGAAAAAGTAACCAAACTCATAACTAAGGTGGGAGAATACGAGACAAAAATACAGCTGAAAGATTTGGAAAGCAGACTTGAATCGTTTGGGTTCTTCCGCATCCATAAAAGCTTTCTTGTCAATTTAAAATATGTCACTCGTCTCACTCCATGGTTTAACGGTGCGTATCAATTGGAAATAGAAGGTAGAAGTGAACAGCTCTCAGTTAGTCGAAATTATGTAAAGGCATTACGAGCGAGCTTAGAAATTTAAACAAGAAGGTAGAAATTTTGCGTTTTAGTTCACAATTTGGACACGTTATTGTCGAATTTCTACCTTTTAATCTAAAACCCTCCTAAAATTCACTTTAAATATTATAATTATTGTAAACGCATTCATAAATTCTATTAAAGAGAATAGGGGGAAATAGAATGATTACCTTTTTAGCTAGTATAGCTTTGTTAATTGTAGGGTACTTTACGTATGGTAAATACGTTGAAAAAGTATTCGGTGTGAAGGAAGAACGTGCTACACCAGCATATGTAGATGCTGATGGCGTAGACTATATTCCAATGAGCACAAAGAAAAACTCGTTGATTCAGTTACTTAATATTGCAGGTACTGGACCTGTATTCGGACCAATTATGGGAGCGCTTTACGGACCTGTCGCTTTCATTTGGATCGTAGTTGGATGTATTTTTGCAGGGGCAGTTCATGACTATTTAACTGGTATGATTTCCATTCGTAACAAGGGAGCTCACTTACCGGAACTTGCAACTAAGTTTTTAGGAAAAGCAATGAAACACGTCGTAAACGCATTTGCTGTTTTACTTCTACTATTAGTTGGTACCGTTTTCGTTTCGACTCCTGCTAGTCTATTAAATCTATTACTAGATGGGAAAGTTGCCTTAGGAATTCTGATTGCTGCCATTTTCATCTATTATATCTTGGCAACTTTATTGCCAGTAGATAAAATTATCGGTCGTCTTTATCCATGGTTTGGAGCGATCCTTTTAATCAGTGCTGTAGGTATCGGTATTGGTTTAATAGTTAAGGGAGCACCAATTCCAGAACTTTCATTATCAAATTTCCATCCTGATAATGCACCAATTTTCCCATTATTATTCTTTACAATCACTTGTGGTGCTTTATCTGGATTCCATGCGACACAAACACCAATTATTTCACGTACTACACAAAAGGAAAGCCAAGGACGTAAAATTTTCTACGGTATGATGATTGCTGAAGGGATCATTGCGATGATCTGGGCTGCAGCAGCAATGAGCTTATTCGATGGTTATGGTGGCTTACAAGAACTTCTTGCAGCTGGCGGACCAGGGGCAATTGTAAGTGAAGTTTCAACATTAATGCTTGGTGCTGTTGGTGGAACACTTGCAGTTCTTGGGGTTATCGTATTACCAATCACTTCTGGTGATACTGCATTCCGAAGTGCTCGTATGATTATCGCTGAGTATATTAATATGGCTCAAAAGAAAATGTCTAGCCGTTTATGGATTGCTGTTCCATTATTTGCGATCTCAGTTGTCCTAACACAAATTGATTTCAATATTCTTTGGAGATACTTTAGCTGGGCGAACCAAGCTACAGCAGTAATTGCCTTATTCGTAGGTGCAATGTACCTATACATTGCGAAAAAGAACTACTGGATTTCACTGATTCCAGGAACTTTTATGTTAACAATGGTTATCACGTATATCCTAAATGCACAAATCGGATTCCGATTACCAATGGACATTGCTTGGTACGGTGGTTTTGCAGGAACTGCAATACTTCTAGTGTTATTCTTCCGTCAAGCTAAGAAGTTAAGAGCAGCAAATCATCCGCTTGAAGTAGATATCTCAAACTATAATAAGGTGGCCTAAATGAGTTGCTGTAGTCCTGAATATCGGAAGGTAGTCGAGGCTCAGGAGCAGAAGGTCAATCAGCAAACAAATGACAAAGTTCCTGTTTGGGGAAAAATTGTGAGCATTTCCATTATAGTTGGAGCCATAATCATCTTTGTGCTCTTATAAATGAATCAAAAGTGCATGCATTCTTTTATGAATGTATGCACTTTTTTAATGTTTGAGAAAACTTTCACAAACTTATTGATTTCCTATACATGAAAACTTTAGTACTATAAAAGTAATAAAGGATTTCTTTCTGCACAAAATATCAGAAGGACATCTAGGGAGGTTCATACAGATGGAAATGACAATCAGTGAAGCAGCTGTAAAATGGTTCAAAGAGGATATAAGTGTAAAAGAAGGGGATAGTGTTCGATTTTATCCAATGTTTTACGGAACGAGTCCCGTACAAGAGAAATATTCACTTGCTTTTTCAACGCATGATGAACCCATCCAAATTCATGCAAGTCAAAAGATTGATGACATTGAATTCTATGTAGAAGAGGACGACATTTGGTTTTTTAACGGCCATAATCTCATTGTTGACTATAATCCCGATAAAGATGAACTAGAGTATCAATACCCAAAACCGTAGGCTCACAATAAGTGAGCCTATCTTTATTTTTACAATGTGATTCGAATCACGAACCTTTTCTTTAATCTATGCTATTTTCAAACATAACAGGTATTTTCAATATTGCATTGTTTGAAAGGAGAGATTCGTGTGAGTGAACTTATTAATAACCGTGAACAAAATAAAATCAGTGATCAAGAGCGTGAGGCTCTTATAAAACAAAGCTTTAAAGATTTACATAATGGTAAATCTGTTGAAGAGATAAAATCTCAATTAAAGGATAAAGTGGGCTATATAACCATTGGAGAAGTGTCCAGGCTCCAACATGTATTAATGGAAGAAGAAAATATTCAGGAACATGAGGCTACAGAAATTTGTTCAAAGCATAGAGAGATTTTTAAGGATTTTATAGAAGACACATTAAATCGTCATCCAGATGAACAACCTGGACATCCTGTTTATACGTTTAAGCTTGAAAATAGAGAACTTGAAAAGCAAGTAACTAAAATCAAGGAGCATTTGCAAGAATTCGAAGCAGATGATCAAAGTGAAAATAGATTGAAGTTACTCGGTGATTGTAATCTTTTAATGGATATCAGAAAGCATTATGAACGAAAAGAACAGCTCCTCTTCCCATATTTAGAGAAATACGGCATATATGGCCCAACAAATATGATGTGGAAGATTGATGATTTTATTGTAGACGCGATAAAAGATGCAAAAAGAATGCTTGTCGAATATGATGGGAATAAACAATCCGTTGTGGAGGTCATCAACTTTTTTACCGATCAAATTGACGAAATGATTTATCGTGAAGAAAATATCCTCTTTCCAATGTCGTTAAATAATTTAACAGAGGACGAATGGTTAAAAATTGCTCAAGAAAGTGATGAAATCGGTTTTTGTTTGGTTTCTCCCGAAGATTGGAAGCCTGAGCGAAGTGTGATTGATGATGAGCAAGTGGCGTCAAAAGGATTTATTAAAATGGAAACAGGTATCCTGTCCTTAAAACAACTTGAATTATTATTAAACCATTTACCGGTAGATATTACGTTTATTGATAAAGATGACGTCGTTCGCTACTTCTCAAAAGGAAAAGAGCGTATCTTTGCTAGGACGAAGGCTGTGATTGGGAGAACCGTTCAAAACTGCCATCCTCCTAGAAGTGTTCATGTCGTCGAAGATCTGCTAGATGATTTCAAAGCAGGAAGAAAAGATGTTGAAGATTTCTGGATCAAAGCAAAAGGCAAATATGTGTATATCCGTTATTTTGCGGTCCGCGATGAAGATGGGGAGTATATCGGAACGATGGAATTCTCTCAAAATATTGCTCCAATCCAAGAAATTGAAGGGGAAAAGCGGATTTTATCATAGGGAACATGAAAAATGCTGACATTTTGATGTCAGCATTTTTATGGTACATTGACAAACTCTGTAAATGCAACTTCTTCTCCATTTGCAACAAGAACGCCATGATTGTTCCCATTCAATGTAACTTTTATTTCGTTTGTACCAGATGGTAAAAAGTCCAGATGATAGTATTGCCCATATAAACGATTTACTTTTTCACCGTTTAAATAAATATGGGCGTGCCCTTCATTGTAGGTGGTTTCCTTAGTACCAGCCTTCTTCGGTTCAAATGTGAAATTTTCAGTATGAATTTCTAACAACCATGTTCCGGAAGGGTCTTTTATTACTGAACCAGAAATGGTAGGAGCAAGATGTGAAGGAGGAATAATGATTTGGTTTTCTTGATGCATCATTTCATGGTTACCGGCACTATAGTGGCTGCTCTGATTGTGAAAATATACCATCAATGAAACAGTCCCAAAAATAACAAAAAAACTAATGATTCTATACATAGCCCCCTCCTCATTCAAGAACTAATAGGTGAACTTTGTTTATCTTTTCGTTGTTTAATGAAATAGCCAATTATGAATAACAATAATCCGGATGCAAGAAATGCTAAGTCGTAGGCTAAAGCGTTGGGGTCCCCAGGCTTAACACGGTGGATCTGAAGGAGATGATGATTGACAATCCCCTCAACCATATTAAACACGCCACCCCCGATTAAAAACCAACCAACAAGCAAATGAACTCCCTTTGATAGATTGCTTGGATTTCCTGCCAGCCATAACAGTACACCACCAATGATAAGGGTGATTGTAACAGCAAAATGAAAAATACCATCACTCATGATTTGCCCTGGTCGATCTGTAGCCATATATACACTATGCCACTGTAATAACTGATGAAAAATAATCCCATCAAGTGCCCCTAAAAATCCAAAACCAAAAATAAAACTCCCTGTATTAATCAGTCTTCTTCTAGTATTTGTAGTCAAGATACGTCTCCTCTCTTTCTCTTTTGAACATTAATCTATTTTGTCCCTTTTGCTAGATTTATAAACAGTAACCTAGTAGGAAACTACTATTTTGATTTAAGAGAGAAGGAATCGTGCCCGATTGCCGGGGGAATATCAGTAAAGGGGAACGCAAGGGTAGGAATCGTGCCCGATAGCACGAGAAAGATTGGTAAAGGGGAACGCAAGGGGAGGAATCGTGCCCGATAGCACGAGAAAGATTGGTAAAGGGGAACGCAAGGGAGGAAATCGTGCCCGATAGCACGAGAAAAAGATTGGTAAAGGGGAACGCAAACGGTAGAATCATACCCATTGGCAAGTACTTCCCTAAAAAAGGTAACGCAAACAAAAATGCCTCTCAACTCACACCCCTAAAAATAAAAAAGAACCATCATTTCCATCACTGAATGATTGGTTCTTATGTTTATTGCGGTATAAGTGATCTTTTTTCGTTTTTGTCATTCTTGTTTGCATGTCGAATCCTACAAATGGGCTTCTTCCGTTTTCAGGATTTCGTTTTCCTTCGCGAACAAGCTTCTCGCGAATTTTTCTAGCTTTAGATTTCGCCATCCTCTATCACCTCTTCATCAAATGTGCCTTGGCGTGTTTGCGCCCGATTTTTTTAAAACCCGCGCGATATGGGTCACAAAGACGTTGCCACAGGGACGTGGCGTCCTTAGTCTTTGATCCTATACTCGAAAAATTCCCTTTGAAAAATCGTGGCATCCGCCGGAGGCTTTAACTTTATTCAGTCAGCAGCTGAATAAAGTTAATTATTTACATCTTCAGTATACATGTTTTCCCACATCACTTCCATATAGAAATTTTCAATAAAAATAGGCATTCTCCCATACAGATGCAAATGCCCAGAATAGGATATATACGACAAACAATTTGGGGAGGTGTCGGTATTGACTGATGAGAAAGAAAAAGATACCCGTGATGAGCAGGAGAACCAACGAGTAGATTCGTGGGAATTTTTCTGGGGAAGAAGACCAAGGTCCGAAGAGGAATCAATTGAAGAAGAGTAATATGCCTAGTGCAAAATTAAAAATAGGTCGCTTGGATTGTTTTGATCCACGCGGTCTTTTTTTAATCTAAAAATATGGCATAATAAGAGCAAGCATAATTCGGAGGATTTCCATGCAGGAAAAAATAGTAGATATTTTACTAAATTATGAGGCATATGCAGTAATCATAAGCCTGTTTCTAAATATCGTGATTAGCATATTTGGAGTTCTTCCAAGCGTATTTATTACTGCTGCTAATCTCCTTGTCTTCGGTGTTTGGAAAGGGACTTTCATCTCTTTTATCGGAGAGGTTGTGGGTGCGATTGTGGCATTTTGGTTATACCGTAAAGGATTTAAAAGGTTCATCGATAAGAAGAAACACGAACATTCGCTTATCAATAAACTTCTTTCCGCAAAAGGGAAAGAAGCATTCATGATGATTCTACTATTACGTTTCTTCCCTTTTATTCCTTCAGGGGTGGTTACCTTTACAGCAGCAATTGGTGATGTGAGTTTTATCATCTTTCTATTCGCAAGCTCGCTAGGGAAGCTTCCTTCCTTACTTATTGAGGCGTACTCGGTGCACAATGTCACTGCTGGAACAATGGAAGGGAAAATTATTTTAACAATGGTTTCAATTGTTGGAATCCTCTATATTTGGGCTAAACTAGTAAGAAAGAAAAATACATAGAGATAGTTACATAGAAATGAGGGGTGGATTGGAGATGCAAAAACAACGTATTTTAATTGTGGAAGATGAAGAGAAGATTGCAAGGGTATTGGAGTTGGAATTGACATATGAAGGCTATGAAACTGGGAAAGCCTTCGATGGTAGTACAGGGTTACAACTGTTTCTAGAAGAATCATGGGATTTGGTCCTACTAGATATCATGCTTCCGGGCATCAGTGGAATTGAGGTGCTTAGACGTATTCGTGCTGCAAACTCAGCTACACCGGTCATTCTTTTGACTGCAAAAGACTCCGTAGAGGACAAGGTCTCTGGCCTTGATTTGGGAGCTAATGATTATGTGACAAAGCCCTTTCAAATAGAAGAACTGCTTGCCCGTATTCGAGTAGCACTTCGAAGTAAACCTACTCATTTAACTTCCGGTCAAGAACAAACCGAAGACTGGTTACGTGTGGGGGACTTAAAACTTAATGAAGGAACATATGAGGTCATTCGTAGAGACGATGCAATAGAGCTAACACCAAGAGAATTTGATCTGCTTGCCTATTTAATGAAGCATCCAAGACAGGTGTTGAATCGGGAGCAATTATTAAATGCGGTTTGGGGTTATGACTATTACGGGGATACCAATATAGTGGATGTGTATATCCGATATTTACGAAATAAAATGGATAAGCCATATGACGAGCCATTAATTCACACAGTACGTGGCGTCGGCTATGTGATGAAGGAATCAAAATGAAACTAAGAACAAAGATTAATTTATTCACGGCTGTTTTGTTTATCATTTTGTTAATCCTAATTAATGTTGCGTCTTTTTTTACGTTTAGGCATATGATGTTCCAAAATGAAGTTGAGCGCACACATGCCGAAGCTGTGCATGCTTTAAATGGGATATCCAAATCAATAGATACAATACAGGCACAGACCTTACTTACTACATATATGCCGATTAACGGAATGCTTCGAGTAGTGCACCCGGATGGCGAGGTCGGTCCAAGAGCATATGTCCCAGAGCAGAAAGTGTTAAAAGATTTTCCAACCACCTACCAAAAATCAGAACGTAAACAAGTTGTTAATTATGATGGAAGACCCTACGCTTTTACTTCATTGCCAATCATTTGGAAAAATGGGGAAGTGGCTGAACTTCAGATGGTGGAAGATTTATCACAGACAGCTGCAAACTTGAAAACATTAAGTCTCGTCTTACTTGCTGTAACGATAATTGCAACCATACCTGTTATCGTTTCAACTAGGGTATTGAGTAATGTGATTACAAAGCCTATTACAGCGATGATTCAAACGATGCGGGAAATTCGCAAAAGCGGTCAATATAAACGGATTCGATTAACAAATGAATCGAACGATGAATTGCATGAAATGGGTCAAACCTTTAATGAAATGATGGATTTATTAGAAGTAAACTACGAAAAACAGGAGATTTTTGTCTCAAATGCGTCTCATGAGTTAAAAACACCATTAACCGTTATTGACTCTTATTCAAGTCTTTTAAAACGGAGGGGGCAGACAGACCCAAAACTTTTTCAAGAAGCAGTGGATGCGATACAATCCGAAGCCATTCATATGAGGGAATTAACTCAGCAGCTATTATTAATGGCAAAACATGATGAGCAATGGAAACTACAGATGGAAAACATTCCTCTACTGCAGCTAGTTGATGAGTCGGTAACTTCTTTCCGAGAGGGCTACAAACGCGACATTTCAATCATTGTGGAAGAAGAATCCATTGTAAAAACTGATAAGCAAAAGCTTAAACAAGTATTTTATATTTTAATGGATAATGCTCTAAAATACAGCGAAAAACCTGTGATTGTAGTGATTGGTAAGGAAAGGAATCAATCAAGCATAAAAATTATTGACCAAGGGATTGGGATTCCGTCACAGGATGTTGGAAAAGTATTTGATCGTTTTTACCGTGTTGATAAAGCTAGAGCGAGAAAAACAGGAGGCTATGGATTAGGACTTTCACTTGCAAAAGATTTGGCAGATGCAATCGGGGCGAAACTTGTTCTCGAAAGTGTTGAAGGGGAAGGAACGACAGCCAATATTCTGCTATCCAATGAGGATTCTCATTAATTTCTCATAAAATGCCGGTATTATAGTAGATAAAACGAAATCAATGGAGTGAGTGTAATGAAAAAAGGGACACTTCCTAAAAGTCTACTCGCTGTAGCAGGTATTATTATTGCAACTTTTGTGATTTGGCAGCTAACAAAGACCTTTACATCTGCAGAACCTTTAACTGAAAAGGATGCCGTTGACCTTGTAGAAAAGATGTATAGCGGTGAAAACACAGAAGTGAGCCGTGAAGGAGACATTTATAAAATTAAATTTGAAATAGAATCTGGCATTTATGAAATAGATGTTAATCGGAAATCGGGTGACGTTACTAACCTCACTCAAATTTCACATGAACCTCGGGAAAAAACAGAGGCTGAGATTCGAGATATCTTAGCCAAAGAGAAGGCCGGAGAAATTAAAACGATTGAAAAGAAGAATGAACAAGATAAAGCTTATTATTATGCAACTGTTACAAAAGACAAAACAGAAGCAACTTATAAATTAGAAACAACGACAGGTAAGATTGTGGATGTTGTAGTAAATAAGCAGCAACAACAGACACCACCTGAAACAAAGCCAAATAGCCAAGAGCCTGCACAACGTATCTCTGAGCAACAGGCAATTGAGCTTGCTCTAAAACAGGTAAATGGTGCTGTGGATGATGTTGAACTTGAAGAAGAAGCGGGCCAGCTCTATTACTTTATCGAAATTGAAGATGCCGGGGAAGAAGAATTCACCGTACAAGTTCATGCGATTTCTGGTGAAGTCAAAGCGATTATCTCAGAAGATTAATTCTTAGAAAAACTCATATGTTTCTCATCAATTTCTCATTTTATTATCTGAGTTTCCTCATTTTCATTGTCTATGATTAAGATAGTTCAAATAAAGGAGGAAACAAAAATGAAGAAAAAACTTGTGGTACTAGGAATCGTTGGAGCAGTTGTATTAGGAGGAGCAGTAGGAGTTGGTGCATTTGCAAAGGAAGCTGAAGTTCCATCTAAACAAGCTGAAGAAATTGCAATTCAAGAGGTAAAAGGAGCACATGTTGAAAAAATTGAACTAGAACGCGAAAACGGAGAGCTTGTTTATGAAGTTGAGCTAGAGGACGAATATGGTGACGATCTAGAGGTAGTAGTCAATGCAGCTACTGGTAAAGTAGTGAGAGTTGAGGATGATCTCGACGATGTCGATCGAGTTACTTCTCAACAAGCCGTTTCATCTGTAAAGATTTCAAAAGAACAGGCCATTTCAATTGTAACGAAAGATACCCCAGGTAAAATTGTTGAAATTGAGCTAGATGATGATAACCATTATGAAATTGAAATGATATATGATGGTAAAGAAGTCGAAATGGAGATTTCTGCAATAGACGGAACAATCTTAGAGAAGGAAATAGATGATCGTGACGACGATGACAGAGACTAAATTATTGTAAAGAAGAGGCCAGAACTTAAATTCTGTCCTCTTTTTTTATTTATATATTTACAAACTCTCACATGTTTCTCATCAATTTCTCATTTTATTATCTGAGTTTCCTCATTTTAGTTGTCTATGATTAAGATAGTTCAAATAAAGGAGGAAACAAAAATGAAGAAAAAACTTGTGGTACTAGGAATTGTTGGAACAGTTGTATTAGGAGGAGCAGTAGGAGTTGGTGCATTCGCAAAGGAAGCTGAAGTTCCATCTAAAAAAGCTGAAGAAATTGCGATGCAAGAGGTAAAGGGAGCAAATGTGAAGGAAGTTGAGCTTGAGCACCAGAATGGAGAGCTTATTTACGAAGTTGAGCTTGAAGGTACACATGATGACGATGTTGAGGTAGACGTCAATGCAACTACAGGTAAAGTTGTGAAAGTAGATGATGATCGTGATGACGACAATGTAAAGGTACAAAATAACGTAACATCTGGAACAGTTGTAAAAGCGGATGATGATGACGATGTTAATGTAAAAAACAATGTATCTTCTGAAAAAGTTGTAAAAGTAAATGCTGATCGTGACGACGACCGAGTTACTTCTCAAAAAGCTGTTTCATCAGTGAAAATTTCAAAAAAACAAGCTATTTCAATTGCAACTAAAGACACACCAGGTAAAATTGTTGAAATTGAGCTAGATGATGATAACCATTATGAAATTGAAATGATATATGATGGTAAAGAAGTCGAAATGGAGATTTCTGCAATAGACGGAACAATTTTAGAGAAGGAAATTGATGACCTTGACGACGATGATGACAGAGACTAATTTATAAAAAAGAGTGGACAGAACTGCACTTAACGCGTTCAGGTTTGGAGTGCCAAGCAGTAAGCGTGAATTCACAAACGGATTCACGTTTAATTTTTTTGATAAATTAACGTTTAATGCGGCTATATAATAAAATAGTTTAAATTCGCTTCACGTTATATAAAGGAATTACTTGATTTCGGACACACCCGCGACGATTTCGCCATCGCATGTCCGAAGATACTTAACCTTCGGACACACCCACAACGATTTCGCCATAGCAAGTCCGAAGAACGCTAATCTTCGGACACACCCACAACGATTTCGCCCTCGCAAGTCCGAAGATTGCTAATCTTCGGACACACTCGCAACGATTTCGCCCTCGCAAGTCCGAAGATCCCTAACCTTCGGACACACCCTCGAAGATTTCGCCATAGCAAGTCCGAAGAACGCTAATCTTCGGACACACCCACAACCATTTCGCCATCGCATGTCCGAAGATACTTAACCTTCGGACACATCCTTGATGATTTCGCCATAGCAAGTCCGAAGATCGCTAATCTTCGGACACACCCACAACGATTTCGCCAACCCAAGTCCGAGGATTGCTAATCTTCGGACACACTCACAACGATTTCGCCCTCGCAAGTCTGAAGATACTAAACCTTCGGACACACCCACAACGATTTCGCCCTCGCAAGTCCGAAGATCCCTAACCTTCGGACACACCCTCGACGATTTCGCCATAGCAAGTCCGAAGATACTAAACCTTCGGACACACCCACAACGATTTCGCCAACCCAAGTCCGAAGATACTTAACCTTCAGACACACCTACAATGATTTCGCCCTGACAAGTCCGAAGATCCTTAACCTTCGGACACCCCCACGAAGATTTCGCCATGGCAAGTCCGAAGATCCCTAACCTTCGGACACACCCACAACGATTTCGCCCTCGCAAGTCCGAAGATCCCTAACCTTCGGACACACCCTCGACGATTTCGCCATGGCAAGTCCGAAGATCCCTAACCTTCGGACACCCCCACAATGATTTCGCCATAGCAAGTCCGAAATACTCAACCTTCTTTGACACGCCCGCGATTTAATGACCGTAACGACGCCCCAGTGACGATGTCGATGATGATGACGATGACAGAAACTAATACCTAAAACAAATGAGGCCAGGGCAATCCTAACCTCATTTTTATTACATATTTTCTTCAAAAACATCAGTTACATCATGTGGACCATATGATTGATTGGAGGGGATGACTAGTGTGATGTCTGTAGCAGGATAATAAGAAGAAGCAAAACTTACTCCAGGATCATACCCCATCACATGATATTTATAAATCTCAGATTCTCTTTTAGAAATCCATACCCCATAGCCATAAAATTCATCATCCTCAGTATGTACGTGAGGTGTTAAAAGCAGGTTAGTGGTTTCCTTGCTTACTAATTTATGGCCAAAGAGAGCATCCCAAAATTTCATCATGTCGGGTGCAGTGATAAATGCTCCACCATCTGATCCTCCCTTAATCGGAATGGAGTACATATTTGTTCGCCATGTTCCATCTTCTTCGTTATCGATATACCCTATTGCTGTGTTTTTCGGAAGATTATCGAGAGAAAAGTATCCCGAGCCCTCCATATCACATGGTTTAAAAACATTCTCAATCACATAATCTGTAAATGATTTTCCGGTTTTTTGCTCGATGATTAACCCTAATAAAATATAGCCGGTATTGTTATAGTGAAATCTTTCACCAGGCTCAAACATCATACCGTTACTCTGGAACAATGGAAGAAAATCTTTCAATTCACGGATTAGGTACATCGGATTTTCTTTCCAAAGCTCCTCAAAATCATCCATTACGGCTTCATCAAAATAATCAGGGACACCGGAAGTATGAGTTAATAAATGGTGGATGGTAACATTCTCATGAAAATTAGGAAATTCCAAGTTCAAGCAATCTCTTAATCTTGTATCAAATGTTACGAAACCTTTTTCAACAAGCTGGCATACTGCAATGGCGGTAAAAAGTTTACAGCCAGATGCGATTCCAAACCTTGTATTGATCTTGTTCTCTAGTTCTTCAGCTCTATTGGAAAAGCCGTAAGCTGACTGGATCATTATTTCATCGTGTTGTTTGGCAAGAACAACTCCGGAAAACGTACTTTGGTTACAAAATTCATTTATTTTACTGTTTAAGTCTGAATTTAAAGTATTCATTCAATTAACTCCTTAGTCATATTCAATTGGCTTTAGCGAATAACAACAATAATATTCAGGGACTCTATTAAACTCTACCATAATTTTCTAGTTATATGTCGAAAGAATATTCAAACAGTCAAGTATCCTAATTTTAAAGATGAGTAATATTTATGCCTCGAAGTAAAATATAGTAAGTGAGGATGGTATAAGGAGGAGAATACATGACCTATCTTTTGCTATTAATTGGATTTGCATTATTAATAAAAGGTGCAGACTATTTTGTTGAAGGTTCCTCAAAAATTGCTGGACTTATGAACGTTCCTCCGATTCTCGTCGGGCTTACCATTGTTGCGTTCGGAACAAGTTCACCAGAAGCAACGGTAAGTATTATTGCGGCTATCGAAGGCAATGCCGATGTGGCAGTTGGAAATGTGGTCGGAAGTAATATCTTTAATATCACGTTCGTTGTTGGGATAACAGCCATGATTAACCCGCTGAAAGTTGAGAATGCAACGATTCGAAAAGAAATTCCCTTTACATTTTTGGCGAGCATTGCCCTATTTGTATTGATGGGTGATCTGGCATTACAAAATGCAACTGTTAATACTATTTCACGTACTGAAGGGATCCTCCTCCTCCTCTTTTTTAGTGTGTTTTTGTACTACATTATTGAGGTGGCTCGAAATAATCGTAATTCTGTAGTGGCTGAAACGACAGAAAAAAAATGGGGCAAAAATATTGCATTCACACTTGGTGGCTTAGCAGCAATCATTTTTGGTGGAGATTTAGTGGTAGATAACAGCATAAAAATTGCCTACTCATTTGGAATGAGTGAAACATTAGTTGGCTTAACTATTGTAGCCGTTGGAACTTCCTTGCCAGAGCTTGTGACATCAGTTACTGCAGCCATAAAAAAACAAAGTGAAATAGCATTAGGAAATATCGTTGGAAGCAATATCTTTAACATCTTCTTTGTACTTGGAGCTTCTTCAGTTATTTCACCATTACCGGTCGACGGTAAAATTTTCATAGATGTCATGGTAATGCTTATTTTAACAATCGTACTATTTGTATTCTCTCGAACAGAATTCAAGATTGCCAAATCTGAAGGAGGTATCCTTACAGTCGCTTACATTGCCTATATGGTATTTATCATATTAAGAGGTTAAATTTCACCGTGTAATGCGGTGTTTTTTATTTCAAATATATAGATTATTAGATGAAAAATATGTAAACTAAAGTAATACAATAGTTAACAAAGCAGATTTATATTTTATTTCAAAACAGGGGGAAAGTTGATGTACAAACTCCGAGGTCACCATCTTTTTTGCCTTTTAGGTTATAGGGGAATGGGTTATTCCAGAGAGTACGTGGAAAATATGACGATTGTTCACCAGACCCTTAGAAACAATCCGAGGACACTTATTCAGATTGTTAAAGGACCAGATCATCTATGCGAGAAGTACCCGAATACGGGTGAATACCATTGCCAAAATGCGTCCATTTTCGAAAGGGATGCTATGATTTTAGAAAGAATGGGACTTCGAGTCGGACAAATTTTAAGATGGGAAGACATTGAAAATAGAATCAAAAAGCATGTCATTCCTGCAGACATTCAAACAGTGTGTGAATCTTGCTCATGGCGCTCCTATGGCGTCTGTGAAGAAGGGGTACAGGAAATGATTGAAGGTAAAGGACTACGTGAAGTGAAATAAAGCAAAAAAAATGCCTACTACTAGTAACGGGTTCTGTATTGAAGTACAGAACTAAAAATAAAAGGGGAAATTGCAAGTTAAATCTCATACAAAAAAACACCGTATTAATTTCGGTGTTTTTTGTGTATTTATTCTTATTTAACGAAAGTACCTGTTAGTTTAAGTACACTTATTCACAAACCTAGAAGAACATATAGTTTTTACTGTTTGGCATTTCCTTTTTTAACTTTATAGAAAGCTAACGTTGAACCAATAATTAAACAAATAAGTCCACCTAATCCTGTTGTAATTATAGATAATTCCTCTTTAAAAAAGAACTCACTTATACCCAAAAATATAATAATTAACCAGCCTAAGACATTTATTTTGTTGGGTTTCATTCAACCACCCACATTGGTAGAAAATTAAATCCGTACTTTAACTCTACTACACCCTTAGTTAAATAACATCTCCTTTTATTTTAACAGAAATATCCAACAACCCAATATAATAAATAAGAAAATTAGTGCCTTTTTATCAAATGGATTAGCAAAGAAACACAAACTTCTGTCGCTTTACTGAAAGAGGTGCGAATTAGGTTACTAATTTA
Source organism: Ferdinandcohnia sp. GQ5 (assembly GCF_059759275.1). Classification (NCBI taxonomy): domain Bacteria; kingdom Bacillati; phylum Bacillota; class Bacilli; order Caryophanales; family Bacillaceae; genus Ferdinandcohnia; species Ferdinandcohnia sp. GQ5. The sequence continues at coordinate 185,694 of NZ_JCAXEW010000003.1, forward strand.
CTTATAAACAAGCTAATTATCCCATTATATCAACAAAAGGAAGCAGTCAAAGTCATATACGAATTCGACTGCTATTTAATGTGTTATTTAACCATTTGTACTCGAAAACAGAATCTGTTATACGACTAGGCATTTTTTACATTAAGTAAATAATGATGAAATATCCCATCATAACGCAAAGCCCCATTGGCACTCCGAACTTTGCCCACTCTTTACTAGTAATTTCTAATTTCCCTGCTGCGATAATATTAGGGATATTACCAGGAATAAGCATTCCGCCACTAATTAATAATCCTAAGAGTATCGATTGAATCGTAAAATGGTCCATTGCTGGACTGATTTCGGCCGCTGCTAAAGTGGCATTATCAAGAATAGCTGAAATCATATTTAGCCAGTAAAGAAGTAACGGGTCAAGCCCTATGAAATAACGATTGATCATTGGCTCGAAGCCTGCACCTAGTAAGGTTAACCCCATGACGAAAAAATAGATCTTTAACGCTCGTACAAGAATTTCTTCATACGTTTCAAGATTTGATTCCTTTTCAACCATTCCTTTTTTACGATTTGGTGGTTCCACTACAAGAGTGGCCAATAACCCAAATAGAAGAAGTGCTGCAAAAATTTGAGGACCGATTAAGCTTATTAAAAAGAAAAACTCTTCATTAAGCTTACTGATTGCGATTGTTGATAAGGGCTCCCCTATGGGTGTTAATGCTGCCCCCATGCCAATTGAAAAACAGGCAATTATGACAAAGCGAATCATAGATGCACGTTCTAGTCTAAGTGAAGAAGCAACCAAAACAAGTACAAGTGCTGCGATGATGGCAGTTATGATACTTGAAATAAGCCCTAGGATAATGACGACTAATCCAATAAATAAGCGGAATGGGATTCTCCGACTCAGTCCAACAATGGATTTTTGCAATGGTGTATGAAACCATTTGAATAGCAACCCAGCTATAAAAACAGCTAACGTGATCTTAATGGGATCAACAGCTGCCCGTATAAATAGCTGACTGCTAAATACACCACCTACAACCGCAGCAAGAAGCCCCATAACAAACAGGAATAACTCCAGATTTTTCTCAACAACCCTGACCGAAAATGGTAAAAATAGCACAAAGATTAGAATTACTAAGAGTCCGATAATCATTCACATTACCTCAACTTTTCTTTTTGATGCGCCTAGAAGCAAGTATTATATTCATATGCAAAATTCGGACAAACTTGCTAAACAATTTTTTATCTTGTTTTATCAATGTATTTGATTTACAGAATATAAACACTAGATTAAGCTTTTGGAGAAACAAAAAAATTTAAAAATCGACTGTAACGAAATCGAACCTTAAGGTACTAATACATTGAACAAACAAAAATAAAATAGTGGGGAGAGGAAAATGGAGCTAGAGGAGCTATATAAAGAAATACAACCACGAATATATGCTTTTTTCTTTATAAAAACCTCTAGCAAAGAGATTGCGGAGGATTTAACACAAGAGGTATTTTATGAAGCCATTAAAAGCATGCATTCCTTTTCACAGCAATCGAGTATCCAAACGTGGTTATTCTCTATTGCAAGAAATCGGTTATTAAAGCATTATCGGTCAAAAAAATATAAAAATCAGCTTAACGAAATGCTTAAAAAGGAAACAGGAGAATCAATTACACCAGAGCAAGAAGTACTTAAGAATGAAGCCAAACAAAATCTGATCGAATATCTGAATCAACTAGATGAATTGTCAAAAGAGGTTGTAACACTAAGAATCTACGGTGAATTGTCGTTTAAAGAGATTGGCAGCCTGCTTGGAAAAAGTGAGAACTTTGCAAGAGTCACGTTTCATCGAGCAAAACTAAAGCTTCAAAAGGAAATGGAGGGATACCATGGATAAGCATCTTACACAAGCCATTATTGAAGATTTGCTTCCATTATACAATGAGGGCCTTCTAAGTACAGAAACAACAACATGGCTAGAAGGGCAAATACAAGAAAGTGAAGAACTTCAGAAACTGGTAACTCAATCAACAATACCGCTTGATAAAGAAGAGATTGATTCACCTGTCCAGCACGATAAAATGATTACTACCATCAAAAGAAGGCTTGCGTTTTATCAACTCATTTTTGTTGGGCTATCATTTTATTTAGCTATTCAGACATCCCTACTTAATGAAAGTTTTGGTTTTATTTTATGGTACGCGGTATTAGGATTACTCACTTACTTGTTTTATAAAGATATAAAAATTGTTTTTTATGTCTCTTTTATACCAATTTTTATTTGGTCAATTGGAGGCAATATAGCTGATTATATGAATGGTCAAATAGATACTACAGTTTCTTTAGGCAGATTCTTGTATCAATCCGTAATGGGTTCTACCTTAGTTACACTGATTCATTGTTTATTTGCATTCATTGGTAGCTTGATTGGTTTTTTCTATTTAAAAATAAGGAACGGTGAGGATCAATGAAAAAGCGAAAAGTTATTTATGGTGTGATTATCGGAGTACTCGTTGTGTTCGTCCTTTTCATCTATAATGCTTTTAATGGGAATCCAGTAAGTAAATTTTATTCAACAAAAGTTCTGGAACATTATTTGGAAGAAACCTACCCAGAACGCGATTTCCGTATGGAAGAAGTGTTTTATAATTTTAAGTTTTCAACATATGATTTTAAAGTAATTGAAATCGGCAATGCCAGTCCAAATGGAAATGAACCAAAAACGTATGAATTTACTGTTAGAGGATTTTTGAAGCCATATGTAAACTTAGATACCATTTATATAGAAAATCTTGACGAACCTTTAATGGAAAAATTAAGTGGAGAAGCCCAAAGTGAAATAACAGATTTGCTAATGCAATCAGTACCTGCAGTGAAAGGTATTGGAGTTTCCTTAGAGGTCTTGAAAGGAAAGTACAATTCAAATACCAATTGGAACAAGGACATGGAGCTTGAACGTCCAATAAGTTTGCATATTGTTCTGGATTCAACCAATTCAACGGTAGAAGATGTATTTAATGAGGCTGAAGTCATTCAAAAGATGTTAAACGAAAATGAGTATACCTATGAATCGGTCACAATTAATGGGAACATTATTGATAATCCAAATGCTGAATATGTAAAAGATGATACGGGCTATGTAAAATATTCTGTTTCATTTGAAAAAGATACAGAAATTAACGTACAGAATATTGAAGTGTTTGAATAGTGGAAAGAATAACTGACATCTCTCTTTTTAGAGGGATGTTTTTTATTGACTTTTAGGATAGTCGGAATTATAGTTAATCATGTTAATAGTTAAAGTGTTTAACTATTTAAAGTGTATGAATCTTATTTTGTGAGGTGATAGTGAAATATGGCTAAAACAAACATTAAGGAATTGGTTGATTTATATGTAGATGTATCATTTTCAGTGAACACCATTGCAGATTCGCTTGTGAAGGAACAACTTGGAACCGAACTAACCAATGAACAGCATTATACACTTCGCTACATAAATAAAGTAGGTTCGTGTACTTCAACTGAACTTGCTGAGGTTTTTGAAGTGAAAAAAAGCGCAATTACTGCCATCATAAATCGCCTTTTTGAAAAAGGGTTAATTGATAGATCACGTGATGAAAATGATCGAAGACTTGTCTATCTAACATTGTCAGATAGAGGGGAAAAGCTGTTTTTAAAGACAGAGGAGCGAGTTAATAAACTTGTAGAGTCTATTATTGGTGAATTCTCTGAAGAAGAGATTGTTCAATTTTTAAAAACGTATGAAAAGCTTAATGGAATCCTTCAAAAGATAAAACAGAACAAGGTGGTGGAATAAGTATGAATTTTATCATTAAACGGAAATGGTTTGTCCTAATAGCATGGGTTGTGATCGTAGCTGGACTATTTCTAGCAGCTCCAAATATGGGAGATCTTGTGCGTGAAAAAGGCCAGATAACTGTACCTGATGAGTACTCATCCTCCATTGCAGGTCAAATATTAAATGATGCACAGACCCAAGAGGGTGGCGGAGATGAAACACAGGTGGCACTTGTGTTTCATGATAAAAAGAAGTTAACTGATGACGAAATCAAAGAAGCTGAAAAAGCCATCCGACTTCTTGAAGAAAAGAAGGATGAAATCGGTATTACTGAAATACTTACTCATTTTAATGAGGAAACACTAAAGGAACAGCTTGTTTCAGAGGACGGAAAAGCAATACTTGCTTCTGTAACAGTTAGCTGGAATGACCGGGAGCCAAAAGAGCTCAGTGATGCTTTGTATCAAGCCATTAAAGATGTAAAGGTTGACCATTATTATACAAGTGAATGGCTCATTAGTGAAGATCTCGTGACTAGTTCACAAGAAGGGTTGAAAAAGACTGAAGGTATTACAGTTGTCTTTATTCTTGTCGTTCTTTTACTTGTCTTTAGATCCCTCGTAGCACCGATTATTCCACTGGTGACAGTTGGTTTTACTTATCTTGCGTCACAATCGATCGTTGCGATGCTGGTTGATAAATTTGATTTTCCAATTTCAACTTATACACAGATTTTCCTAGTCGCTATTTTGTTTGGAATAGGAACAGATTACTGTATTTTGCTTTTAAGTCGATTTAAAGAAGAACTATCACATCGAGAAAGCTTAACAGAAGCAATCGTTGCAACGTATAAGAATGCGGGTAGAACAGTATTTTTCAGTGGCGTTGCCGTCATGATCGGCTTTGCTGCAATAGGTTTTTCTCAGTTCATTTTATACCAATCGGCTGTGGCTGTAGCGGTAGGTGTTGCAATTTTACTAGGTGCATTATTCACGGTCGTACCATTCTTTATGGCCGTTTTAGGGAAAAAATTATTCTGGCCTTCTAAGCAGAATTTAGAACATGGAGATAGTAAAATCTGGGCAGTTGCTGGAAGATTTTCATTAAAGCGACCACTCTTATCTCTATTAATTGTTGCTGCTATCATTGTTCCATTCTTAGTTGTGTATGATGGAGAGCTATCTTATAACTCTTTAGAAGAATTAAGTGGAGATGTAAACTCGATTAAAGCATTCAATGCGATTTCGGATAGCTTCAGACCCGGTGAATCCATGCCAACTCAAATCGTATTGAAAAATGATGAGGCAATGGACTCCACAGAGTATATCGAATTAGCCGAAAAAATCAGCCGCGAAGTGGAAACAGTGGACCTTGTTGACGCTGTTCGCTCTGTCACAAGACCAACTGGTGAACCAATTGAGGATTTATTCGTTGCAAACCAAGCAAAAACGCTTGAGGAAGGTCTTGGTGAAGGAAAAGACGGATTAACTCAAATTAAAGATGGGCTTGAAGAGGCTGGTAGTGAACTTGCAAAATCAGAGCCAGAGCTTAAAACCGCTACAGATGGAATCGGTGAATTAATTACTGGAACTAATCAGGTAAAATCCGGCCTAACAGAGATTCAAACAAACCTTTCAAAGATTGAGTCGGGTATCCGTAGCGGTACAGCTGGAATCGATACGATGATTGCTGAAGTTGACAAAGCAAAGGCTGGATCAGAAGAATTATTAAACTATTATAATACGAAACTATTAGTCGGTTATAAAGATGCCCAAAGTGGAATTGCAGGATTGCAAACTGGCTACTCTGAAATAGCAAATGCGCTCCAACAATTAACCATTGGTGTGAACCAACTAAATGAAGGTGGATTTGCTTATTTAGAAGGCTCCTATATTCATGCAGAGAGTGGCCAAAGTATCGCTGGCGATGATGTGTATAATGGAATGAAGCAATCCTTACAAGGAATCCCACAATTGTCAGCGGGGATTCAAGAACTAAACGGTCATCTTTCTGAGGTAAATACCGGAATGACTCAAGCTAATGCAGGATTTGAACAATTGCTTAAAGAACAAGCAGCACTTCCAGCTGGTCTTGAGCAGTTAATTGCAGGACTAGGAGAACTAAAATCTGGGCTTGTTCAAGCCGCAAATGGCCAAGGTCAAATCGTTCGTGGTATGCCACAAATCACAAATGGCTTAACAGGCATTAATGATGGCCAACAGCAGCTCCTTGATGGATTTGGAAGTTTAGGTGGTCAATTAACACAATTAACGGATGGACTGACTCAAAGTGCTGATGGTCTAGAACAGGTTTCAGATGGATTAGGATCAGCTCAAGAATATTTATCAAATCTTTCAAACTCTGAAGAATTAAATGCTTTTTATATGCCAGAAGAAGTACTAGAGAGTGAAGATTTCGCACAAGTCCTTAATGTATACATGTCAAAAGATCGCAAAGTTATGACATTGGATGTCATCTTTGAAGCGAACCCTTATTCCAACGAAGCAATGTCACAAATAGAGGAAATTGAAGCAGCTGTTGCAAGAGCAACAAAAGATACTAAGCTTGAAAATGCAGATGTCGCACTTGGAGGTATCACAAGTACCAATACGGATCTAAGTAAAATGTCTGACCAAGATTACTCACGTACAATCGTGTTAATGTTTATTGGTATTGCGATCATCTTAATATTCTTGTTCCGTTCGTTAATCATGCCACTCTATCTAATAGGTTCATTAATATTAACCTATTACACATCAATGGCCATTAATGAAGTGATTTTCGTCGATATTCTCGGATATTCTGGAATCAGCTGGGCGGTGCCATTCTTTGGATTTGTTATCTTAGTCGCACTCGGCGTAGACTATAGTATTTTCCTAATGGATCGCTTCAACGAATACCGTGACATCCCAGTTGCAGAAGCAATGCTTCTTTCCATGAAGAAGATGGGAACTGTTATTATTTCCGCTGCTATCATCCTTGGAGGTACATTTGCAGCCATGATGCCGTCTGGAATGTTATCCTTGCTTCAGATTGCATCGATCACACTCATTGGACTCATGCTCTACGCATTTGTGATTCTGCCATTATTTATTCCAGTAATGGTCAAGAACTTTGGAATCGCCAACTGGTGGCCATTCAAACGACCAACCAATTAATCAAAAAACGAGGCTCCCTGTTTTATGGGCCTCGTTTTTTAGAATGAAATTTACTATCACTAACTAAAACTACATTTCTTCTGCATGGTACAATGATTGTATTAGACCCAGTGGAGGTACAAGATGCATTTCATACAAATTGGCTCTCTAGCCATCATGACAAAATGGATCATCCTTGGAGTTGGCATAATCGCAGGCCTTATCGTTGCACGGGTTAGGTTAGTAAAAACAACAACAACTGACAATACAAAAAGTATTATCAATCTACTTACTAACGGCATTTTCATTGGCTTTTTAGCGTGGAAGGGAAGTTTATTCCTTTTAGAACCTGGACTCGTCATAAAAAGTCCGATGTCTTTACTCTATTTTACTGGAGGAACCAAAGGATTAGCGATTACAGTTGTTATTATAATAGTCTATTTTCTATATCATATAAAAAAGAGGACCGTAACAACAGTGCACCTCATTCGCTCAATGCTTATTGTCGTCTTCACAACCTCTATGATATATGATTTACTAGCGCTATTTTTACTTAGTGATGACAGCGTTTTTCATTTTATAAAATCTATGGGTGCATTCTTTCTTTTATTGTTGACACTCTATAATAAAGGACAACAAAAAAAGGAAGTGTTTCATGATATGAAAAAAGCAGCGTTAATCGTAGGTTTAACAGGACTTATAGTGTGGACGGTCAATAGCAATTTTTCTTTCGCTAACCCGCAAGAGAATATAAAAGCAACAGAAGTCGAGGTTGGAATTTCGGAAGGACAGTCAGCACCTGATTTTACCTTGAAAACAACAAGTGGAAAGGAAATGAAGCTTTCTGAATTTAGAGGGAAGAAAGTTATTTTAAACTTCTGGGCAAGTTGGTGTCCGCCATGTAAAGCGGAAATGCCTCATATGCAAGAATTTCATGTGGAAAATAAAGAATCAAATGCCGCTCTGTTATCTGTAAATCTGACAACTGCAGAAAAAAAGAGCTCAGATGTTGCGAAATTTGTGGATGAATATGAGCTCACCTTTCCAGTCTTACTTGATGAGGAAGGTCATATTGGACAAATCTATCAAGCTTACGCCATTCCGACAAGTTATTTAATTGATTCCAGAGGTATCATCCGGAAAAAAATTGTCGGGCCGATGGATAAGGAAATGATGACAGAGTTAATCAAAAGTGTGAATTAAAAAAGAAAAGTGAGATGTTCACTTTTCTTTTTTTTCGCCCTGATTTTGAATGAGTTCGTCCACCAAGCCTTCTGCCGCACGACGATAAAATTGGCTTGCTGTAATAAAAGATAGAATTAAAAGCACCTTTTTCAGCTGTTCATCCTCGGAAGAACCGATTTCCTCTGAAACATCTTTCATTTTTGTATCCACATCTTCTTTGAATTCAGTTGCATTTTTTTTATAAAGAGCAAGATAGCTCTTATAAAATTCTTCTAACTCGAACCCTTCATCATTCATGATTTTGTGATTTACACCATCAAGCGTTGACTTGATATCATTGATTGATAGCCCACCTTTTAGTTGGTAAATCAAACTTAGTAAAATTAAATGCTCTCTTGAATATTTTTTGTTTTTAATCGGAATAAGCAATTTACCTTTTGCGTAATTGTTGATCATGGTTTTCGTGAGGACCTTTTCATCCTCATTTCTTTTTGTGGTGTTAAACGTATTTTCAAAAAGTTGGATGACCTGGTCCATGTATAAATCAATTTGTGGAATATCCTCTAAAAAGATATTTTTATCAATATCTATATTCATGGTAACGACCTCATTTATAACGATATTATTTGTTATCTAGTTTACTCTATAACCATTAGAAAGTAAATGTTGACTACGTGGTGGGATGTGTATATGATTATAAGTAGTATTAGAAACTACGTGAAATAGTATCCTTAATAAATTAAAATTAGATGAGCGGTGATAAATATGAAAATTGTATGTTTTGGTGATAGTTTAACCAGAGGTGTTTCTTTTGTGAAAGGTCGCATGCGAATCTTGAAAGAAAATTATCCAGCATTTTTACAGCAATTTGCTTCTGATCACTTCACTATTATAAATAAAGGTGTTTTTAATGATAACTCAGATTTACTTTTGTCCCGAGTTGAAAAAGATGTGGTGGCCGAACACCCTGATTACGTAATCATAAATATTGGTGGCAATGATTGCAATTTCAAATGGGACGAAGTGGCTAAGAATCCTGAAGATGAGCATCAGCCAATTGTTCCAATTGAACGATATATGGAAAATCTGAAAAAATTAATTCTTCGAATCCAAGAAACGAATAGTACTCCAATTTTGATGAACTTACCACCACTTGACCCTGTTCGTTATTACAAGCTACTTGCTCAAACGTATGGGAGCTCAATCAGTCATTGGATTAGTCTTCAAGGAGGCATCGAGCATTGGCACGGTCTCTATAATCGAAGCTTGAATAGTTTAGCAGAGCAATTAAATGTCTTAAAAATAGATGTTCGTACAGCTTTGAAGCAATCTGGTAACTTAAAAGATTTTATTAGTGATGATGGGATTCATTTAACAGGTGAAGGGTATAAAACAATGAGTAGTACCATTTTCTCTTCTCTAGTGAAAACGAAATAAAAGGAGTATGCCACTTGTATAATAGGTGGCATTTTTCTATTCAAAATGGAATACAACAAGAGGAATGTGAAAAACTGTATATCAATGGACATAAGCAAATAGTAAAGTTAAGATAAAAACATGAAAATGAGTAAAGGTAGATGAAAACAAATGAACTATTTTAAATCTGATTACATACTTACGATGAAGGATATTGTTCGTGAGGGACATCCGATTTTAGCTGAGAAAACAAAGGAAGTTCCTGTGCCGCTTGCAGAAGAGGACAAGGAATCACTAATAAGCATGATGAATTATTTGAAAAACAGCCAGGACCCAGCACTTGCGAAAAAGTACGGTTTACGCCCTGGAGTTGGCTTATCAGCCAACCAAGTTGGTCTCAATAAGCGAATGTTTGTTGCCTATTTTACTGACTTTGATGACAAATTGTATGAATACCACGTAGTGAATCCGAAAATCGTAAGTCATTCGGTTTCCATGACTTATTTGCCAGAGGGAGAAGGGTGCCTATCAGTCGATCGCCCAGTAGAAGGTTATGTTCCTAGGTATGAAAAGATTAAGGTGAAAGCATATGATATCGACGGACAGGAGTTTGTTCTTCGTCTTAAAGGATATGCATCTATCGTGTTTCAACATGAAATTGACCATCTCAACGGAATCATGTTTTATGATCATATCAGCAAAGAGAATCCATTTAAGCTTCCAGACAATGTAGAAATTAAGAGCCTCTATTAAACCATTGGTAATTCCAAAGAATTTTGGAGGGATAGGCGTGAAATATAATTTTGATGAATCAATTAATCGGTTGCAGACGAATTCAATAAAGTGGGATGAGGTAGAGAACCTATTTGGGGATAAAGAAATGCTTCCGATGTGGGTAGCAGATATGGACTTTAAATCACCAAAGCCGGTCATCGATGCTTTAATAAAACGAGCTGAGCATGGGATTTATGGTTATACAACAAGACCAGATGCCTATTATGATGCAACAGTTGGATGGATGAAACGACGTCACAATTGGACGATTGAAAAGGATTGGATTACTTTTTGCTCTGGCGTAGTCCCGGCATTACATATTATTGTTCAAAACTTTACTAACCCTGGCGATAAAATCTTGATACAGCCACCTGTTTATTATCCGTTCATGAGCGTAATTGAAAAGAATGGAAGGGAAATCGCCTATAATCCTCTACAATTTGAAAATGGTCGTTATACCATGGATTTTGATGACCTTGAGAAAAAAATTGATCCAAGTGTAAAAATGATTATACTTTCAAATCCACATAATCCGGTCGGTCGTGTGTGGACAAAAGATGAATTGTCAAAGCTAGGTGAAATTTGTTTGAAACACAATATCCTTGTGGTTTCAGATGAAATTCATTTTGACCTCGTTTATAAAGGGAATGTGCATACACCATTTGCTGCGATTTCTGATGAATTTGCTGAGAATTCTATTACATGTACGGCACCAAGTAAGACTTTTAATCTCGCGGGATTAAAAACATCAAATATCATCATTCCGAACAAAGAGTACCGAGAGAAATTTACGAAAGCAGTCGAAGACGCATTCATTAGTATGACCAATACATTTGGAGTAACCGCCCTTATTGCTGCCTATGAAGAAGGTGACGAATGGCTTGATCAACTCATGGACTACTTACAAGAAAATCTAAATTTCCTTAAGGAATATATTCAGACCCATGTTCCAGAGGTAAAAGTTATTGAACCCGAAGCAACGTATCTCGTGTGGCTGGATTGTCGACAGCTTGGCCTAGAAGCCAAGGAACTAGAGCATGTCATTCAAAAACAAGGGAAAGTCGCATTTGACGAAGGCTATATTTTTGGAAAAGAAGGAGAAGGCTTCACCAGAATCAACATAGCTTGCCCAAGAGCTTTATTAGAAGAAGGATTGAAACGATTTAGCCAAGCGGTTAAACAGAAAATTAAATAAAGAGATTCTAAGTGGAAAAAGATCTATTCTTTTTCCACTTTTTTAATATTCGAATAATAATCATCTTCTTAGATATTGTTGGATTTACCTGGTGATTTTTCTATTGAATGTATACGTGTTACATAATGATTATTAAAAGAATAAAGCGTTTTATATATATTTAAAAGCGTTCCCCAAAAAAATTTTAGAAAAGGAGTGGAAAAAAATGAAGAAAAAAGCTGTAAAAAAGTTTTACATGATTACTTGTTTGCTTTTAGTAGTTGCAATTATCTTTTCAGGGTGTTCAAGTTCAAGTAAAGAATCCTCAGCTGATTCAGAGGATTTAAAAAACATCGCAATGATGGCCAACCTGCATACTCCGGAGGTACCTTCAGACAAGATTGAAAAACTACTAGAAGAAAAGTCTGGCTTTGATTTAACCTTCAGCTGGACACCGGATTCAAACTATGAAGAAAAGCTTAATACTGCTTTTGCAACAGAAACACTTCCAGAAGCAACATTTTTGAAAAACCAGGCATCATTCATTAAATTTAAACAAGCCATACGTGATGGACAGTTCTGGGAGATTGGACCATATTTAGATGAATACGAAAACCTGAGCAAACTTTATGAACAAACACTAGCAAATACAGCAGTCGATGGTAAAATTTATGCGCTTTATCAAGGGAGACCGGCTGCTCGTTCAGGTATTATCTATAGAAAAGATTGGGCAGATAACCTAGGTCTTTCAACACCTGAAACCATTGAAGATGTATACGAAATGGCACGTGCCTTTACTGAAGGTGATCCAGATGGGAATGGTAAGGATGACACAATTGGACTTTCCGATTTCGCTGATTTATATTGGGGAGCTTTTAAAATTATCTCATCTTGGCACGGTACTCCAAATAACTGGGGAGTTAAAGACGGGGAACTTCTTCCTGAATTTATGTTCGATGAATATATCCAAACAATGGACTATATGAAAGATTTACGAAATAAAGGTTATATGAACAGCGATTTTCCTGTTACAAGTAAAGACGACCACAGGGCATTGGTGAAAAACGGTACTGCGGGTATTGTAATTGGACCGATGGGTGATATAAGCAGTATTCACGCTGATACTACTGAACTTAATCCTGACGCAACATTTAATATCACGAATGTAATCACTGGGCCAGATGGAGAGTATGGTATCTGGGCATTACCTGGATATGGAAATGTTGTATTATTCCCAAAATCATCTGTAGAAACAGAAGAAGAATTAAAAGAGATTCTTAAATTCTTTGACTATCTAATGAGCCCTGAAGGCTCTAACCTAGTTTTCTGGGGTATCGAGGGAGAACATTATGAATTACAAGACGGAAAAGCACTGGGTCTAGATACTGATCTGTCAACACGTGATGTAAAACCATACCAGTCTATCGAGATTGGAGAACCTACAACTAATGGAAGATACGATAGTATTTATACGCTAGATATTAAAGAAAAAGCAGAAAAACTAACGGTTGATAATGATCAATATTTAATCATGGATCCAACAGCTGCCCTGGATTCTGCAACCTATATTGAAAAAGGTGAAATGCTGAACCAAAAAATAAATGATGCAACTTATAAGTATATTCTTGGAGATATTGACTTAAATGGCTTTAAGGCTGCTATAGAGGATTGGAAAAAGTCAGGCGGAGACGCGATCATCAAGGAATATAATGAAGCCTATCAAAATATTAAAAAATAGTTTAAATACCCATTTTGAAGGGGTGGAAACTAAATTGGTAAATAACGTTGAAACTAATAAAATTGTAGTATCACAGGACGGAACTGGTGACTTTAAGACTGTTCAAGAAGCCATTAACTCTGTTCCAGAGAATAATCTATTTCCGGTAATTATTTATATCAAAAATGGCACCTACAAAGAAGTAGTAACGATTTCAGAAAACAGGAGGTTAATTTCACTTGTTGGAGAGAGTTCGTTAAACACCATTATTACCTATGATAATTTTGCCGGGAAAGTAAAGGAAAACGGAGAAAAAATCGGTACAAGTGGTAGCGCATCAGTGTACCTCCTCGCCGATGACACCCGTGTAGAAAACATTACTTTGGAAAATTCATATGATGATTCTTTTGAAATTGATCCTGTAAAGATTAATGGTAGACAAGCTGTTGCTGTATTTACATCAGGCCAACATGTATATTTCAATAATGTGAGATTTCTAGGAAAACAAGATACCCTATACGTTCACAAAGGAACGATGTACTTTTACAACTGTTATATTGAAGGGGATGTCGATTTTATTTTTGGTGCAGCTCAGGCTGTATTTAATCAATGTCGAATCCATTCTCTTGATAGGGGATCAAAGATTGATAATGGGTATGTAACCGCAGCTAGTACATTAATTTCAGAACCATTTGGGATTTTGATTATGAATAGCAAATTTACAAGCGATGCACTACCAAAGACTGTTTATTTAGGAAGGCCTTGGCCAGCTGGCGGGAACCCGGATGCCATTGGTAGTGTTCTAATAAAGGAATGTGAACTAGGTGAACATATTATCATCGAAGGATGGACTTCAATGAACGGGCGCTTAGAACCTGAAGATGCCCGATTATATGAATATAAAAACTTCGGTCCTGGTGCAGTTAATCATGTGAAAAGAAGACAATTATTTGAGGAAACAGTAAAAGATTGGTCGATACAAAATGTTTTAAAAGGTTGGGAAATTAGCGAACTAGTAAGTAAATAACAAATGAAGGGGCCGTCCGGAAGTCAATTTTCATGACCTTTTGGACAGCCCCTTTTTAATTTAGTTAATACGCATTTTAGACTTAAAATTCAGGGTTAAGTGTTTCCTTTTCTTTGCGTACTAAGCAAAGGATTCCTGCAATAAGGTATAGAATACTCGCAATAATGGAGATTAGGAATGTTGCAAGTGTTGAAAGTACAGCAACCACAATTAACAGAATCCCTGCTGCTTTTGGATGCTTATTCCCTTTAAGAAGAAATAAAGATACAATTCCGAGTATGATGGCTAAAATACTTACGATAATGAAATACCAGCCTCCGGATGTGACCATATCTGTAATGATTCCCATATCAACTCCTTCAAGAGCTGGATCTTCTGCGGCAATACTCTCCATTTCTTGTGTGAACTCATTATTGTCACCAAGACCTACAAACATAATTCCAAATAAAGTTAAAAATACAAAGAAACAAGCTCCAATAATGGTTAAAACAAATTCACCAGTACGTTTCATACATAGTTCCCCCTTAAAAAAAGTTTCATTTTGATTGTACTATACAGTATATAGTATACAATCTGATTTTCTTCCTAATCCTCTCCAAAAGTGGAATTAGTTTATTTACGAAAAAGAAGAAAAAAGGTTTCAAAATGGTGAAAATAATTTTTTCATTCGATTTACGCATATAAAAATAAGGGATATATATTTAATAAGTATTATTACGATTATATTAAAGAAATATTAAAAAAATTTTGCAAACGGGAGACGATTTATGTTAACCTAGATTTATAGGTTTGCAATTGGTAAATATACCAATTTAAGACAAAATAGTAGTTTGGTAGTAAACCTCGTTCTGGGGGTCTACATAATAAATATATAACTAGGGGGAATGCAAATGCTGAAAAAGTACTCATTTCTAACTTTGCTGCTAGCATTGGTTTTACTCATTGCTGCGTGTAGCAGTGATAACACGAATGGTGACGACAAGGATGATGAAGGAGGAAGCAGCGCTGAATCCGGAACAGTCGATCTTCTAATGGGTACAGGTAGCCAAGGAGGGACCTATTTTCCACTTGGTGCCGAAATGGCGAATGTATGGAACAAGAATATTGATAACGTGAACGTGACATCAACAGAATCAGGCGCTTCTGTTGAGAACCTAGCCAAAATTTCAAATGGTGAGTTTGACCTTGGAATGACGGTTAATCTACCTGCCTACAATGCACTTAATGGGACTGGTGATTTCGAAGGTAAGAAGGTTGAAAACTTCGCATTTATTGGGCATATTTACCCTGAAGTTCTTCAAATCATTACACGTGAAAGCACTGGTGTTGAGACAATTGCAGATTTAAAAGGAAAAAGAATTGCGATTGGACCTCCTGGAAGTGGAACACAAACTGCAACAAAAGCGGTTTTAGCAGCTTATGGAATCAACGATGGCGATTATGATGCCTACCAAGAAGGATTCGGTGATGCAAAATCGAAACTTCAAGACGGTACAATTGATGCTTCATTCGGATTACTTGGATTACCAGATGCAGGTATCGATGAGCTTCAAGCTTCAGTTGGAGATGTGAAGTTCTTAGAGGTAACTGGTGATGAATTAAAAACGGTAGAAGAAACAAGTGGATACACTGGCTATACAATTAAAGCAGGTTCTTACGAATGGTTAAAAGAGGATGCGAATGTTGTATCCGCATACGCTGTTCTTGTTGCAAATACAGACACAGTGGATGATGAATTAGCTTACCAACTTGCAAAAGTCATGCTGGAAAACGTAAGTGAAAATACACATGCTCAAGCAGCCCACATGACAAAAGAAAACGCACTTAGTGGATTAGGAGATTTACCAATTCATCCTGGTGCAGAAAAGTACTATAAAGAAGTTGGAATACTAGATTAATAGCTTTATCTTTATTCAGCGGAAGTCCCCTACTTCTATAAGTGGGGGACAAATGCAATTTTGAGCAGTAAGATCAAAGACTAAGAACGCCACATCATGTGGCAACGTCTTTAAGACCCACATTGTGTGGGCCTAAAATCGGGCGCAAATACGCCAAGGCGAATTTGATTAGAAGAAGGGCTTAACACTATGTGTTCTAGCCCTTTTTTTAACAAGTCCTACTCTTCAAATAAAATAGATTTACAGGTGGTGGTAAGAATGAATTGGTGGAAGAAAAAGGAGATGAGGGATTCGAACGAGCCTACTCAAAATAAAGAAAGTGTGTCTGCAGAAGAGATCCTAGAAAAATACGATCGGGAAAGTACCTATCGAAGGAATCTTGGAAAATGGAAATGGATTGTACTCGTTTTGGCTGTTGGCCTGACGCTATTTCATCTTTATACAGGGTATCGCGGTGCTTTTGAAGCTCGAATTCAGGGTCCTATACATCTAGGGACAGCATTGGGATTAATCTTTCTTCTTTATCCAATTAAAAAGGGACTTCATCGTAAACAAAAAGGAATTCCTTGGTACGATGTGATCCTAGCCATTATTTCATTAGGTGTTGGCTATTATAATGTTATTTTCTATGAGGAATTGGTTTCAGAGCGAATTGTATTCGGATATACAACCCCAGATTATATTGTTGGAACATTAGGAGTATTACTTGTCCTTGAAGCGGCCAGAAGATGTGTTGGCCTTCCGATTGTAATCGTATCGAGTGTGGCCATTCTTTATGCATTGTATGGTAACTTGATTCCTACGAAACTATTTGCTCACCGAGGTTTTTCTTGGAATACATTGGTTACTGATTTATATTTAACGACAAAAGGAATCTATAGTACGCCAATCCAAGTTTCCTCGACATTTATCTTTCTATTTTTATTATTTGGTGTCATGTTAATTCGAACTGGTGTTGGACAATTTTTTAATGATATTGCATTTGCGATCACTGGTCGGTTTACGGGTGGTCAAGCAAAAGCAGCAGTCGTAGCAAGTGCCATGCAGGGGATGGTTTCGGGCAGTTCTGTAGCAAATACAGTTGGTTCCGGTTCGTTTACGATTCCAATGATGAAAAAAGCAGGTTATAAACCAGAGTTTGCTGCAGCAGCGGAAGCCTCTGCATCAACTGGTGGTCAAATTATGCCACCAATCATGGGGGCAGCCGCATTTATCATGGCTTCCTATACAAATATCCCATATAGCCAAATCATGTTGGTTGCAATTATCCCGGCAGCCCTTTATTTTCTTGGCGTATTTTTTGGTGTTCACTTCGAATCTAAAAAGATTGGGATTGTGGGGGTTCCAAAGGAGACATTACCTAAAGCGAAGAAGTTAATGCTTGAACGTGGTTACCTATTGCTTCCTCTTATCGTTATTTTCTATACATTACTGACAGGAAAGACGCCAATGCGTGCTGCATTGCTTGCGATTCTTGTCTCATTTTTAGTGAGTCTTGTTCGTAAAGATACAAGAATGTCGTTAAAAAGTGTCATTAAAACACTTGAGGAAGGTGCAAGAGTTGCTTTGCCGGTTATCGCAGCCTGTGCGTCTGCGGGGATTATTGTTGGAGTAGTTGTTCAAACAGGTCTTGGTGGACGTATTGCTGATGGTATTATTGCATTGGGTGGAGGAAGCTTAATCCTTACTTTGTTCTTTACCATGATTGCTTGCTTAATCCTTGGAATGGGTTTGCCAACAACAGCAAACTATGTTGTTACAGCTACAATGGCTGCTCCCGCATTAATCCTTGGATTAGATGTACCAGTACTCGCAGCTCATATGTTTGTCTTCTATTTTGGAATCGTAGCAGACATTACTCCTCCTGTTTGCTTAGCCGCCTATGCAGGGGCTGGCTTAGCGAGGGCAAATCCATTTACAACGGGAGTAACAGCAACAAAGCTTGCGACAGCTGCCTATATTATTCCATTTATCTTTGTCATCAATCCGCAAATGCTATTAATTGACGTCAAGGTTCCATTCTTGGTCATTTCTGTCATAACGGCAATCATTGGTATGATTGGCATTAGTACAGCAATGATCGGATTTTTTATACGCAGGGCATTTGTATGGGAGAGAATTATTCTATTCGCTGCAGGCTTAAGTCTTGTGTCACCGAGTATTTATTTTGGAGCTGCAGGTGTAATTGCATTATTGGCAATTCTATTTATTCAATCTCGCCGACCTAAAGAAAATATTCAAGCACCAACGATGTATTTTAACTAATTTATTACCACCCTTTTCTAAAAGGGTGGTTTTTTTCTGCTATGTTTAGAGAAATTGAGTTTACTCTGAATAACCTATTTACTTCAAAGCTTGTCTCACTTTATAATGAAATTAATATTTCTTTATTTTTAAATATGAAATATTAATTTCATTAGAGGGGGCTTTTCGATTGACATTGATTCAATCTAACAAAGGTGATATTTCTGAAAAAGTTATCGGGTCTGCAAAATTATTTACGAATGCAAAATCTGTAATTCCTGGAGGAGTTTCAGCAAACATAAAATATTTTCCACCTCATCCCATCTTTATGGAAAAAGCAATTGGAAGTCGATTGGTTGATGTCGATGGAAATGAATATATCGATTATTTACTTTGCTATGGAGCACTTCTACTTGGCCACGGTCACCCAGAGGTTACGGCTGCTGTAAATAATCAATTGACCACAGCAGGAACAGCAGTTTTTGGTGCTCCACACAGATTAGAAGTTGAAATGGCAAATAAATTAATTGAGTATTTTCCCGGTATTGAAATGGTCCGCTATACAAACTCTGGATTAGAGGCTACATTATTAACGATTCGATTGGCACAAGCTTATACAGGAAAAGTAACCATAGCAAAATTTGAAGGACATTATCATGGAGGCTATAATGAGGTTTTGGTAAGTGTGAATCCCACCATTGATGAAGCGGGTGATGAAAACAGGCCGAACTCTGTACCAGAATCGAAAGGGATATCATCACATCACGTCGAAAATACAATAATTCTACCTTTTAACGATTTAAAAGCAACGGAGCAAATATTGAGAAAATACAAGGATAAAATTGCAGCTGTAATTATTGAACCTGTTCAAGGTGGATTTATCCCAGCTGAAGAGGGTTTTATGGTTGGGCTTAGGGAGCTAACCCAGAAACTTGGGATCGTTTTAATCTTTGATGAAGTTAAAACCGGTTTTCGCCTAACGCTTGGAGGTGCACAATCTATTTTTGGAATAAAGCCAGACCTTACAGCTTTGGGAAAGGTTTTAGGAGGTGGCTTTCCAGTTGGAGCAGTAGGTGGACAACAAGAAATCATGGAGATAATGGACCCTACAAAAGGCGGAGATATATTATCTGCAGGTGGAAAGGCTATAAAGAAAGATCATGTGCTATTTCATAGTGGGACCTATAATGGTCATCCAATTGTATTAGCAGCGGGATTAGCGACGATTAAAGTTCTTGAGGGAGATAATGTGTACCCAGGATTATTACAAAAAACGAAGAACCTTCGTTCAAGCCTCGAAAAACTTTATCATTCATATGGGATTGAAATGCAAACTGTTGGGATGGGAAGCATTTTTAATATTGTCCATACAAATCATCCTATTAGAAATTATCGTGACTTGTTAAAAGCGGATATGAAACTCCGTGAAAAAGTCGATTATGAATTATTAAAGATGGGGATTTATACAAAACCATTAAATCGATATTCAATGTCTATTGTCCATACAGATAAAGACATTGAAGAAACTGTTAGAATGCATGAAAAGGCGATTAAAATTGTGAAAGGAATCGGTTCATAAGATGCAAGAGGTGTATCAAAATATAACGAATAAATTACCTGAAATGAGTAAATCACAACGTAAAATTGCAAAATACGTATTAGGAAATACGGAATCTGTTCCATTTTTTACTGTTGGACAGCTAGCTAAAATGGCGGGTGTCAGTGAGGCAACTGTTGTCCGTTTTTCCACATTTCTAGGATATAGTGGGTATCCCGAATGGCAAAAAGCCATGCAGGATTCTGTAAAAAGACAGCTTACCACCGTTGAACGTTTAAAGATTACTGAGGATATTTATGATTCAGAGGATAAAGCTGTTTATGAAATGTTTCAGGCCGAAATTAAACGGATTCAAAAGATGGCAGACCAATTTGATATAAAGGCATTCCATCAAGCAGTCGAGGCTATTATTAATGCAAAACGAATCTTTATAGTCGCAAATCGTAGTGCAGTATCTCTAGGATCTTTTTTGGAGTTTTATTTAGATTTATTATTCGAAAACACCGAATTAATAAGGAACCCGAATGGAATTTCTGAAAAGTTATTTCGAATCAATGAAGAGGATATTGTAATCGGACTGAGTTTCGCAAGATATACAAAAAATACGATTGATGCGGTTTCGTTTGCCAAAGACCGCGGCGCAAATGTAATTGCGATAACAGATACGAGTCTTTCTCCGTTGATTCCATATGCAAACATTGTTCTTTGTTCACCAAGTGAGATGCCATCGTATATTGATTCATTTGTTGCTCCGTTAAGTTTACTTAATGCTTTATTAACAGCAGTAGGTCGAAAGAAGCGGAAAGAAATTGAAAAACATCTTACCGATATAGAGGAAGTGTGGGAAAGGTTTCAAATTTTTTATGGGTAAGCCGAAACGACGTGCGAATGGGCACGTCGTTTACTTTGAATGTTTTTGTAATTTAAGCCGATCAATCGTAGCTGGCGGCTCTTGAATCCACTTACGATTAACAAGAATACCAAATCCTTTAGCAGCGTAAAGGAAAATCTCACCAATGGTTTTTGAGTAAAATGCAACCAAATCTGCCCTCATGGATAATCCTTGGGCATGTCCAAGCAGAGTAATATCGATACTATTTAGAGCATGAAAGAGTGTAACAATGAGTTTATCAGAAAATGGTGAAACCGTAGAACCTGTTACCTCCATTGGAATGGACGTTGTTCCCATTAGATTTTCCTGTTTTAGAAGGTCATTAATAAAAGTAACTTGTTTTTCTGATATTTGTTTTCCTTCACTAATAAAGTCAAAGATTTCTTTATCCTTTACTACCTGCAGGAATCCCATGCAAAGAACAATCGCAAAATAATTTCGTTCGATATTAAAAAACATATCCGTGATTTCCAAGACATTTAATGGCCTTTTATCACCGATTAATCTTGTTAAGTAACTTTTCTTTTCAATATATTCGTTTTCAGTAGGATAGACAACCATAGGCGGTCGGTCATACAATCCTTTATTAAGCATTAACTCAGTCGCTTTATTATATTGTGTTGTAGCATCTGATAAGCATTTAGAAAATAATAATCGAATATCCTCTCTAGCCACACTTGAAGTTATAAAGCTAAAATTGATCATATTCATTCGACTCATAGAATAAACAAAGGTTAAAGAAAAAGGATCATAAAACAGTGGTGGTGCTGACAAATTAATATCCTCATCCGAAAATATATCAGGTAATGGTATGTTCTCATCCGAAAATATTTGCTTTATCTCTTTCATTTGCCCACTATATATTTGAAAAGATTCATTTAATAGCGGTTTAATTTCTTCATCTTTTAAGTGGTGTAGGAAATATTTAATCAAACAAATCGTCATACTGGCCTGTATTAAAGTCGTCCATAATCCACTGATTTCAGCACTGGATAAACGAATATTATGTTTCTCCATGAGGCACCCTCCCCAATACTTCATATATGGGTAGTATTGGTTAAATGAAAATTTCTATTCTTTGACAATTCAACCTTCCATATAGGATAATAATTGATCAAACTCTTTGTTAATGGATTTGATCTGATCATAACCCTCGTCTGTTTTGTTTGAATCCCCATTTATGATCCCCTGAAGCAGAGTATTCATGCCTTCCATATATCGTTCAATCGACGCTTGAATGCGAACTCTTAACTCGTACAAACTTTTATTACTCGGTTTATCATCAAGCTCAATTAGATTAAAAATGTACATCGCTTCCTCATTCGCAATTTGCATGGTTTCAACTGCTGCCTCTAATTCATCCTCTTTTTTCATTTCTTCTAAAAGCATATTTAATTCCTTATTAAGTTGAGTAAATTTTTGAACATGACTTTGAAGACTTTCTAAAATATCCTGATCCTTTTTTGAAAGATTTTGATCAAGGGTACTATATAGGTCTGAAGCATCTCTAGAAGGTGAGGAGCATCCTATTAATAATGTAAGTATGATGAATGGTAGAATGATTTTTTGACTCATATCGTCCCTCCCTAGTAACGTATATAAAAAGATATGAGACTTGTCCTTGTTATATGCTTGCGGTTTGACAAATAGATTCTAGTATATTATCTTGAATTAAAGATAATTTTTCTATTATTAAGTTCTCGTTAGGAGATACTAGAACAAGCATTTTGTTTAGGAGGAATACGATGAAGCATATTTTCCGAGAAGGTAAAGATAAAACAAAACCAACACTTCTGCTATTACATGGTACAGGAGGAACGGAGTCAGATTTATTGCCATTAGCACCACATATTGATGAAGATGCATCCGTATTAAGTGTACGAGGAAATGTATCTGAAAATGGCATGCCACGTTTTTTCCGTCGCTTAGCCGAAGGGGTTTTTGATATGGAAGACCTAATTTTCCGTACGAAAGAATTAAATGAGTTCCTCGACGAGGCTACATCAACTTACTCATTCGATCGAAATAATATTGTTGCAATAGGGTATTCAAATGGAGCAAATATTGCTGGAAGCCTACTGTTCCATTACAAAAATGCCTTAAAACGGGCCATTTTGCACCATCCAATGGTACCAAGAAGAGGAATAGAGTTACCCGACCTTACTGGTACACCTGTCTTCATAACAGCAGGTAAAAATGACCCAATTTGTCCAGCACAGGAAACCATTGACCTACAAGACCTTTTACAGAAAGCAAACGCAGACGTTGAGGTACATTGGGAAAATAATGGACATATGCTGACTGGCACAGAGGTTGCTGCAGCAGCAAAGTGGTATAAGAAACAAATCTAAGATTGGGTAGTTTCTTTTTGATTGCGTGTTCATGTATGTAATTGCGTAATAACAGATCTAAGACCCAAGATTGTGTTGCGAAGACACCAATCTTGGGTTATTTGCGTTTAAAATCTTATTTATTGTATTGCCTATAGCAACACACTTTCGCCAAACTATCTCGCCCCTAACTCCGTATTCCATACAAAATATTCCTACAAGAATAAAATACCATTTATGGAGGATTATATATAAAAATGTCTCTTTTAACTTTAAACAGCCGGTTCTTACTTCTATAAGTGGGGATGATTGAAAAAAGAGTAATAAAAGTGTTTTGGAGTTTATCCCAGTGCTGTATAAAGTTAAAGCCTCCGGCGGATGCCACGATTTTTCGAAGGATATTTTTCGAGTGTAGGATCAAAAGACTAAGAACGCTACGTCCTGTGGCAACGTCTTTGTGATACACATCGTGTGGGCCTAAAAAAAATCGGGCGCAAATACGCCAAGGCGTATTTGATAGAAAGAGGTATCGAAATGTCTTGGTCTACTATAAAGAGAAGTCCGAAACGAAGAAGTACAAAACTTTCACAACAACCAGCTGCGACAGCAAATGAAGATAAGATTCCTCATAAATTGGTTGAAGAACTGCCAACAGATCAGCTGGGTAGAAACCTTGATACCACGATTGAATTACTGAAAAATCTATTAGGGAAAAACGCTGATTTCTTTTGTCGAAAGTTTCAAATGTACGGTAAATTTAATGCGGCGATTATTTATTTCTCTAGTATTGTTGATAAAAACGCAATTAACAGTGGCATTATGAAGCCACTAATGTATGTTCCAGTTCAAACAGACCTTGAAAAGCTTACAGTAACAAATGTGTTGGATTTCATTTTGAATGAGGCCATGTTTCATACTGAAATAAAAAAAGAAGATAGTATTGAAAATATCATAAACGCGCTATTACGCGGAGAAACTTTTATTTTTATCGATGGGGTTAATTCTGGTATTCAATTTGCTGTAAAGAATATTGAAAAACGATCAATCTCTCAGCCAGAAACAGAACAGGTTATATTAGGACCGCGAGAGGGTTTTATTGAATCATTACAAACGAACATAGCATTATTGCGAAATCGATTAAAAACTGCTGACTTTCGCGTTGAAATTATGGAAATAGGTCGCATATCAAAATCTACCACAGCCATTTGTTATCTTGAAGGGATTGCAACTGATGACTTAGTAAAAGAAGTGAAGGATCGTTTAGGGAAAATTGATATTGATGCCATTTTGGATGTAGGCTATATCGAACAATTTATAGAAGATAATCATATGTCTCCCTTTCCACAGATTCAAAGTACAGAACGCCCAGATAAGACAGTAGGTAGTATTCTAGAAGGAAGAGTGGCTATTCTAGTTGATGGATCACCGTTCTCGATCATTGCTCCGGTTGTATTTAATCAATTTTATCAAACCTTTGAGGATTACTCTTCTCGATTTTTAATGGGTAGTTTTGTACGAATTGCACGTATGATTGCATTAGTTTTTTCTTTAATTTTTCCATCTCTATATGTGTCGTTTATCTCGTTTAATCCAGAGTTGCTTCCTACAGAGTTTGCTGTAGCCGTTGCGGGTGGACGTGCAGGTGTACCATTTCCTGCAGTGGTAGAAGTATTAATCATTGAAGTCGCGATGGAGATCCTCCGTGAAGCAACTGTTCGCCTACCTAAGCAGGTAGGCGGGGCTCTTTCCATTGTAGGGGTACTTGTTATCGGGCAAGCCGCGGTTGAAGCGGGAATTGCAAGTCCAATAACAGTTGTTGTAATTGCGATGACTACGATTGGTTCATTTGCTACTCCCGCATATGATGCAGCGTTTGCTCTACGCATGCTTAGATTTCCAATTGTCATAATGGCGGGCTTTTTTGGACTTTATGGAGTTGTTATTGGCGTAATTTTCATTTTTAATCATATGCTTTCGTTAAAATCCTTCGGAGTCCCTTACATGAGCCCAGTAACTCCTGGTAATTTCCAGGGTTTAAAGGATGTCATTATTAGAGCACCATTCTGGTGGATGCCAAAAAGGCCACAAATGCTACATTCTCAAAACTCTGATCGTTTAGGAAAAACAAAGGGAGAATCTAAAAAGGGAACAAGTAACACTTTGGATCCAGTAATGGTTGGGAATGAAAAATGGGAGGAGGACAAGTCTAGTGGAATATCCACGCGAGATAACAGTCATTCAAGCAACAACGATTCTAATTAGTACCATAATTGGAGTGGGATTATTGGCACTTCCACTCTTTGCAGTTCGGACAGCGGATACAGGTGCCCCACTTGTAACATTATTTGGTATAGCGATAGCATCTACTGGGCTTGGATTGATTACATTTCTTGGAATTCGTCACCCGAGGAAATCTATTATTTTGTATGGAGAAGACATCCTGGGGAAGTGGTTAAGTAGGGTGCCGAACATTGTTATCATTCTCTTTTTTGCAATATTAACTGGATTAACTTCGAGGGAGTTTGGAGCTGTAGTTATTACTGCCATTTTAAAGCAAACTCCGCTAGAAGTGACTGTAATTGTGATGCTGATACTCGCGGCACTGTCTACAAGGAATGACATGAATGTCTTTGCTTATATCCATAATTTTTATGTCCCGTTTATCTTGGCACCTGCTTTAATCATCGTTGCTTTGTCTTTAAAAAACGCAAATAGCTTATATTTACTTCCGGTAGTAGGAAATGAACCTGGAAGTTACTTAGTTGGAGGCCTTACCATTGCGGCATTATTTCAGGGTTCATTTATTTTTACAATGATTATTCCCTTTATGCGGAATCCACGAAAAGCGTTCAAGGCTAGTATTTGGGGAATGGTTATTGCTGGTGGTTTATACTTGTTAATTGTAATTGCAACTGTTGCGGTGTTTGGCCCTGTTGAAATAACGAACCTTCTATGGCCGACCCTTGAATTAGCTCGTACGACCTCAATACCAGGTAATATTCTTCAGAGATTAGATATTGTTTTTTTATCTGTGTGGGTAATAGCTGTATTCACTACATTGTTTTCTAGTTATATGTTCACGGTTCATTCGATTAGCCAGATGGCTGGATTACGTGATCATAAAATGCTTTCCTTTTTTATTTTGCCGATTGTTTTCGTGATTGCGATGATTCCACAAAATATATTGCATTTATACGATGTAATTGAAATATTTGGTAGATTAGGACTGATTCTAACAGTGGGTTATCCTTTGTTGTTAGTTAGTGTAGACCTTGTAAAGAAAAAGGTGAAAAAAAGTGGGAGTATCAAAGCATAGTTGGAAAACTTGTTTAAAAATTATACTTATCGCTTTGGTGCCTGGTCTATTCTTAACAGGTTGCTGGGATAGTGATGACATTGAACAACGAGCGACGGTTTTAGGTATTTCAATTGATAAGGTTGATGATGCAGACGGTGCAGACCTTGCTCAAATAACAGGTTTAGGAAATCAATTTCCAAAGCCGAAAGAAGGACTAATTAGATTAAGTGCTCAAATTGCTGTTCCAGGAAGAATTCCACTGGGACCGCAAACGGGTGGGGCTGGAGTAGATCAAAATCCACTTTGGGTAATCAGTGTAGTGGGATATACCTTAGATGACACGATAGCTGTGCTTCAACAAGAAGTGGCTGACCGGCTTTTTTTTGGCCACCTACGGACCATTGTCATTAGTGAAGAAGTTGCGAAGGATGGGGTAAAAAGGTTTAACGATTATCTTCGAAGAAATCCTGAGATTAGAAGGACTGCTTGGATGGTGGTATCGAAAGGGGAAGCGAAAAAATTTATGGAGGTGGCACCAAAACTAGAGCGGGTCCCTACTCTATATTTATCTGCAATGGTCGAAAATGCTGTTAGATTAGGTACATTTCCGGAAGATTTTATCGGTTTGTTTTGGACAAGGCTACAAAGCAAAGGGCAAGATACGTTTCTTCCATATCTTGAATTGAAAAAAGAGGATAATATACAAATTTCCGGTTTAGCGTATTTTAAAGATGATCGAATGATAGGTCGTACAGAACCAGTTGAAATAGGCTTATTTATGGCTGTAACAGGAGAGAAAAGAGGTGGTTATGAGGTCTTTGTTAAAGTACCTGATACAGATGTTAAGGTGATTGTGCGGGCAGAACATCGCAGGACATCAATAAAACCAACCCTACGAAACGGGAAACCTCATTTTGTCATCAAGATTCATTATGAAAGTACAATCGCCGAAGGAGCGGTTGGAATCGATTTAAACAATGCGGAAATTGTTCGGAAAATCGAGGAAGAGGCTACGAAGGGAGTAATTGAAGGAACCAATAGGTTAATTAAGAAAATGCAGGATGAACAATCAGATATTTTTGGATTTGGTGAATACTTCCGAGCAAAACAACCTGCTTACTGGAATAAAGAGATTCAAACAAAAGAGAAATGGCGTGAAGTATACAAGGATTTAACCTTTGATATTCATTGTACAACAAAAATTCGAAGAGTGGGTACAAAGGCAAAATAGCCTAATCGTACCGAAGGAGTACTATATGATCTTTATTGGGTATTTAAATTACGTAGTTGTACTATGTGTCATGACTGGGGTCTTTATACTCATGTTTGATGTGAAGGGATATAAAACTAAGAACATGCAAAAAGAAAAGAAGATAAGCAAGTTTCTAGGATGGTTCAATATAACTGCTGGGATATTTGCCTTTTTAATAAATTGGGCGTATCAGCAGATTTTCTGGTGAAAATCAAAACAAGCCCCTAGTCTTTAAATATTTTAGGGGCTATCTTCATTTAAATTTCCAACGGTCGTAAATTTGCTTCAATTTCACTTCGCTTTGGTTCTAAAAATGCAGGAAGTGCAAGTTTTTCTCCTAACGTTTCCAATGGTTCATCTATATCAAACCCAGGAGTGTCAGTTGAGAGCTCAAATAAAATACCATTTGGTTCTCTGAAGTACAATGCTTTGAAGTAATAGCGGTCTACCTTACCGGAGTTGGGAAGGCGTGTTTGTTTTATTTTTGTAACCCAATCTTCATATTCCTCATCGTTCGGAATGCGGAAGGCCACATGGTGCACACCACCACGACCCAAACGTTCTTTTGGTAGATCAGGTCGTGTTTCAATATGGAGTTCGGCTCCAGATCCACCCTCACCAGTTGCAAAGACTAGGATTTCAGGATAATCACCTGCAAGCGATGGGTAGCTGCCAACCTTCCGAAAGCCCATTACATCTGTCAAAATTTCCACGGTAGGTGCAGCGTTGGCAACGGTTAATGTGACTGGTCCAAGCCCAATTATCGCATGTTCAGCTGGGATACCGCTTATTTCCCATGGTTCACCTGCAGGAACTCCCGCTTCGCTATTATCTGCAACAAGAATGATTCTTGAGCCTTCGTAGTCTTGAAATGCCATAGTATCACGATTAGCTCGCTTCGTGATTTCTTCAGTTGAAATGTGATACTCTGCTAAACGCTTTTTCCAAAATTGCAAGGATTCAGATGACTTCACACGTAGTGAAGTAGAAGAAATGCTTGAAACTCCAGGGTGTGTTCGTCCAAGCCCAGGTATATCGAAGAATGTAATTTCGGTCCCCGGATTTCCTTTTGCATCTCCATAGAAAAGATGGTAGGATTGCGTATTATCTTGGTTAACTGTTTTCTTGATTAGGCGCATTCCTAATACTTTTGTATAAAATTCAAAGTTTCGCTCCGCTTTGCCAGTAAGTAACGAAACATGATGTAAGCCTAGTAATTGCATGCCCATTCCCCCAATAAAATAAATTATCTTGAATTCAAGATAATTATATCACAGAATAGATGATATAGAAAAGGCCAAGGAAAGGAAACCCCTGGCCTAAGTTGATTATTTCTTTTTCTTCTTTTGAACGTTTTGTTTTTCTGCCTCTACTTCCGTATAGGATGCGAATTCAACAAGCTCTTCACTAATTCTATTTCCTTTTTTTGCATTATTATTTCGTTGTGCATTTGCATTTCCACGCTTTGTCCTTCCCAATTCGTTCATCTCCATTCTTAATATTTCATTTTGTAGTATGAGTAGTTTGCCTCTTATAATGTAAGGCCTGAAGTAGGAAATTTAGCCAGTTAACTTGCTAAAAATACCCTCACAGGTGTGAGGGTATTTTTATTGGTAGGTGTACTAGCGATTTTTATTAGCCTGGGACTGCTGGTTCTGTTTACGAACTTCAGCAACATCCGTTTCGCTAGCAAATTCGGTACTGAAAGAGGAACCGGTTGAAGTGAATTGTTGTTGCCCAACAGATTGTTGGAGCTGCTGTGCGGACTGCTCTATCTGATTTAACTGCTGAGCAGCATTCAATTCACGTCCAGCAAATCCAGGGGCAGATTGTTGCACTTGTGGTGAGCTTTGTTGGAACTGCTGTGCATTCATTTGCTCTGTTTGAGCCAACTGCTTAGCTGTTTGTTTGATTTGATTAAGTGCAGCTTGAGCCTGTGCTGGAATTTGTTGATTGTTGTTGTTTTGCATTCGGAACCCTCCCAGACGAATTTTTGTGGATTCTCAAAAGGCCTTCCCTTTCAAAAATCCTTTCTTAATTTGTGTCTTACTAACCTTTTTAATGTATTGAAAAGAATGTTAAAAGAGTGACATTTTTCAGTGAATATAAGGAGATTTGTTTGTTCTCATTTTTTAAGGCTGTTATCATAAACTTTGTTGCTTTTTGATCCGATTATGCAAGGGGTTATTATTGTCCATTCACTGATTTCATTGATGGTACGAGTTCCTCGAAAATGCTGGCATTTTCTTCGTTCGATGTATGTTCAAGGAAGCAAATTCAACGTCCTGCGGGAATAGCGAGAAAGAAAAGACCCCGCTGCGACATAACGACTTGTCCAGTTGCAGCGGCTAGAAACTCGAGAAATTTCAACTCCTCCTTCAGAGGCAAAATACGCCTCTTTGTCGGAGTCTCCGACGCACAGGACGTGCTAGTGCCGACTTCGCCACAGGACGTGGCGCTTTAGTCGGCCAATTTTCTCGTTTCTGTGCAAGCCGCCTTCACATTTCGTTGAGGAGGCTTGTGGATCGCCCGCGGAAAGCGAGTGCCAGGAGCGGAAATCACCCTACATTTAAAAACAACAATCTGTTAGAAAAAGCCTTTTTTAAAACATCTATAGTAGGCTTACCGAGTTTTTTGTTGTTCATTTCAAACCATCCATTATATAATTCAAGTAATGGAAGAGGTGATTTGAATGAAACGAATCGATTTTTGGGGTAGAGATGAATATGATGAAAGACTTCTTGAAGAAGTACTACGTGGTGTGAAGACAGTCACCTGTACCCCAAAGGTTTGGTATGATCAATTGCCAGATGAAGAAAAAAGCGAAAAAGGCGATATCATACAAGCTTTTACGAAGCGGAATGAACATGTGGCAAACATCCAAATTACCGATTTTTATGAAATACGATTTGGTGAAATTCAAGGTGATGTGGGTAGAAGAATCGCGCAGGGCGAAAATTCCACGCTTGATGAATTTATAGAGGATCATATTTTCAGCTGGGAGAAACCACTACAAATGGATGGTTACGAACTGAATGAAGATACGGTGATAGTCGTTGAACATTTTACACTTAAGGACGTTTTTATAGATGTTAAGATAGATTTACACTTTGTCCCAATGTCCGAGGCGGAACGGTTTAAGGTCGCCAATTGGACAGATTTTGAGTTGTTTGGGATAGCTAGTGATTACTTTTATTCCGTATATAAAGAGAAAGATTTTGTGGCATTTGTTCGTTTTCGACAAAATGAAGAAATCACATTTATATACTACAAAGTAAATCCCGACTTTGAAGGGAAAGTGGACGAAAAAGAACTCTTGATTAAAGCTGAAAAGTACGCCAAAGATAACCTATTGGCAACCCAGTTGATTCATGAATGGAGCTCCATTTACACCTATCATAAATAAGAATACAAAAAGACGCTTTGCGTAATATACGCAGAGTGTCTTTTTTAGATGCCGCCAAAAAATCAATTTGACTTTCGAATACCTGTAAATGTAAAATCGTGGGACGAGGTGACTCACTTCTTGTCCTATTTAATAGATAATACAATATTGGGGCAACGAAATATGTCCATTAAGTCCAAAAGGGAGAAATGAAATGAAGCAGCTTTATATGATTTTGGTTCTAGTAGTTGTGATGGCTTTTGTTGCGCCTTTTCAAGCTTTTGCTCAAATGTCTCAACAAATTGATGCACCAACGATAAAGAGTGATTCAGTCATTTTACTAGATGCAAATACAGGTTCAATTCTATATCAGAAAAATAGTGATACGAAATTATATCCTGCAAGTTTAACGAAAATAGCAACTGCTGTTTATGCAATTGAAACAGGAAATTTAGACGATATTGTCACAGTTACTGAAAATGCCTATGAAACGGGTGGAACTCGCGTCTACCTGGAAGAAGGGGAAAAGGTTACCCTAAAACATCTTATCCAAGGGCTGCTGATTAATTCCGGCAACGATGCTGGTGTTGCAATTGCGGAGCATCTTGATGGAAGTGTGGAGAAATTTGCTAAATCCTTAAACTCATACCTGCAAACGAAAGTGGGTGTCAAACAGACCCATTTTACTAATCCACATGGTCTATTTGATGAAAATCACTATACAACTGCATATGACCTTGCTTTAATAACGAAATATGCTTTGGAAAATCCAGTTTTCCGTGAGATTTTTGGAACGAAGGAATTAGCCTGGAATGGTGAAAGCTGGGATACAACTCTCTATAGCCACCATTTAATGCTTAGAGGTGAAATCCCATATGAAGGAATCACAGGTGGAAAAACAGGCTTTGTCCAGGAATCGCGATTCACTCTTTCAACTACTGCGGAAAAAGGTGAAATGTCTTTAATAGCGATTGTATTAAAAGCAGATCGAAATGAAATTGCTTATGAGGATACAATTGAGCTTTTAGATTACGGCTTTGAAAATTTTGAGATAAAAGAAGTAGCTGCAGATAAATCCTTTATCGGTGACAAAAAAGAAAGCTATCATTTGAACAAGCCACTGAAATTTACACAAATGAAAAATGAAAAAGTTCAACTTGCGATGAACGACCAAGGTGTATTACAGGTACTTGGGGATGATGGCCGACTTCTTGCAACAAAACAGATGAAAATGGATATCCCAAAGGAAGCGTTAAATACCCGCGCTGAAATCAATCCAGCAAATATCAATCCTAAGGTTCCAGTACCAGCCATCCTAATGGTCCTGTTTTTTGGCGTTAGCCTTGTCTATCTACGAAAAACAATAAAAAACATAAAAAAGAGCACTTAATCAAAAGTGCTTTTTTTTTGTGGGACGAGGGACTTGTCCCTCTGTCCCGCAAACACAATATGCTTTTGTCCGAAGTAGTTTAGCATTGTGTAAAGTCCTGTTCCAAGCAAGACAGCTATTTCGTTTGTGTAGGGTAGTAAAATGAAACCTGCTATGAATTTACTTGCTGAATAGGAAAGAAAATAGCAGCTCAGAATGACTAAAATAAATAAAGGGATGCTTCTTCCAAATGTGGCATTGCTGTTAAATGTAAAGCGTCGGTTTAAGAGATAACTGACGAACGCACCAACTGAATTTCCTAGGAAAGTTGAAAGCCAGTAAGAGAGACCTACCGCATGCAAAAATAAAAAAATACTTGATAGTCCAACAATGGTATTCATAAGTCCAACTAGGAGAAAGCGGATGAATGTGTTAGTTGGTTTCAGATAATGGGCTGTAATCAATCAAGTGTCCACCCTCTTTCGGAGCTTCTGGTTCTTCCTCAGGTATTGCTAGATTGAACGTGTCGATATCGACAACGAACTTTGGCCGACGCTTTGTTTCCTTATAGATTTTTCCGATATATTCTCCGATAAAGCCTAAAGCAATTAACTGCAATCCACCAATTAACCAAATCGAGGTAATAAGGGAAGTCCAGCCTGTCTGGGTTTGTCCACTAAATTTCAAGTAAAAAAAGTAACCCCCAAAAAATAAGCTAATAAAGAATGAAAGCAGCCCCATTAATGAAATTAAGCGAATCGGAGTTACACTAAACGATGTAATCCCATCAAGAGCAAAGGAGAGCATTTTTTGTAATGGATACTTTGTTTCCCCAGCCATTCGTTCTTTACGGTCATAGAAGACAGATGTAGATTGAAAGCCGATTAGAGGAACCACTCCTCGTAAAAATAGGTTACTTTCATCGAATTGTTCGAGCGCATCCACGGCCCGCCTGCTCAGTAAGCGGAAATCGGCATGATTATAGACAAGGTTAACACCCATGAATTTCATTAACTTGTAAAACCCTTGTGCAGAATGCTTCTTAAAGAAAGTATCAGTCTTTCGTTCTTTACGTACACCATAAACAACTTCATAACCTTCCGAGAAGCGATGTAGAAATTGACGTATGACCTCAATATCATCCTGTAAATCGGCATCTATGGAGACGAGACAATCTGACTGACGCTTTGCGGAAAACAATCCTGCTAGTAGGGCATTTTGGTGGCCAACATTTCTGGATAACTTTAACCCTTTTATTTTATTATCTACAAGGCCTTGTTTATAAATGATTGACCATGTTTGATCCTTGCTTCCGTCATCAACAAATAAGAGTCTACTTTTTTCGGAAATTAACTTGTCCTCGATAAGATCATCCAGAAGGGCTCTAAGTTGTTTCATTGATTCAGGAAGAACTTCCTCTTCGTTATAGCAAGGGACAACAATTGTAAGTAAAGGTATGTTCATGATGAATCCCCCTAAAGAAAAGTTTGGTTATAATGTTTATTGAAACCTTGTTACTGGCAAAAATCTAAATTGAGAGGTTAAACGGTAGTAATTGGTTGATATTTAAGAGTCCTGTCCAACCAGATCAATTGTGTTATTGAAATGATTGTAAGATTGCGACACAAAGCATGTTCCCCCGTTCGCTTTGTGTTAGAATAAGCCCTTGATTGCGACACAGAGCATGTCACTCCATTCGCTTGTGTCGGAAAGAGCCCCTAATTGCGACAGTGAGTATGTCCTTCCGTTCGCCTAGTGTCGGAAAGAGCCCTTGGTTGCGACACAGGGTACGTTACTCAGTTCCAAAGTGTCAGAAAAACCCTCTAATTGCGACACAGAGCACGTTACTGAGTTACAATGTGTCGGAAAAAGCCCTTGATTGAGACAGAAAGCATATTCCTCGTTCGCAGTGAGTCGGAAAGGGCCCCTGGTTGCGACTGAGAGCAAGTCCCTCCGTTCGCAGTGAGTCGGAAAAAGCCCCTGATTGAGACAGAAAGCATATTCCTCGTTCGCAGTGAGTCGGAAAGAGCCCCCTGATTGCGACAGAGAGTATGTCTCTTTGTTTGCATTGAGTCGGAATAAACCCCGAATTGCGACAGAGAGTATGTCACTCATTTGCATTGTGTCGGAAAGCCCCCTGATTGCGACAGAGAGCATGTTCCTCGTTTCGCAGTGAGTCAGAAAGAGCCCCTGATTGCGACAGAGAGCATGTTCCTCGTTTCGCAGTGAGTCAGAAAGAGCCCCAGATTGCGACAGAGAGTATGTCTCTTTGTTTGCATTGAGTCGGAATAAACCCCTGATTGCGACAGAGAGCATGTCACTTTGTTTGCTTTGAGTCGGAAAGAGCCCTGATTGCGACAGAGAGTATGTCTCTTTGTTTGCATTGAGTCGGAATAAACCCCTGATTACGACACAGAGCAAATTACTCGGCGCCCTTTGAGTCGGAAATCCCCCCTGATTGCGACAGAGAGCATGTCCCTTTGTTTGCATTGAGTCGGAAAGGGGCCCTGATTGCGACAGAGAGCAAGTCCCTCCGTTCGCATAGTGTCAGAATAAGCCCTTGATTGCGACACAGAGCATGTCACTCCATTCGCTTGTGTCGGAAAGAGCCCCTAATTGCGACAGTGAGTATGTCCTTCCGTTCGCCTAGTGTCGGAAAGAGCCCCTGGTTGCGACAGAGAGCAAGTCCCTCCGTTCGCAGTGAGTCGGAAAGAGCCCCTGATTGTGACAGAGAGCATATTCCTCGTTCGCAGTGAGTCGGAAAGGGCCCCTGATTGTGACAGAGAATATGTCCCTCAGTTCCTTGAAAATTCCCACAGCCTATTGGCCGAAAATAACCTTATTACTTAATCGATTGAAACTCGATATAAATAAACCCTCCATGCAGATTCTGGAGAATCGAAAGTCTCTTCAAGGACTAAATGATTTTCGTCTGCATTTTGAATAGGCAGAGATGAAATGATAAACCGCCCGCCCATCTCATAAAATGCTTGCATGTTCAGTTCCATTTTCTTAATCTCTTTTTTCGACGTTTTTTTAAACATATAGTGCTTGCCAAGTTCATCTAAAAAGATGTAGCACCGGCCACCCCATTCATCAAAATATTGGCGCAGTTTCTTGTCCTTTTTCAATTCCTTGGCGATAATTTTCCGAAACTGATGTTTATAAGAAAGGGGATAAAAATTATTGTATGTATCCAGTGTATAAAACCCGTTATACTGAGCGATAGCAGGGTGAAGACCGATGCTAGCTACACGATACTCCTCTTGCGGCAAACCTATATAGTCCTTGATATCCTCGAATTGTTTTTCAGCAAAAAATTGCAGAAAAGATGGCTTGTTTTTATAAACAATTTCTTCATTAAAAGACGCCACAATTACTAGCTGTGCTGCTAGGAATACCAAACTTGCACGCTTCCACCCAACCCGGTATTCCCATAAAATTTTTAACGAAATAGCAAACAAAACATAAATAACCATTGGCCTTAGAAAATGGTATCTTGCAAAATTAAAGGTGTCTAAAAAGTGAAATCGTTCCGTTAAAGGAACCCACCCCTTATAAAACCAAAAGGCATACCAAACGGACAATACAGCATTAAGAACATGTAAGAAAAGGAAAACTTTCTCTTGTTTCCATTTTTTCTTCATGATAACAACATTCAATGCAAGTATGGTAACTGGCAAAATAACCAAGCCATGAACACTCATTACATGGGTATGACCAAGTACATAATTTTTTAGAGATAGACGGAGAGCACGTAAAAATGATAATCGTGCATGAAAATATTCATCCCGACTATTTGGTTCATCCATAAATAAAAAGGAGTATACAAGACGATATTCAACTACCATAAAAATGAATGTGAAATAGATGAGTGCCCATAAAAAGCGAAGGTTCAAACCCTTGCCGCGGAAGCAATCGATCAGCCATAAAATCCCCATTGCGCTTATAAAAAAGAAAAATCCAAGAACAATGCTCGCATAAAAGGGAAGTAAGGTCAGTGTCAACCAGTTTACCCATGATTTCTCCCCAGCTCGGATATTTAGGAGTGCCCATAAGGCAAGTGGCATCCCGAGTGTACTCAGCATTCCAGACGGCCAAAAAGGTGTTAAGGCAAAGGCTAGTGAAACCCCAACACGAATCCAAGACCATTCATGACGAGTGAGAAAATGCTTTCTTAGTAATAAATACATGCCTAAAAACGCAAAGATTCTCGTGATAAACTGGCTCAGTCCATAGGCAATCATTGGTGGAAAAACGGCATGTAGCCATACAATTCCGCTAAATTCGGTTCCAAATGCACCTCGTTGAAGATTACCATTAATAATTTGAGGGATTGTGGCATCAACTGACCCGAGCATTTGATTGCTTTCTGAAAGAACCTTATACCATGCAAGATTCGAATCTAAGTTGTCGTGAACTCGTAGATGAGCATTCTCACCAAGGATAAAATAAGGAGATACAAAAATGACGATAAGTAGGAAGGCAGCTATGATGAGACGAAACTCACTTCGTTGTTGAGTTCTAGTTTGCGACAATGTCCTCCCTCCATTAACAAAATTTCCATTATTGGATTTCCATTTTTTATCGTATCCATAATCGGATGTAATATGAATGTGAAAAGAAAAAAGTGGGGAAGCCCCACTTTTTCACGGTTATTTACTACTGATCAACAATTAACTGGTTCCTACTTTTGCTTTTTCGAGAGCTTGAACAATATCGATTAATCCCTCGCCAAAATAAATATCTTTCCCCGCTTTACCAAGATCTAGGCTTGTTCCCTTGATCATCTCCATGATTTCTTTATTAGAAAGGTTTGGATTAATGGAGCGCATTAAGGCAGCCAGCGCAGCAACATGTGGTGCTGCCATTGAAGTTCCAGACAATGCAGCATATTGCTCATCAATATAAGTGCTCGGTATTGTCACTCCTGGTGCTGAGACATCGATATAATCTCCATAATTGGAGAATTCTGCTTTATCACCGTTTAAATCAACAGCTGCAACACTTAATACTTGTGGGTACGCAGATGGGTAGCTCGGTTGGCTTGAATTATCGTTGCCAGAAGCAGCCACCATCACAACGTCATGTCTATATGCATAATCAACTGCTTGTTTCAGCAATTTTGATCCTTGGTAATTACCAAGACTAAGATTAATTACATCAGCCCCATGATCAGTTGCCCAAATGATACCACGAGCAATGTCAAAGGTTGATCCATATCCATCTGAGCCCATTACTTTTATTGGCATAATAGGGTTAAACCACGTGACTCCTGCAGTTCCTTCGTGATTATTTGTTTGCGAAGCAATGATTCCGGCAACATGTGTACCATGCCCGTTGTCATCATCTGGGACATTATTGTCTTTTAGGATGTTGTAACCCTCCGTAATTCGGTTCACTAAGTCGGGATGATCCAAATCTACCCCTGTATCAATTATGGCTATTTTAACTTTATCTGATCCCTGTGTTATACCCCAGCCATTTTCGGAATCAATCATACGTAGATTCCATTGGAAATCGTTATAAAGGAGGTCATTTGGTGCTTGCTGATTTTGCATCATTATATAGTTAGGCTCGGCAAACTCAACGTCCTTCCTTCTATCGAAATAAGAAATCATCTCAGGTGTTTTCATGTTATTTGATTCAAAAATATAAGAAGAATCTAGTTTGCGAAGTAGCTTTCCTTCGATATCTTTTTCGATTTGATTAATTTCATCCTTCTTTAAAAGATGTTTAAAATCAACAATAACTTGGTGATGATGGTAATGGCTTTTCTCTTTGCCGTTATGGTCAATTACATCGATTTCTTCATGGTTATCTAATTGCTTTTGCACATTGTTGTACAGTTGAATGGAGTCTACATTCATCACCTGTGGGGACGTATCGATTGTTTCATTTTTTAATGGGTGGAGAGCGCTATGAGTTGAAGATGTTTTTGAATTAGCTTGATCCCCATTATTGTCAAATAATCTAAAAGAAACGAAAATCGATAACCCAACAGCAATTATTAATGCTACTATTGCAAGTCTCTTTTTATTCCACATTGATATATCACCTCAACCACACTTTTCTTGTCTAGTTCCTGGCCGCATTGGCTCTCAGGTTCATTCGAGTCTCTTCGGAAGGTAAAAGCACCTTCTGTCAGTGGCTTGTCTTATGCTTGTCGCCAATAAGCAGGCACTTGCACTTTCCTCTTAGTATCTTGCTTACAACATACTTTCATGCCTTACTTTCATTCCAATAAATTGAAAGTAAGAAGAAATAGT
Source organism: Ferdinandcohnia sp. GQ5 (assembly GCF_059759275.1). Lineage (NCBI taxonomy): Bacteria > Bacillati > Bacillota > Bacilli > Caryophanales > Bacillaceae > Ferdinandcohnia > Ferdinandcohnia sp. GQ5. The sequence goes on from NZ_JCAXEW010000003.1 coordinate 224,410, forward strand.
ATGCATAATTTCCATACATTTCATGGAATAACTAACAGGAGGGAAAGAAGTAGAAATTCAAGAAACATGTTAAAAGCAAAAGGGTGATAGCAATGGCAAATTGGTTCAAAAAGGAAGATAAGAAACCAAGGTTAACGGAGGAAATATATCAAACCTTTCGAAAATCAGAAGATTTCATTTGCCAATTCAATAAACAAGCAATTCGCCCGTATTGGATTTGTTATCAACGAAATATTATTGATACAAAAACCATTAACGAACAAATACTACCTTATTTACTTTATGCGAAAGTCTATTCAATTCGAGACCTTAAAGCAATTATTCCAAATAAGGAAATTGTGATTTCAAAAAATCCTAGGGAAATTGAAGATAAGATTTTACAAGGTAGTATTATGATTCAATTTCACAAAAGTGACGGTTATTGTGCACTTGTAGATGCAGTGAAATTTGAAAAAAGATCAGTCAACTCCCCTGAAGTGGAATTTAGTGTTACTGGACCAAAAGAGGCATTTGTTGAATCACTTGATACCAATTTAAACCTAATCCGAAAGCGACTACCTGTGCCTGAATTACGGGTAAAGGAACTGACTGTTGGTAAATTATCAAAAACTAAGGTAGCAGTGGTTTATATTGAAGATATTGTTGAGAAGGAAAATGTACAAACTGTATTACAACGAATTAGCGATATTGACTTTGACCAAATAAGTGATAGCTCTTATATATCACAAATGATTGTTGATAATACGAATTCACCCTTCCCACAAATGCTTGAAACGGAACGGCCTGACAGGGTTGCGTCTGTATTAGTTGAGGGGAAGGTAGTGGTGCTTTCAGAAGGATCACCACAAGCCATCATTACTCCAACTACACTTGTTGAGTTTTTCTCATCATTTGAAGACTATTTCTTGAACTGGTACATCGCTTCCTTTGTTAGGTTACTTCGCCTTTTTTCGGTCATCTTTTCAATATTAATAACGCCGATTTATGTCGCTGTACTAACATATCATCATGAATTAATTCCTAGGGATCTACTGGCCACTTTAGTTATCTCAAGGCGTGAAGTTCCTTTGCCACCGATTCTAGAGGCATTGTTTTTAGAAATCGTCATAGAACTCCTTCGGGAAGCAGGAGCAAGGCTTCCTGCAAAAGTTGGTCAAACAATCGGTATCGTGGGCGGTATCGTTATAGGAACTGCTTCTGTTGAAGCAGGTCTTACGAGTAATGTATTGTTGATTATGGTTGCACTGGCTGCATTAGCATCTTTTACAACACCCGTTTATACGATGGGTAATACAATTCGTATCATTCGTTTTCCATTTCTTATCTTCTCTCAGTTATGGGGATTAATCGGAATTGTTCTATGTTTTTGTTTTCTATTAGCCCATTTAATACGATTAACATCTTTAGGTCGGCCATTCTTAGAACCAATTTACCCACTACGTGTTGGAGATTTAAAGGATGCATTTATTCGGCTACCATATTCTCAGCTTGCAAAACGTCCGGGTTATTTACGTCCGGAAGATAAAAAACGTTTTAATCAAAAGAAAGCAGAAACAAAAAAAGATATTGATGAATAGCTTCACCGTATTCATGCGTATTTGATTCCAAGGAGTTGCAACGATGGAAAGGATCAAAGAATCATTTTTAGTTTCTCCTATTTTTGTCTTTTTCTTAATTCATTCCATGCAAGTAGGGGTAGGAATGCTCGGTTTCCAACGGATCATAGCGAAATCAGCAGGGTATGACAGTTGGATCTCCGTCATACTAGCCGGGGTGGCTGTACACATCATTGTATGGATTATTTATAAAATCTTAGATTATTCAGGGGGAGACGTTGTTGATGTTCATAAAGAGATTTTTGGAAAGTGGATAGGGGGCCTTCTTAGCCTATTATTTATTCTCTACCTTATGGCATTAGCGGTAACCGTTTTACGAAGTTATATTGAGGTCATTCAGGTATGGATGTTCCCAGAATTCAATAGTTGGGTTTTTGGTTTTTTCACTATTGTGCTAGCGTACTATATTATCTTAGGTGGTTTTAGAACGGTAACGGGCATTAGTTTTTTTAGTATTGTCCTCCCATTATATATACTTCTTTTAGTTTTCTTTCCTTTGGATTATGGCCATGTGCGCAATTTGTTACCAATTATGAATCATTCGGTAACAGAAATTGCAAGAGGAACAAAGGATATGTCCCTAAGCATCATGGGTTTTGAAGCGCTTTTGCTATTTTATCCATTTATTAAAAATCCGCCAAAGTCCCAAAAATGGGCCCACCTAGGTGTCTTAGCAACAACGAGTTTATATCTAATTGCTAGCGTTACAGCAACCATGTATTTTAGCGCTGACCAAATAGATAAAATAATCTGGGCAACTCTAACCATGTTTAAAAGTATCAACATGCCGTTCGTAGAGCGATTTGAGTATGTTGGAATCGCATCATGGTTTCTTGTAATCCTACCCAATATTTGTATTGCATTGTGGGGAGCTGGCAGAGGAATCAAAAAAGTATTTTCGGTGCAACAACGAAAATCGTTACTTTGGATTTTACCAATCGTATTAGTTGCTAGCAGTCTTATTAAATCTCGTCAACAAATAGACATGCTCAGTGGATATATGGCAAATTTTGGACTTTATTATATTTTTGCTTATATTCCAATCCTCTTCATAATTACACTAGTTGTTCGTAAAATGAGGGAGAAAAAATGAAAAAAGTACTTACAGGAATTGCGCTCTGTACCATTACATTAATAACAATCTTATATGGAAGAATATCTGAAGAAATAATAGACGAAATTAATATGGTGGCAGCAGTTGGATTTGATAGAGCTGAGGGTCAAAAAATTAAAGGTACGGCTGTTATCCCTGTTTTTAAAGCAGACAAAAGCATCGACAATGCTAGCTTCACTGGGGAATCAGTGTTAGCCAAAGAAATTATTAATGTGCTACAAAAAAAGTCAGCGGATCCATTAGTGACAGGTGCTGTCCGCGTTGTTTTGTATGAAAATGAGCTTGCAAAAAACGGAATACTACGATATATTGACGCCCTTCAACGTGATGCAAGCATCGGATCGAAAATCAATCTAGCGATTGTTGAAGGAAAGACAAGTGACGTATTAGAAAAGAGTTTAGGAAACAGGGGAACTGGGGAATATTTATCAATCATGTTACAACATAATATCGAGAAACGAGATTTACCTAGGTCTGATCTTCATACTTTTATGTATAGACATTATATGGAGGGTATGGATCCCTATCTCCCAACTATGAAACTGCTTTCTAATAAGATGGAGATAACAGGGCTTGGACTGTTTCAGCATGGTAAAATGGTGGCTAAAATCGATGAGCCTGATTTGTTCTTTTTTAAGGCGCTGGTCGAAGATTATGGTGAAGGTGCATATACTATACGATTAAAAGGTACAGATGAGTATGCATCTATCAGGCGCATTAAATCAAAAAGAAAAATAAAGATCGAGGAAATAAATGGGGAGCCAAAGGTAAACATTACCATTAAATTTCAAGGGATATTGAGTGAATTTTCTGGACAAACAACAAATCCCAAATTGATTCAAAAGATAGTAGAAGAACTCGAAGGCACAATAAAAGATAAATCCGAAGCAATGTTAAAAGATTTTCAAGAAAAAAATATTGACCCAGTTGGGATTGGATATATGGCTAGACACTCAACTCGTGGTTTAGACTTTGAAAAATGGGAACTAAATTACCCAAATATAAATATAGAGGTTCATTCAGAGGTAACGATTACTGAGACTGGTATTACGCAATAAATTTGTGACAAAGAGCTTCTTTTATAGCAACCAGTTTTCGGTAGTGTATGATATACTTACTAGTAAATAGTGGCAAAGATAAAGGTAATAGGAGTGTCTTATTTGAAATATTTTATTATAACTGGGACATCTAGGGGATTAGGAGAATCCATTGTTAAGCAGATCTTGGACAAGGATCATACTTTATTTTGTATCTCTAGAAAGCAAAATAATGAGTTAAAAGAATTAGCGTTTGAAAAGGGCATCAATCTTTATTATTTTTCTTGTGACCTCCAAAAGAGTGAAGAAATCGAAAAAGTGATGGAGCGAATTTTTTCATCTATTGACTTCTCAAATGCTGAAGGAATTTACTTAGTAAACAATGCTGGTATGATTGATCCAATTAAACCAATTGGAAAGGCAAGTCCAAAAGAACTAACCGCAAATATGCATGTGAATCTGTTGGCACCAATGTTGTTAAGTTCATACTTCATTCGCCATACGGCATCGTTTTCAACTAAAAAGGTAATTGTGAATATTTCTTCAGGTGCTGCAAACCGGGCTAGACATGGATGGACTGCATACTCTTCATCAAAAGCAGGAATCGATATGTTCACAAAATCAGTTGGCTTTGAGCAGGAAACCACTGAAAATCCAGTAACTATGATCTCATTCTCACCAGGCGTTATGGATACAGAGATGCAGGAGATAATCAGAAAGACAAACAAAGAGGACTTTATTGAGGTTGACCAATTCATCGAATATAATGAAAAAGGGATGCTACGATCACCAGACTTTATTGCAGGTGTTATCCTAGACCTCATTGTTAACCAAGAATTAATCAATGGTCATATCTATGATATAAAATCATTTTTATAAGAGGACTCCTACCTTCCTGAGTGAATTTCAGGGGGGATTTTTTTGTCGTGATAGACGATTTTACTGGCTAGAATTATAATGGGGAAAGGGGAGGAGAGATATGATGAAACATGTAAGAGTAGGAGTAGTTGGCCTTGGTGCAATTGGAGAAAGATTAATCCAGGGTTTTAATGCGAACAAACATACAACAGTAACAGCAGTCGTTGATAAGGAAAAAGAACGAGCTGTAGAAATGGCTGAAAAATCAGGTGATATCAATTGGTATGATAACCACAACGATATGCTAGTTAATGAGGATTTGGACCTTGTCTATGTAGCGGTCCCGCCTAAATATCACCATGCTGTTACAATGGATGTCATTGAAAAAGGAATACATATCTTATGTGAGAAGCCTCTAGCAAATTCAGTTGAAGAGGCGAGGGAAATGTTAGAAAAAGCAGAGCAAGAAGGAATCATTCATGCTATGAATTTCCCGCTAAATTATAGCAACCCTGCTAATAGCTTTGATCGGTTGATTAAGGAAGGGTACATAGGTAAATTAAGAAAGCTTGAACTTTCAATGAATTTTCCAAACTGGCCACGTTTATGGCAACAGAATGATTGGGTTGCAGGTCGAGAACAAGGTGGATTTGTACTGGAGGTAGGGGTTCATTTGATTCAATTAACCCAACGAATTTTTGGTTCAATTACTTATCAAAATAGTATATTGGAACTTCCTGAAGATAAGACAAAGTGTGAAACAGGGATCATTGCTTCATTAGAACTAGAGGGTGGTACCCCATTTTTAATAAATGGAATCAGCCAAATTGCTGGAGCTGAACGAATCTCTTATACTGCATATGGTACAGAAGGAACACTAAAACTAATAGATTGGGCAAAGCTTGAGGGCGGCAAGCTAGGAGAAGAAATTCAACAGATTGAGATTGAAACGACTGAAACAGCCACACTCATTGACAATCTCTTTTCCGCTATTGAAGGTAAAGAAAACCGACTCTATACCTTTAAGGATGGATATGAGGCGCAAGTTATTTTAGAAAAGCTAAGACATAACTAAAAGAAAAGCTCCCGCCAAAAAGGTGGGAGCTTTTCTAATGTCCAGTTCCAGCGCCTAGCGCCTATCTGGTCTAGCCAATCCAAAAGAATGATAAAATGCATCCTTCTCGCTGTCTTTTGTTATGCTGGTCGGACTAACACAGGAAGTGCTGACATTGACGTTTGCCACAGGACGTGGCAGCAGTTAGTCAATGTTCCGCATTCAAGGCACTTACACTTTGTGTTTTTACTTTGCTAAGTATTTTTCAATGTCATCTAGCATGAGGTTTGCTGCTAGAACGCCACCTGCAGTATTCCAAATAGGGTCACTTACTTTGTGCACTTTGCCTTCCTTCACGGCATTTAAACCTTGCCATAACGGATTGTTAATCCAGTCTTCCTCGACCTTTGTAGCTTCCCCATTACCGGTTTCGTATGTGAAATAAAAGATTTCATCAGCATCCATTAATGGGATTTTTTCTTGGTCCACTTCTCTTGCAAACTGATCTTCAGGATTTTCAGCAAATAAATCAACCTGATGCTGTGGACGTTTCAAGCCTAATTGTTCGAAAATCACACCTGAAAAGGAATCAGTATAATAAATCCGTGTTCTTCCTTCCATAAAGCGTACGACTGACACTTCAGCATCGGTATTGATATTTTCTTTAACCTGATTTAAATGGTCTTCAAATTCAGCAAGGACTTTTTTACCTTCTTCTTCTTTATTGATGGCTTTTGAGTAAAGGGTAAAGTTCTTTTGCCAATCTCCACGTAAATCCTCAGCAAAAACAGTTGGAGCAATCGCTTTTAGTTGCTCATAAATATTTTCCTGGCGCATTTTATTACCGATAATTAAATCTGGCTCTAGTGCAGCAATAGCTTCGATATTTACATTGCTTTCTTCACCGACAACCTCGACACCTTCCATTTGGTCCTCGATATGGTCGTACCATGGGTCGCCAATCCAAGAACGAACAGCGCCAACTGGTTTAACTCCCATTGCTAATAGGGCTTCTGTCCCTTCGTTTGTTAAAATGACAATTCTTTCAGGATTTTTGCTGATTGGAGTTGTACCCATGGCATGTTCAACCGTGTATGTATTAGCTCCCTCAGTTTCGTTATTGCCTTTGTCTGTATTATCTGCTTCACCACAAGCAGCTAAAAGAAGTGATAATACAGCCAATGTTAGGAATCCTAGATAAGCTTTCTTTCTAAAGTTCATTATGTACCCTCCTATTAATTGATAATGATTTTCAATTATTCACTTATGATGATAAAATGAATTAAATCTTTAGTCAATATAAAATTGAGAATGGTTTTCATCCCATTGACAATCATTCTCAATTCAAATAGACTAAAAGAGAACTAACTTACTAATTTCGCTTTCTTATTAAGATGAATAAGAAGACATATGAATAGTAAAGCCTAACAAAAAACGACCTAATATATAACATAAACATGTTTAACTAAAGTCATACATGACTTTTTCACAACGTCTAGCCCAAGAAGCCATCGGCTCGAGGCCATAAGTCAATCGCTTCATAAGGTTGGGGTCGTCTTATGCTTGTCGCCTAATACTGTGCACCTTGCGCTTTTCTAATCATTCAAGGAGTCTTACTATAATGGTTTTGAAATCAAATCAAGCTAAATCTGCAGGCCTTATAATCGGAATTTTACTATTACTTTTTTCAATGTGTGCAAGTATTGTGTATGGATATACCGATACATCTTGGAAAATGGCCTATCAAACATTCACGGCATTTGATGGTTCAAATGAACATATTATCATTGAAACAATTCGCTTACCTCGCGCACTTATTGCTACAGCTGTAGGAGCAAGTTTAGGAATAGCAGGGGCACTCATGCAAGCTTTAACGAAAAATCCATTGGCATCACCAGGTATCTTCGGCGTAAATGCAGGAGCGGGATTTTTTTTAGTAGCAGGTGTCTCAATATTCTCGATAAACTCCTTACAAGCATTTACTTGGGTTGCTTTTTTAGGAGCAGCGATTGCTGCGTTTATCGTTTATTTTATTGGTTCACTAGGTAGAGAAGGCCTTACTCCAATGAAGTTAACATTAGCAGGTGCTGCAATGGCTGCGATGTTCTCATCCTTTACACAAGGATTACTAGTTATTGATGAAATGGCATTAGATCAAGTATTATTTTGGCTTGCGGGCTCTATTCAAGGACGAAAGCTTGAAATGTTAACGAGTGTTCTTCCTTATTTAGCAGTGGCATGGGTAGCATCCCTTTTATTAGCCAATAAAATCAACGTTCTTACAATGGGAGAGGATGTTGCAAAAGGCTTAGGACAGCGAACTGGAACTGTCAAGCTATTAACAGCCTTTACGATTATTCTACTAGCTGGTGGTGCAGTGGCAGTTGCCGGACCAATTGGATTTATTGGGATAGTTATTCCACACCTTGCTAGGAGTTTAGTTGGAATTGATCATCGATGGATCCTGCCATACTGCGGAATCCTTGGTGGTGTTTTACTTCTACTGGCTGATATAGCTGCCAGATATATTGTCATGCCAGAAGAGGTGCCAGTCGGTGTTATGACAGCTTTAATTGGAACACCTTTCTTTATTTATGTGGCAAGAAAGGGGTTTCATAAAGCGTGAATAAATATCGATCCATTCGATTTGGAAAAAAGGGAAACATCTCTTATCTAATCGATCATAAATCACTAATAACGGTATTCGTTCTAATAGTAATAACAATTATTTTATTTTTAGTCAGTACAGGGTTAGGTGAAATGAAGATAGACCCCGTTACTGTTGTAAAAACATTGTTTGGATATGGCTCAAAAATGGAACAGTTGGTTGTCACATCCTTTCGTTTACCAAGGATTATCATTGCATTCTTAGTGGGAATGGCCCTTGCAGCTGCTGGGAGTATTCTACAAGGAATTATTCGAAACCCATTAGCCTCACCAGATATTTTAGGAATTACAGGTGGTGCGTCTGTTGCCGTCGTTGCCTTCTTAACCATTTTTTCTAATTCCAGTAATGCACTAACCGTCAGTATAAAATGGATGCCTGTGGCTGCATTTATTGGTGCAACTGTTGTCGCATTTTTGGTCTATGTGTTGGCTTGGAAGAATGGTGTTTCGCCCATACGCCTTGTGCTGATCGGAATTGGTGTTTCTGCACTCACACAAGCATTGACAACAACACTTATGGTAATGGGACCAATCTATCAAGCTAGCCAGGCGAATATTTGGATTACAGGTACTGTTAATGGGTCAACATGGGCAAATGTACAAATACTTAGTCCTGTTGTCATTATTTTATTGATTATCTGCTTCATGCTTGCACGACACCTAAACATTCAAGAACTAGGTGAAGAGTTAGCAACCGGAGTGGGAAGTGCGGTACAAAAACATAGATTTCTTTTATTGTTAGTAAGTACTGCATTAACAGGTAGTGCAGTTGCGTTTGCCGGAGGGATTGGTTTCGTTGGATTAATGGCACCACATATGGCACGGAGATTAGTCGGTTCAGCATTTGGAGCATTGCTCCCCACAGCTGCCCTTTTAGGGGGGATTCTTGTCATGCTAGCGGATTTAATTGGTAGAACTGCTTTCTCTCCAACCGAAGTACCAGCAGGCGTGTTTACCGCTGCCATCGGAGCACCTTATTTTATCTACTTGCTATACAAGACTCGGAACAGCTAGAAAAAGTAAAAGGGGGCGTTTGGGATGAATGCACTTGAAACGGAAAGCTTAACACTATCGTACGGAGATTCCATTATCATAGAAGACTTGCATCTTGAAATTCCAAAAGGGGAGATCACCGTTTTCATTGGTGGAAATGGATGTGGTAAATCAACCTTGTTACGTTCTTTAGCAAGATTACTAAAACCAAAACATGGGGCTGTTCTCCTTGAAGGGGAAAGAATCGCTAAGCTTCCGACAAAAGAAATAGCTAGAAAGCTTGCCATCCTTCCCCAAGGACCAACTGCACCAGAAGGATTAACCGTCCTCCAGTTAGTAAAACAAGGTCGTTATCCATACCAAAATTGGCTTAAGCAATGGACAGAAGAAGATGAAAGAATGGTTAATCACGCACTAGAAGCTACCAATATGCAGGATTTCGCAGAACGCACGGTCGACTCTCTCTCGGGTGGTCAACGTCAACGTGCTTGGATTGCAATGACACTTGCACAGGAAACCGATATTATCCTACTTGATGAACCAACAACATATCTCGATATGACACACCAAATCGAAATTTTAGACCTGTTATTTGAACTTAATGAAACAGAACAACGAACTATCATCATGGTATTGCATGATTTGAATTTAGCATGCCGCTATGCCCATCATATTGTCGCGATTAAAAACAAACAAATTTATGGACAGGGCAAGCCTGAATTTGTTGTCAATAAGAGTCTGGTCAAAGATGTGTTTGGCATGGATTGTGATGTTGCCACTGATCCATTGTTTGGAACGCCTCTATGCATTCCTCACGGCAAAGGAAGACGTATTAATCTTATTCAGCAGAAATGCTGAATAAAATTAAAGCCTACGGCGGATGCCACAGATTTTCAATGGAAGTTTTCGAGCAAGCTCGAAAAAATCTGGGCGCAAATACGCCAAGGCGCATTTGATTAGAGAAGGTAGGAGTTTAATATGTCAAACCTCCTTTTGGAAACAGAAATCGAACAATTAAAGGAATTTCGTTTTAGTAGTCAACAATTTCGATCAAACCTATCAAGTCCTGTGATAGAGCTTTTAAAGGAAGAGAAGATTAAACAATATTTGGAGAATGTCCAGCAGAAGATATCTGCGCCAGATAAGCGAGTAGCGGCATCCATGTTCATGAAACGTTATGGATTTTTTGCTGTCCTGAATTTGTATGCAATGACAGTTTTTAATAAGCGATTAGATGTTTCATTGACTAATATTTCATTAGAGACAAGTAATGAAGAGGAAATCTGGTATTGGAATCCGAAGTTCTACTTTTTTAACCTGCATACTGTATCTGGTCCTTCTGAATCTAGAGAGCAATGGCGTAACGAAACAATTCGGGCTATTTTTCATGAGAATATCCATAAAGTCTTAACTGCTCTTTCTGAGTATTCCGGCCTCTCGAAAAAAGTACTTTGGGAAAATATCGCGATTTATGTGTATTGGCTCTATGAATCTGTACTAGCAAAACCGAAGTTTGATGAAAAACGAGAGACAATTGAGGATGATTTTAAGTATCTTGTAAAATATGCGGAAGGGGAACTATTTGGTCCAGTAGATTTTAACCCATTGTCACGATACTACGGTATAAAGGTGTATCGTCCAGAATACGAACAGAACATTCGAACAAGAACAACATGTTGTCTTTACTATAAAACCAAAAGTACCGGAGACCGTTGCAAAACATGTCCCCTAAACTGCAAAATAGGAGTTAATAAAAATGGATCAAAAAATAGAAGAACAAGTTGATGGATTACTAGAAAAATACACAGAGCTTTTACTTGGAGAAAGTTCCCCAGAACTAAAGGAAAAAGTAAAGCTATGGTCCTTATACATGCATATTTCAAAGTCAATGCCGCCTCTTGCAAAGCACTGGAACGAAACCTACCCAGATGCAAAAGAAGGCATTAAGGAAATCATCGCTGAAATCAAAAAACTAAATGAAGAACACCGCTTAAAAAATAAATAAGAGATGAGGCACCAATAAGGGGCTTCATCTCTTTTTTCTTATTGAATAGTATTATGGTTTGGAAATTGCGTTGTTGTGTAATTATAAAATTGTTGAAGCTTTTGTTGCACCTTTTGAGTTTCTTCTTCTTCAAGCTTATACCAGCCATTCTTGAACATAAGATTGTATAGCTCTCTTTGGCAGTCCTGTGTTTCATTGAAGATCGAACGAATATCCTCATAAAGTCCATCATGACTCATCTCATTCAAAGCTGTGCTGTAGGCAGCAGTCATATATTTTTCCGTTGCTAGCATGTCATTTATAAAATCACGATCATTCATTGCTGGTGTTTTTGGAACTTTTGTTTTTGGATTACTTACCTGATTAGGATTTTGGTTCATTTGTTGATTCATTATGTAGCCCTCCTTTTATTGCATTTGCTGGCTTTGCTGATTTTGGCTCGGTTGCTGCGGTGCTTGACCTGTATGCTTTTGCATATGATCTAAAATTTGACGATAATGGCGCTCATGCATTTGGCACGCTTTTTCGAGCGCTTGAGAGATCTCCGGCATTTGACATTGGCCCGCAAAGAAATGCGCCTTTTTTAAGGCTAAAAGGTTCCAGGACATCATATCTGTTAAGTATAAGAGGTCCTTTGATGTAATAACTGCAGGAGTTTCTGACATTTGCCCTGTCTTTGGAGTATAAAAAGGTTGTTGTTGTTGTTGTGATTGCTGTTGTTGCATAATAAAACCCTCCTTATCCTATTTTTCATTATTAGGTTGCCAACAAAACGTTTATTGTATGCAATGCATATAATGAAATAGGGTACTGTTCAGGAAAATGTAAGCGTTCGACAAAATTTTTTCGAGCATATATTCAAAGCAATTTAAACGTGATAAAATAAATAAGGATTTAGGTAGATTGCTAGATTACAGCTAAGATTGCATTTCGAGGGGGAAATTGAAATGGAACAACTTTTACGTAATTTCTTTTTGTTTTTATCAAAAAATAAAGCGTTTACAAAATTAGCTAGGAAATATGGCTTGCGCTTTGGTGCAGCTAGATTTGTTGCCGGAGAAACAATAGATTTAGCTGTAAAAAAAATCAAAGAGTTAAATGCAAAGGGCCTCGCGGTCACCATCGATTATCTTGGTGAATTCGTTGACAGTATAGAAGAGGCGAATCTTATGGCTGACGGTTCAATTGAAGCAATCAAAGCAATTGGTAGAGAAAAGCTAAATGCACAATTATCCTTAAAAATGACCTCGATGGGATTGGATATTTCAGATGAGGTCGTTATGAATAATATGCGTCGAATCCTTGATGTCGCAAAAGAAAATGATGTCTTCGTAACGATTGACATGGAAGACTACTCACGATGCGCTAAGACAATTGAAATTTTTAAAGAACTACGAAAAGATTACGATAATGTTGGAACTGTAATCCAAGCTTATCTATATCGGACTGTCCAAGATATAGAAGACTTAAACGAATATCATCCAAATCTTCGTCTTGTAAAAGGTGCTTATAAAGAATCACCAGAAGTAGCATTTCCTGACAAGAAAGACGTCGATGAGAACTTTAAGAAAATCATTAAAATGCATTTGTTGAACGGAAACTATACAGCAGTTGCTTCACATGATGAGGCCATGATCCAATATACGAAGGAATTAGTAAAGGAACATAATATAAGTCATGACCAATTTGAGTTTCAAATGCTCTACGGGATTCGATCAGAACGCCATGAGGAACTTGTAAAAGAAGGATATACAATGCGCGTGTATGTACCGTATGGAACGGACTGGTATGGCTATTTCATGAGACGTCTAGCAGAACGGCCAGCAAATGTAGCGTTTGTAGTAAAAGGGGTTCTTGGGAAGTAGGTAAATCTGAAGCAGTGCGAGTGAAAACAAAGTGTGTTTTCTTGCGCTGCTTTTTTTGTTTGCTTCAAGATTATGAAAAGACTACAGGGTTTGAACGGATGAAGGGGATGTGGGTAGAATATTTGTTGCAAATTGCCTGTCATTGAAGTGACGAAGGGGAGTGAGTTGAAGTATTTATTGCGAATTCTCTTTCATTGAGGTGATGAAGAGGATTGGGGCGAAGTATATGCTGCGAATTGTCTTTCATTGAGGTGATGAAGGGGATTGGGGTTAAATATTTGTTACAAAAACCCTTTCATCGAGGTAATGAAGGGGATTGCGCTGAGGTAATTGTTGTTCAACCCTCTTCATCGAGGTAATGAAAGGGATTGGGGTTAAGTATTTGTTGCCCAACCCTCTTCATCCAGGTAATGAAGGGGATTGCGCTGAGGTAATTGTTGTTCAACCCTCTTCATCGAGGTAATGAAAGGGATTGGGGTTAAGTATTTGTTGCCCAACCCTCTTCATCGAGGTAATGAAGGGGATTGCGCTGAGGTAATTGTTGTTCAACCCTCTTCATCGAGGTAATGAAAGGGATTGGGGTTAAGTATTTGTTGCCCAACCCTCTTCATAGAGGTAATGAAGAGGATTGGAGTTAAGTATTTGTTGCCCAACCCTCTTCATCGAGGTGATGAAGAGGATTAGACTGAAGTATTTGTTGCCCAACCCTCTTCATCGAGGTGATGAAGGGGATTGGGGTTAAGTATTTGTTGCCCAACCCTCTTCATCGAGGTGATGAAGGGGAAATGGCTGAAGTATTTGTTGCCCAACCCTCTTCATCGAGGTGATGAAGGGGATTGGGGTTAAGTATTTGTTGCCCAACCCTCTTCATCGAGGTGATGAAGGGGATTGGGGTTAAGTATTTGTTGCCCAACCCTCTTCATCGAGGTAATGAAGGGGATTGGGGTTAAGTATTTGTTGCCCAACCCTCTTCATCGAGGTGATGAAGGGGATTGGGGTTAAGTATTTGTTGCGAATTCCTTTTCATCAAGACGATGAAGTCCCCACCGTCCAAGAGTTCACAACGTAAAGTCCTTCATCAAGTCGATAAAGTCCCCACCGTCCAAGAGCTCACAACGTAAAGTCCTTCATCAAGACGATGAGGTCCCCACCGTCCAAGAGCTCGCACCGTAAAGTCCTTCATCAAGACGATGAAGTCCCCACCGTTCAAGAGCTCGCACCATAAAGTCCTTCATCAAGTCGATGAAGTCCCCACCGTCCAAGAGTTCGCACCGTAAAGTCCTCCATCAAGACGATGAAGTCCCCACCGTCCAAGAGTTCGCACCGTAAAGTCCTTCATCAAGACGATGGAGTCCCCAACGCCCAAAAGATCACACGGAAAAGTCCTTCATCAAGTCGATGAAGTCCCCACCAAGAGTTCACAACGTAAAGTCCCTCATCCGGTCTTATGAAGTCCAGAACGCAACGCAAGAGCCGCCGTAAAGTCCTTCATCACCATAGCCACCGTAAAAACCACTACCTATTATTCTTCCCCGCCCGTATTATGAGCCCCGTATTGTTGGTTTGTAGATTGTGTTTTTCCGCTTCGCGCTCTTGTATCAGGACCAGCATTTCCCTTTACACTTGCTGCACTAACCGCGCGTTTAGATGGATTTTTATCAACTTTAGCCATTTGATTCACCTCCAGTTATTAGAATCACCTGAATCTCAACTTTCAATGCGAAATCGAAAGAAAACCAAAAATTGTTTGTTGAATATATTGCGAAAATTAAAATATTGCTTTATATTTAGATATAAAGGAACTCATTCTTTTGGTTGTTCAAAAATCCATTAGCTAAATTTGAATAGGGGATATTTTTTTTGAAGCAAAAATGAATGAGTGTTCATTCAAATGTTCAAAAAGCATAAAAGGAGGAAACTGTGAATGATCCAAAGCATTAAAAGAGCTGCAGTTCTTGGTTCGGGAGTTATGGGATCGGGTATTGCTGCTCACTTAGCTAATCTCGGAATACCTACATTACTATTAGATATTGTTCCTCGTGAACTTTTAGAAGTAGAAAAAAAGAAAGGGTTTACATTAGAGGATAAACAAGTTCGAAATCGTCTGAGTGATTCAGCAGTCCAAAAGTTGTTGAAACAAAAGCCAGCTCCGCTTACTTCTAAAGAAAATATCGCTCTAATCACAACTGGAAACTTTGAAGAAGATATGGAAAAGCTTTCGGAAGTTGACTGGATAATTGAAGTGGTTGTTGAAAACCTTGAAATTAAGAAAAAGGTTTTTAGCCTAATCGATAATGTAAGAAAGCCAGGAAGCATTGTGAGTTCAAATACATCTGGTATTTCGGTTGAGGCTATGGCTGAAGGACGTTCAGAAGATTTTCAGAAACACTTTTTAGGAACACACTTCTTCAACCCACCTCGTTATTTAAAATTGCTTGAAGTGATTCCAACAAAAAACACAAGCCCAGAAGTACTTTCTTTTATGAAAACATTTGGAGAGGATGTACTTGGAAAAGGTGTCGTTGAAGCAAAGGATACACCAAACTTCATCGCAAACAGGATTGGAACATATGGGTTGCTTGTTACCGTTCGTGAAATGCTAAAAGGCGGATATAGCATAGGAGAAGTAGACTCAGTTACAGGTCCAATGATTGGACGTCCGAAGAGCGCAACATTCCGTACTCTCGATGTTGTTGGGCTAGATACATTTATACACGTAGCCAATAATGTTTATGAACAAGTTGAGGGAGCAGAAAAAGAAGTTTTCGATGTTCCTGACTTTATGAAAGTCATGTTGGAAAAAGGATGGTTGGGAAGTAAATCAGGGCAAGGTTTCTTCCTGAAAAAAGGTAAGGAGATTTTAGAATTAAACCCTGAAACTCTCCAATACCAAGAGAGAAAAAAGCTACAAACTCCAGTTACTGCTTCCATAAAGCAAGTGAAAGGAACAGCTAATAAGTTAAAGACACTATTATACGCAGAGGATCGTGCCGGAAAGCTTTTATGGAATATTACCAGCCCAGCACTTATCTATTCAGCCGCTCTTTTAGGTGAAATTGCAGATGATATCGTTGCTATTGATGAGGCAATGAAGTGGGGCTTCGGTTGGCAATTAGGTCCATTTGAAACGTGGGATGCAATCGGCCTTGAAAAATCTGTGAAGAAGATGGAAGCAGAAGGTGCCCAAGTGCCAGAGTGGATTAAAGAAATGATAGCAAACGGACATACTTCGTTCTATAAAAAAGAAAATAACTCTGTTTCTTATTACCATAACGGAGAATACAAAGCAGTTAAGGTAAATCCAAAGAATATAAATATCAAGACATTTAAAGAAACAAATGGCGTCATTAAGAAAAATAGTGGTGCTAGTTTAATAGATTTAGGAGATGATGTAGCACTTCTGGAATTCACATCACCAAATAATGCAATTGGATTCGATATTATTCAGATGATCAATCACTCGATTGATGAAGTGGCAAAAAACTATAAAGGCTTAGTGATTGGTAACCAGGCGAAAAATTTCTGTGTCGGTGCTAACCTAGCGATGATCTTAATGGAAGCCCAGGATGACAATTTTTATGATATCGAACTTGTTGTTCGTCAGTTCCAACAAGCGATGCTGAATATTAAATATAGTGAAAAACCAGTGGTCGTAGCACCATTTGGCATGACACTTGGTGGAGGAGCAGAAATCTGTTTACCTGCTGCCAAGGTTCAAGCATCAAGTGAAACCTATATGGGGCTAGTAGAGGTTGGTGTAGGTGTAATCCCTGGCGGTGGTGGAAATAAAGAACTTTACCTTAACCATCTTCAAGGAATGCCATCAGGAGTAGAGGTAAATCTCCAAAATGTCGCAAACAAAGTTTTCGAAACAATAGCAATGGCGAAGGTTTCAACATCAGCCGATGAAGCACGTGCAAATAACTTCTTAACAAAAGAAGACGGCATAAGCTTCAATGGAGATCATCTCATCCATGATGCGAAAAAATCAGTGTTAGCATTATCTGAACAAGGGTACAAAGCTCCAGTACGTAAGAAGGTACCGGTTGTTGGTGAGTCAGGATACGCAACCTTGTTATTAGGTGCACAAGCAATGAAATACTCTGGTTACATTTCAGACCATGACCTTAAGATCGCGAAAAAACTTGCTTGGGTACTTGCAGGTGGAAATGTTCCATATGGTACTAAGGTAGATGAACAATACTTATTAGACCTTGAACGTGAAGCATTCCTTAGCCTTGTCGGTGAGCCAAAGACGCAAGCTAGAATGCAACACATGCTTGTAAAAGGAAAACCATTACGTAACTAATAAGCATAGATAAAAGGTAAAAGGGAGGATGAAAAGATCCGAGAAGGTCGAGGAACGATAGCGCCGAGGACCGGAGCGTATGGATTAATACGTGAGGACCGTAGGGGCAGAGTGACGAAGAAATTCGACAGAGATTTTTATCCGTACTTTTACCTTCCTTAAAAAGTTAGGAGGGAATGTGTTGAGAGAAGCAGTCATCGTAGCGGGTGCGAGAACCCCTGTTGGAAAAGCGAAAAAAGGTACACTAGCAAATGTAAGACCAGATGATTTAGGAGCTCTAGTAGTTAAAGAAACATTAAAACGAGCGGGTAATTATGAAGGGAATATTGATGATTTAATCATCGGATGTGCAATGCCTGAGGCAGAACAGGGCTTAAATATGGCAAGAAATATAGGGGCATTGGCAGGATTGTCACATACAGTTCCGGCAATTACGATTAATCGTTATTGTTCATCTGGACTTCAATCTATTGCCTATGCAGCAGAAAAAATTATGATAGGACATTCTGATACCGCAATTGCTGGTGGAGCAGAATCTATGAGTCTAGTACCAATGATGGGCCATGTTGTCCGTCCAAATGCGAGGCTTGCAGAAACAGCACCTGAATACTATATGGGAATGGGCCATACAGCAGAGCAGGTCGCTGTAAAATACGGTGTAAGTCGTGAAGATCAAGATGCTTTTGCTGTAAGAAGTCATCAAAAGGCAGCTGCAGCTATTAAAGCTGGTAAGTTTGTGGATGAGATAGTTCCAGTAGACGTACCTCTTCGACATGTGGATGTAAATAATAAATTAGTAGAAAAACATATCCTTTTTTCTCAAGATGAAGGTGTCCGAGAAGATACGAATCTTGAAGTGCTTGCAAAACTAAGACCAGCTTTCTCAGTGACAGGTTCAGTAACAGCAGGAAATGCTTCACAAACAAGCGATGGTGCAGCTGCTGTAATGGTAATGGACCGTGAAAAAGCAACGAGCCTTGGCCTGACTCCATTCGTGAAGTTTAGATCGTTTGCCGTTGCTGGAGTTCCACCAGAAGTTATGGGTATTGGTCCAGTTGCAGCGATTCCTAAAGCACTCAAAAATGCAGGTCTTGAGCTCTCAGATATAGGGTTATTTGAGTTAAACGAAGCATTCGCGTCCCAATCTCTTCAAGTTATTCGTGAATTAGGACTTGATGAAGATAAAGTAAACGTAAATGGTGGCGCAATTGCACTCGGACACCCACTTGGATGTACTGGAGCAAAATTAACTCTTACATTGATGCATGAAATGAAGCGACGTAATGTACAGTTTGGTGTTGTAACAATGTGTATCGGTGGCGGTATGGGAGCTGCCGGAGTGTTTGAATTATTAGCTTAAAAAGTAAGGCTAACAAAGAGTTAGCCTCTGAATAAAACTTTTAGGGGGAAACCAAATGTCAAATGCAACTGATAAAGTCGTTTTAGGTGGGGGCTTTTTGATCGAAGATTTAGAAGCGGACCGTGTCTTCACACCAGAAGATTATACAGATGAACATAAAATGATCGCAAAAACTACAGAAGACTATATTGCAAACGAAGTTTTGCCACAGGTTGAGTATCTTGAAAACCATGAATTTGATCGCTCAGTAAAATTATTGAAAAGCGCAGGGGACCTTGGTCTTTTAGGTGTAGACGTCCCAGAAGAGTATGGTGGATTAGGTCTAGACAAAGTAAGCTCTGCTTTAATTGCTGAAAAAATGGCAAGAGCAGGCGGATTTTCTATTTCACATGGAGCACATGTTGGAATTGGTTCACTTCCAATTGTTCTTTTTGGTAATGAAGAGCAAAAACAAAAATACCTTCCAAAATTAGCTACAGGTGAGCTACTAGCAGCGTATGCGTTAACAGAACCTGGTTCAGGTTCCGACGCTCTAGGTGCAAAGACGACTGCAAAATTAAATGCAGAAGGGACGCACTATGTATTAAATGGTGAAAAGCAATGGATTACAAATGCAGGCTTTGCGGATGTATTTGTTGTCTATGCCAAAATTGATGGCGATAAATTTTCGGCATTTATAGTTGAGCGTGAGTTTCCTGGTGTTTCAACAGGTGCTGAAGAAAAGAAAATGGGAATCAAAAGTTCCTCAACACGTACACTAATTCTCGAAGATGCACTGGTACCAGTCGAAAACCTTTTAGGTGAAGTCGGTCGTGGTCACGTAATTGCATTTAATATTTTAAATATCGGTCGTTATAAGCTAGGTGTAGGTGCGGTTGGCGGTGCGAAAAGTGCATTTGAACTAGCTGTAAAATATGCAAACCAACGTCAACAATTTAAAACGCCAATTTCAAAGTTTGGCCTTATCCAAGAAAAATTAGCGAATATGGCATCAAAGATATATGCGGCTGAATCTAGCGTGTATCGTACAGTTGGTTATTTTGAAGACCGTATGGGCCAATTATCCGAAGAAGAAGTAAAGAATGGTAAAGAAGTTGCAAAATCAATTGCTGAATATGCAATTGAGTGCTCAATTAATAAATTCTTCAACACTGAAGTGTTAGACTATGTCGTTGATGAAGGTGTTCAAATCCATGGTGGCTATGGATTTATGCAGGAGTACGAAATCGAAAGAGCATACCGAGATTCTCGAATTAACCGTATTTTTGAAGGAACAAATGAAATCAACCGTCTACTTGTTCCTGGAACATTCCTACGTAAGGCATTAAAAGGGGAATTGCCTTTACTTGAAAAAGCTACACAGCTACAAGAGGAGCTAATGATGCTGATGCCTGAAGAGGTGGGCGAGGGCGTTCTAGAACAAGAGAAATTTCTAGTTCGCAATGCGAAGAAGATTGGCCTTATGATAGCTGGGCTTGCAGCACAAAAATTTGGTCCTAAACTTGAGAAAGAACAAGAGATTCTTGCAAATATTGCCGACATTGCTGCAAATATTTATGCGATGGAATCTGTAGTTCTTCGTACAGAAAAAGCAATCAAAAAATCAGGTGAAGATAAAAATCAACAAAAGATCCTTTATACTCAAGTATTTGTTCAAGAAGCATTTAATGAAATTGAAGCTCATGCTAAAGAAACACTTGTTGCAACAGAAGAAGGTGATGTTTTACGGATGATGACATCTGCACTCCGTAAATTAACTCGTCATACCCCTGTAAATGTAATTGCGAAAAAACGCGAAATTGCGGCAACACTTATCGAGGCTGAAAAATACACTGTGTAATTCCCAACTTGAACGGCTAGAAAAAGCTCCTATAATAGGGGCTTTTTTTCTTGAAGTAAGAGGGTTTTTTCTTTTTTTAGCAGGATAAACGAGAAATGAGTCGAAATTATTCTTGGGAATCTAGAGAATCGTTGTTATTTCAAAATTTTATATGTTAAAATATTTGGGGAGTATGTTGTAGGGGTGGTGAGAATATGGCTTTAACATTTTACTGGTATCCAAAATGTGGAACCTGTCGAAAAGCGAAAAAATGGCTTGAAGAACATCAGGTTACCTTTGAGGAAATACATATTGTGGAGAATCCCCCATCAAAAGAGCAATTAAAAGAAATGTACCAAAAAAGTGGATTGGAATTAAAGAAATTCTTCAATACAAGTGGTCAAAAATACCGTGAACTTGGATTGAAGGACAAAATTGGTACAGCCTCCGAGGATGAATTGTTAGAACTTTTAGCCTCTGATGGAATGCTAATTAAGCGCCCACTCACTAGCGATGGTAAGAAGGTAACTGTTGGTTTTAATGAGGCTCAGTTTGAAAGCACTTGGGCAAAATAAATCGGATGAAAGACCTTAATAAGGACTTTTACATAATCCATTTTATTGAGACTATTCATCAAAATGGACACTAATTATTTCATAATATCGAATTAATGGAGGGTACAAGATGAGCACGCCAAAAGAATTACGTTATTCTGAAGAACACGAATGGGTGAAAGTCGAAGGGGAAAAAGTACGCATTGGGATTACTGATTTTGCACAATCTGAGTTAGGTGATATCGTATTCGTTGAACTACCAGAGATAGGCGATGAAATACAAGCAGATGAGCCATTCGGTAGTGTTGAATCTGTTAAAACGGTTTCTGAACTTTATGCGCCTATCAGCGGTAAAGTTGTAGAAATAAATGAAGACCTTGACGACAGCCCAGAATTCGTAAACGAATCTCCATATGAAAAAGCTTGGATGATCGTAATTGAGCCTGCAAATGCTGGTGATATTGAAAATCTAATGACAGCTGAACAATATGAAGAAATGATAAAAGAAGACTAAGATTTCTATAAAAAGAGCCGAAAACAGGAAAAAGTTCCTATCGGCTCTTTTCTTTTTTTATCCCTACAAGGACAATGACAAACAGAATGAAGTTTCTCTTAATGGACACTCTAAAATTAAATACCGATGGAAGGGTGTTCGTAATGGTATTGAAACATACTCGAATTGAAGTGACTGACCGAGTGGTTGGAAAGCTTGGAGATAATGAAATGAAATTATATGTTGAAAAAGAACAAATCGGAAAGATCCGTTTTACAAATGAAGGGGCTCAATATGAATTAAAGCAGGGATATGAGCAAGAAGAGAGCAAAATTTTCACATATGCTGATATACCTTCTAACCCAGATATGAAATATGTCGATTGTGATGATGAAAATGGTTGGTGTTAAGACAGTGGTTACCCACTGTCTTTTTTTCCCTATTGTTTCCTTATGATTCACCAAATTATATTCTTCGCTATAAAATGAAGGAAAAGCAGTTGTATACATCGAAGAAGTATATATCAGATTAATGTACACTTGAAACAAGGTGATGAAATGGTGGCTTTTGACGATAATGAAAAAGTAATCATTGTTGAGGGGAGAACAGATAAAAAGAAAGTCGAAGCGGTTGTGAATGAACCAGTTGAGATTATTTGTACTAACGGAACGATTAGTATCTCCAAACTGGACGAATTAATTGAGCATTTGTTTAATAAAGATGTTTATATCTTAGTTGATGCCGACCGTGCAGGAGATAAGCTTAGAAAACAGTTTAAACGCGAGTTTCCAGAAGCACGGCATTTGTTTATCGATAAAATGTATCGGGAGGTTGCGACTGCCCCTGAACAACATATTGCTACGGTACTACTTTCAGCAAACATAGATGTGCACGCTGAATACTTACTTTAGGCCAAGCGTGTATCCTATACTTTTTCAATAATTATGGTAAAATAAACAACAATTAACAAGATAAAAGGTTGTTGTAAAGATGAAGGAATGGAATGAACACGAAATTGATACTCACCTCACGAACACGGGGGAGTTTTGGCTTTATTTATTCACTCCGATGTGCGGAACCTGTCAGGTAGCTTCGAAAATGATGACTGTCGTCGCTGAATTGTTACCAAACGTAATAATCGGTAAGAGCGATCTTAATTATTTACCAAAGAAAGCAATCAATTGGCAAATTGAAAGTGTTCCTTGTTTAATGCATGTAAAAGAAGGAAAAGTTGCGCAAAAGTATTATGCCTTTCACTCAGTTCCTTACTTGGTTGAAATCTTATCAAAAACATAAGCCCAGGAATGGATATCAGCATTCTTGGGTTTTTTTATTGAATGTGCTATGCCTTACAATTTTCTACCCAAGGAAAATTTTAAACATATTACCTAAAACAACTCCGTTTATCGTGCTTCTTTGTACTCATACTAAAAAGAGTACTATAAAAAAGGGAAACTCATGAATTGGAAATTTCCTAAAAGTTGGGGGAGACATTCATGGAGTCAATATGGCTTGAATATGCCTGGGCATTGTTAATCCTAATTGGTTTGGAAGGGTTATTATCAGCGGACAATGCTCTAGTTCTAGCAATCATAGCCAAGCATTTACCTGAAGAACAGAAAAAAAAGGCAATCAATTACGGAATACTCATGGCTTTTGTTTTCCGTTTTGGAGCACTTTTTGCTATTTCCTTTATAGCAAACGTTTGGCAAATACAAGCGATAGGGGCAGCTTATCTTCTTTATTTAGGATTAAAGCATATCATCCAAGCAAAGTTTGGTAAGGAAAATAAGGACATTCATAAGGATGATGAAAAAGAATCTGCTGGTAAAGGATTTTGGCCAACTGTAGGAAAAATTGCATTAGCGGATCTTGCTTTTGCTATTGATTCAATCTTAGCTGCGGTTGCTCTAGCCCTTGGTCTTCCAGAATCACCTCTTGGCAATTTCGGTGGTATGGATGGAGGGCAATTCATTGTTATTCTTCTTGGGGGTATTGCTGGCCTCGTATTGATTAAGTTTGCTGCAACTTGGTTTGTGCAACTTCTTGAGAAGCGACCTGCATTGGAAACAACCGCATATGCAATTGTCGCCTGGGTCGGTGTCAAACTTGCTGTAATTACCCTTGCTCATGAGGATATTGGTATTTTAGACCATGATTTCCCGCATAGTACTGTTTGGACAATTATCTTCTATGGAGTATTAGTTGGCATTGCACTACTCGGTTGGTTTGCACCAAGTAATAAGAAAACGCTTCAAGAAGGCAATGCATAAAAAAAGCGAAAGAATAATGTCTGTTTAACTGCGATAATCCAATTGGGTTATCGCTTTTATTTATTTTAAAAATATACATCATTTTTGTATTCGGTATATTGCAAT
Organism: Ferdinandcohnia sp. GQ5; assembly: GCF_059759275.1. Taxonomy (NCBI): domain Bacteria; kingdom Bacillati; phylum Bacillota; class Bacilli; order Caryophanales; family Bacillaceae; genus Ferdinandcohnia; species Ferdinandcohnia sp. GQ5. The sequence continues at coordinate 248,532 of NZ_JCAXEW010000003.1, forward strand.
TTGTCTAAAAAGTTGTATGATATTTAGGGAGTCGAAATATCATATTTATCACATAATTATAGGAGCACATATGAGCATTGTCACCGGATGGAAAACGCAATATAAAGCATACAATCAAAACATCAAACGATTTATCCTAGCAACTGTTTTTACACAATTAGGCATGGGTATGTACACAATCATGTATAACTTTTATGTAAGAGAGCTAGGTTACTCCGAGCAAACGAACGGAACAATTATTGCAATGACTGCTTTAGCATCTGCCTTAATTCTCGTACCCGCAGGGCTTATGAGTGATAAATTTGGCAGAAAGAAAGTGATGGTTCTTGGAGTTGCGATTTCTACATTCGCCTTTTTTGCTAGAAGTATACTAGAAATTGATCAGTTACTGATTGGAACTGCATTTATTACAGGGGTGTCGACTGCATTTATTCAAGTATCTGGAATCCCGTGGTTAGCGGAAAACTCCACATCTTCACAAAGGGTTCACCTTTTTAGTTTTCATTCAGCAATCATGATGGCCGCACAAGTAGTAGGAAATATTGCGGGAGGGGCATTTTCTGATGCCTTTCAATTTATCTTTCATTTGAGTGGACTTTGGAGTGTAAGAATCACATTATTAATTGCAACTATCATTTATATGGCTGGTATTTTACCGATACTTAAAATGAATGAACAGCCAAGGAAACAACCTGAGATTAGTGGCGTCATTTAGGCAGAAGCTGCGAACAAATAAATCACAAATAAAGTTAATTGCGATGTTTGCATTTGCTCAAATGATCATAGGGTTTGGATCAGGATTAGTTATTCCTTACCTAAATTTGTATTTTGCTGACCGGTTTTTAGCAAGTAATACAGTAATTGGTCTCATTTTATCATTGGGACAAGCAGCAACAGCGATCGCGATGATTATTGGACCAGCCATTGTTAGTAAGGTAGGAGAAGTTCGAGCAGTTGTTTATCTACAACTATCATCATTGCCTTTCCTCTTGCTGACAGGGTATACCGAAAATCTTTACATAGCGGCCATTGGCTTTTTATTTAGACAAGCCTTAATGAATGCAGGAAACCCGATCCAAGCATCTCTTGTTATGGGGCGGGTTGATGATTCTATGAAAGGACTGGCCAACTCTGTTAACCAAATGGTATTTTCATTAGGCTGGGCTTTAATGGGGCCAATATCAACCTCGATTGTGATGCTGTATGGTGCTTATTGGGGCTATGCTTATGTTTTTACAATTACATCTGTCTTATATTTAATAGGTTCTCTCTATTTCCTATTTGTTTTTACTGGGAAATCCTTTCAGAAAGAGGAAAAACAAATCGCGAAAATATCTTAATATGTCGTATTTCCCGGGAAAAATGGACGAATTTTGTAGCATTAACATGAATGTTTAATTAGTGTTGTCGATTTTCACAAAAAATACAAGTAATTTGGAATATCTTGTTTTTTCAAAATATTTTCATTGACTTGTGAATGAAAAAGGGTTAACATCAAATTAATCATAAAAGTAAAAACTTAATAGTTTATCTTATCAAGAGTGGTGGAGGGAATGGCCCTATGAAACCCGGCAACCGGTATTTACACGGTGCTAAATCCAGCAGGCTTTTTTTGCCTGAAAGATAAGAAGAGAGACCATACATACAACCTCTTCTTATCGAAGAGGTTTTTTTATTTAATCAAAGAGGGAGAGATTAATATGAGTGAAAAACAAAAAAATTTCAGACCAGAAACGATTGCAATACATGGGGGTCTTGAGGCAGATCCAGTAACCGGTGCTAGAGCAGTTCCTATCTACCAATCAAATGCGTTCAAATTTAATACTACTGAACATGCAGCAAATCTCTTTGGATTAAAGGAAAACGGTTATATTTATACTCGAATCCACAACCCAACTACTACTGTTTTTGAAGAAAGAGTAGCTCAATTAGAAGGTGGAGTAGGTGCATTAGCAGTTGCTAGCGGAATGGCAGCCATTACGACTTCAATCCTTAACATTGCGGGAGCAGGAGATGAGATTGTATCTGCTTCTACTTTATACGGTGGAACGTATAATCTATTTGCTAATACTCTACCTAAATATGGAATTAAAACGCATTTAGTAGATCCAAAAAATCCTGAAAATTTCCGTCAAGCAATAACACCAAATACAAAAGCAATCTTTGCTGAAACAATCGGAAACCCTAGCTTAGATATACTAGATATTGAGGCAGTTGCTAACATTGCTCATGAAGCAGGTATTCCACTAATTGTTGACAATACTTTTGCAACACCATATTTATGTAGACCAATTGAGCATGGAGCAGACATTGTTATCCATTCAGCTACAAAATGGTTACTAGGTAATGGAACAACCATGGGTGGAATTATAGTAGACGGAGGTAAATTCGATTGGAATTCACCAAAGTTCCCTGGATTTACAACTCCAGATCCTAGTTATCATGATTTAGTCTTTGCGGAAGCATTGGGACCAGTAGCCTTTATAATTAAAGCAAGAGTTCAACTACTACGTGATTTAGGTCCAGCTATTAGTCCATATAATTCATTCCAATTCAATTTAGGTTTAGAAACATTGCATGTTCGAATGAAGGAGCATATTGCGAATACGAAAAAAGTTGTTTCTTATCTTAAAAATCACCCTGGGGTTGAATGGGTGTTGTATCCAGGTGAAGAGGACCATCCAAATAAACAACTAGCTGATAAATATTTACCAAAAGGTGCAGGAGCGGTAATTGTATTCGGTATTAAAGGTGGAAGAGAAGCTGGCGAAAAGCTAATCAATAGTGTTGAGCTTTGGTCACATGTTGCAAATGTAGGAGATGCAAAAAGCTTAATTATTCACCCTGCTAGTACTACACACCAACAATTGAGCCCAGAAGACTTAAAGGCATCTGGTGTATCAGAGGACTTAGTCCGCTTATCTGTTGGTATTGAAAATGTGGAAGATATTTTAGAAGATTTAGAGCAAGCCATTAAAGCTGCAAATGGAACCAGTTCAGCCTTATCAGTGCCGACTGCATAACTGAAAAATTGTTCACAATATTTTCGTTGACACCCTTATATAGAGATGATAAGATTACTCTCGTGTTGTTTTAGTATGATAATAAAAATTAAATAAATCTGATAACTCTTATTTAGAGTGGTGGAGGGATGTGCCCGATGAAACCCAGCAACCGTCAACGTCTGTTGAAAAGGTGCCAATTCACACAAAGCTTTGGGCTTTGGAAGATGAGAGGAAGGAATCACAAAATTGTGCCTTTCTGCTCGTTTTTGCAGAAAGGCATTTATTTTTATATGCGTGGCATATTTGAATAATTATTATCTTTATTTATTTACATTATCGCATACACTAAACATAGTTTTCTCTGAATAGAAGGTGTGACAACGTGATAACACTAAAAAATGTTAAAAAGATTTATCAAACAAATACAAATTCTGTAACAGCAGTTAACAATATTGACTTTCAGATAAATGAAGGTGAAATTTTCGGAATCATTGGATACAGTGGCGCGGGTAAAAGTTCACTCATCCGTTTATTGAATGGGCTTGAAACTCCAACAGAAGGGAATATTTCTGTTGCTGGTCATAATATCACGTCCATTAAAGGAAAAGCATTACGTGATGCTCGTAAAGAAATAAGTATGATCTTTCAGCACTTTAACCTACTATGGTCGCGAACAGTTAGGGAAAATATCTCCTTTCCCCTGGAGATTGCAAAGGTGCCAAGAACTAAAAGAGAAGAACGGGTAAATGAGCTTATTAAGCTTGTAGGACTGGAAGGAAGAGAAGATGCTTACCCATCACAGCTAAGTGGTGGTCAAAAGCAAAGGGTTGGAATTGCAAGAGCACTTGCCAATAATCCGAAGGTTTTACTATGTGATGAAGCAACATCTGCATTAGACCCTCAAACAACTGACTCTATTTTGGACTTGCTAGTTGATATTAATGAGCGTTTAGGGTTAACAATCGTATTAATTACCCATGAAATGCATGTGATTCGTAAAATCTGTCATCGAGTTGCAGTAATGGAAAATGGGAAGTTTGTTGAACAGGGAAGAGTGCTTGATGTATTTAAAAAGCCTCAAGCCAACATTACAAAACGCTTCGTTCAGCAAGTGACAGAGCCTGAAGAAACAAAAGAAACGGTTGAGAATTTATTAGATCGTTATCCAAATGGAAAAATGGTTCAGCTTAGCTTTGTTGGTGAAGATGCTGAAATGCCATTAATTACAAGATTAATCCGAGATTTTAAGGTGGAAGTGAATATTTTACAAGGGAAAATTTCACAAACCCAAAATGGATCTTATGGAACATTATTTATACATCTTGATGGTGATGCTAATGAAGTCACTTCAGCCATCGAATTTATTCGACAACAACGAGTAGAAGCTGAGGTGATTGAAAATGCTTGAACAATTTCAAGAATTACTTAAATGGGAAAAACAAGTTAATGATTATCAAGCACTCAATTGGGGGAATCTTTGGGAAGCAACTTTAGAGACTTTATACATGACCTCAATCTCCGTGCTTGCTACTTTTATAATTGGTTTATTTTTAGGTTTAGTTCTCTTTTTAACAGATAAAGGAAATGCATGGGAAAATACAGTGGTGAATCGGATTGTATCTGCATTTGTTAATATTTTTCGTTCCATACCATTCATCATCCTGATTGTCCTATTGATACCTTTCACGAAAATTATGATGGGTTCCATGCTAGGACCAAATGCTGCGTTACCATCTTTGATTATAGGGTCAGCACCGTTTTATGCCAGAATGGTTGAAATTGCTTTGCGTGAAATCGATAAAGGAGTTATTGAGGCTTCTCATTCAATGGGAGCTACTAACTCGACAATCATTTTTAAAGTGTTAATTCCTGAATCTTTACCAGCCCTAATTTCTGGGATTACCGTTACTGCGATCTCATTAGTAAGCTTTACCGCAATGGCTGGAGTTATCGGTGCAGGTGGGTTAGGACATTTTGCATATTTATATGGTTTCCAGAGCAATAAACCGATCATTACATTTATTGCTACTGTTGCAATACTAATATTGGTATTTATCATTCAATTTGTGGGTGATTTCTTTACAAAACATACAGACAAGAGATAACAGGAGGAAAAACACAATGAAAAAATTACTTTATGTACTACTATTTGGACTACTTTCATTTGCCCTAGTTGCTTGTGGCGGAAATGACGATGCTGGTGATGGAGGAGACACTCAAGAAGCAGAAGGAAATAAAAAGCTTGTTGTAGGTGCGTCAGCTGTTCCACATGCAGAAGTCCTTGAACAAGCAAAACCTTTATTAAAAGATAAAGGAATTGACCTTGAAATAGAAGTTTTTACAGACTATATTTTACCGAACGTTGCATTGCATGAAAAAGAACTTGATGCAAACTACTTCCAAACACCAGGTTATTTAGACCTGCAACTAAAGGACAACCCTGACTTTGACTTTGTAAGTGTTGGAGAAATTCATAAAGAGCCTATTGGGATTTATTCTAAAGAATACAAAAGTTTAAAGGAGCTACCAGATGGTGCAAAAATTATTATGAGTAACTCTTTTAGTGACCATGGCCGTATTTTACCGATTTTTGAAAGAGAAGGTATTATCAAACTTAAAGAAGGGGTTGGCGATCAAGCAAGAGTTGAAGACATCGTCGAAAATCCAAAAAATCTAGATTTTTCTACATTAATTGAAGCAAAACTTCTTGCTACATCCTTTGAAAATGGTGAAGGAGATGCGGTTGTAATTAACACAAACTACGCTCTTGAAGGTGGAGTGAATATTGCAGAAGACGGTATTGCCTTTGAAGGTGATGATGTAGTACCTGCAAACCTCGTTGTTGTGAATAAGGGCGATGAAGATCGAGAAGAAATCAAAGCACTAGTAGAAGTGTTAAAATCTGAAGAAATTCAAAAGTTTATTGAAGAAAAATACGCTGGTGCTGTTACTGTAGTTGAATAATAACAAAAGAGGCTTGCCTATTGGTAAGCCTCTTTTCGATTTTTGAATATTCTCGAGGAAAACAAAGGAAATTGATTGAATTGTATCTCCTGTGTTCCTAGTGTTATCCATTTAGTCAAATAAGGATTGGGAGCTTTAAATACTCCGAAATCAAGCTGTTGAGGCAAAAGGATGATGGTGATAGCATTAAATATGTGCAAGTAAGCACGATAAAAAAGAAGGGATTGGTCCAATATCAATCAAATCCGTTTGAATTATACGGGCGAAATGGAAAAGGCAATGCATCAGGCACATGGGATTGGTTACAAAGATTACTGTCGAAAGTTCAAAGAGCGTATGCGGGTTGAGGTTAATCGAGAAAAGGACTATAAACAAGGTCTAATGATTATTGCTCAAATAGGCAAAGTGAACATCTAAATAGATATATTACGATTGCGAAACCCAGTGCCCACCACACTGGGTTTCTATATTATAGAATGAATTATCGGAATCTGTGAAAAATATACTGAGGATTTGAATACTTACCATTGGATAACATCTATTCTCCCTTACATATCCTTGTAATTTATGTTATCTTAATTGTTGGACAAGATTTAAATTTTTTCTTCTCATTTAATGCATAATACAACAAAACTTATATTAAAAAAATGTATCACGAGTGTGAATGTGTAAAGGTTGATATCACTTTGAATTTGATATAAGATTGTAATGAGAATAAAATGAGAATGAAGTTTTGACTTAATGTGTCAATACTATACAAAATATTTTCGTTTAATGGAGGTAGTAGTTATGGCAGGATCAACTTTAGTTATTAAGGATCTTCATGTCGAAATCGAAGGCAAGAAGATTTTAAAAGGGGTTAACCTTGAAATAAACGGTGGAGAAATTCACGCAATCATGGGACCAAATGGTACAGGTAAGTCAACTTTATCATCTGCAATCATGGGCCACCCTAAATATGAAGTAACAAGCGGAAGCATCACTCTTGATGGTGAAGATGTGTTAGAAATGGAAGTTGATGAGCGTGCACGCGCTGGACTTTTCTTAGCAATGCAATATCCAAGTGAAATCAATGGTGTAACAAACGCAGACTTCCTTCGTTCTGCAATTAATGCACGTCGTGAAGAAGGTGATGAAATTTCATTAATGAAATTCATCCGTACAATGGATAAAAACATGGAATATCTAGAAATGGATCCTGACATGGCTCAACGTTACCTTAACGAGGGCTTCTCAGGTGGGGAAAAGAAACGTAACGAAATCCTACAATTAATGATGTTAGAGCCTAAGATTGCAATCCTTGATGAGATTGACTCAGGACTTGATATCGATGCGTTGAAGGTTGTTTCTAAAGGAATTAATGAAATGCGCGGAGAAGAGTTTGGTTGCTTAATTATCACTCACTACCAACGCTTACTTAACTATATTACACCAGATAAAGTTCATGTAATGATGCAAGGACGTATTGTGAAATCAGGTGGACCAGAACTTGCACAACGTCTAGAAGCTGAAGGATATGATTGGATTAAGAAAGAATTAGGAATCGAAGATGAAACTGTAGGTCAAGAAGCGTAAGCGTAAGGAGGATTATTATGACAATCGATACGAAATTACCATTTGATAAAGATTATGTCAGAGGTTTTTCGTCTACTCTTGGTGAACCAAGCTGGTTACAGGAACTTCGCTTACAAGCTCTTGAAAAAGCAGAAGACCTTCCAATGCCAAGACCGGATAAAACAAAAATTGATAAATGGAACTTTACACAATTTGCAAATCATGTTGTGGAAAGTGCACCTTATAACTCAATTGACGAACTACCTGAAGAAATTAAATCATTAATTCATGTTGAAGAAGATAAGAATATATATATTCAACGTGACAACACTCCAGCCTTTATCTCACTTTCAGATGATTTAAAAGCAAGTGGTGTTATTTTTACTGATATTCATACAGCTGCTCGTGAACATAGTGACCTTCTTCAAAAGTATTTTATGAAAGAAGCCGTCAAGGTTGATGAACACCGTCTAACTGCACTGCATGCTGCATTGGTTAATGGTGGTGCATTTGTTTATGTTCCTAAGAATGTTGAAGTGTCCGTTCCACTTCAAACTGTATTTATTCAAGAGAATGGTGCATCCGCACTATTTAACCATGTAATCGTAGTTGCTGAAGATAATAGTTCAGTTACTTATGTTGAAAACTATATTTCTACAACAGATTCTGCAAATACAGTTGTAAATATTGTTTCAGAAGTTATAGCAGGCAGCAATGCTAAAGTTACTTACGGAGCTGTTGATGCTTTAGCTACAGGAAACACAACTTACGTAACTCGTCGTGGAGTAATCGGTCGTGACAGTAAAGTTGAATGGGCTCTCGGACTTATGAATGATGGTGATACCATTTCCGAAAATATCACTAACTTAGTTGGAGACGGCTCATATGCTGATACAAAGACCGTTGTTGTAGGTCGTGGCGAGCAAAAGCAGAACTTTACGACAAGAATTACTCACCATGGTAAGAATTCTGAAGGATATATTCTTAAACATGGTGTTATGAAGGATAGCGCAAGCTCTATCTTTAATGGTATTGGGCATATCGAACATGGCGCTTCTAAATCGAATGCTGAACAAGAATCAAGAGTATTGATGCTTAGCGAAAAAGCACGTGGAGATGCAAATCCAATTTTACTTATTGATGAAGATGATGTAACAGCAGGTCACGCTGCATCTGTTGGTAGGGTTGACCCTGTTCAATTATATTACTTAATGAGCCGTGGTATTCCACAGATGGAAGCAGAGCGCCTAGTCATTCATGGTTTCCTTGCACCTGTTGTAAACCAACTTCCAATTGAAGGAGTTAAGAAACAACTTGTTGAGGTAATTGAAAGGAAAGTAAAATAATGAATATCCAAGATATTCGTTCCATGTTCCCAATCTTACATCAAGAGGTAAATGGAAAACCGCTTGTCTATTTAGACAGCGCTGCTACATCTCAAAAACCTGTTACTGTAATTGAAACGCTGGATCGCTATTATCGAGAATACAACTCAAATGTTCACCGTGGTGTTCACACCCTAGGTACAAAAGCAACTGATGCTTATGAGAATGCACGTGAAAAAGTTAGAAAATTTATCAATGCATCTTCTATTCAAGAGGTTATTTTTACCCGGGGAACAACATCTGCAATCAATACAATTGCAGCAAGTTATGGACGCGATAATCTCGGTGAGGGCGATGAGATTGTCATTACCTATATGGAGCACCATGCCAATATTATTCCTTGGCAACAAATTGCTAAACGAACAGGTGCGAAGTTAAAGTATATTCCTCTACAAGAGGACGGTTCGATTGATCTCAAGGATGTTGAAGATATTGTTACGAGTCAGACAAAAATTGTTGCTGTGATGATGGTCTCTAACGTTCTTGGTGCAATAAATCCAATTAAAGAAATTGCAGAAATTGCACACCGAAATGGTGCTGTCATGGTTGTTGATGGAGCACAAGCTGCGCCACATCTAAAAATCGATGTAAAAGACCTCGATTGTGACTTCCTAGCTTTTTCAGGCCATAAAATGTGCGGACCTACTGGTATCGGTGTATTATATGGCAAAAAAGCATTGCTTGAAAAAATGGAGCCAGTTGAAACAGGTGGGGAAATGATCGATTTCGTTGACCTATACGAATCAACATGGAAAGAGCTCCCATGGAAATTTGAAGCTGGAACTCCTATTATTGCAGGAGCAATTGGTTTAGGTGCTGCAATCGACTTTTTAGAAGATATTGGTTTAGACAATATTCTTGCGCATGAGCACAAGTTAGCATCACATGCTATCGAGCGATTGTCACAAGTAGAGGGTTTAACTATTTATGGCCCTAAGCATCGTGCGGGAGTAGTAACTTTCAATATTGAAGATGTCCACCCACACGATGTTGCAACTGTTCTAGATGCTGAAGGTATTGCTGTAAGAGCTGGACATCACTGTGCCCAACCACTTATGAAATGGTTAAAGGTATCAGCAACTGCCCGTGCAAGTTTTTACCTCTATAATACAGAAGAAGAAATTGATAAACTAGTTGAAGGACTCATAAAAACAAAGGAGTATTTCAGCAATGGATTCTAGAATAAACCTTGATACCTTGTACCGACAAGTAATAATGGATCATTATAAAAAGCCAAGAAATCGAGGAGTTATCCAAGATGGGGCATTAACAATTGATATGAATAACCCAACCTGTGGAGACCGAATTCATCTTACATTAAAAGTTGATGATGGAGTCGTTCAAGATGCTAAATTCGATGGAGAAGGTTGTTCCATTTCAATGTCATCCGCATCAATGATGACTCAAGCGATTAAAGGCAGAAAAATTGAAGATGCATTAAAAATGTCACAAATCTTCTCAGAAATGATGCTAGGAAAAGAATATGATGATAGCATTGATTTAGGAGACATTGAAGCACTTCAGGGCGTTTCAAAATTCCCAGCACGTATTAAATGTGCGACATTAGCTTGGAAGGCAATGGAAAAGGGATTTAAGAACGAACAAAATGAATCGTGATTGATTTCTCCTAACATTTTGTTATGAGGATTCCTCACATAGAATGGAGTGAAGTAGAATGGCAAAGAAAATGCCTGAAATTGGCGATTATAAATATGGCTTTGCAGATAAAGACGTTTCCATCTTCCGTTCAGAACGTGGTTTAACAAAGGAAATTGTTGAAGAAATCTCACGCATGAAAGAAGAGCCTCAGTGGATGTTAGACTTCCGTCTTAAATCCTTAGAGCATTTTTACAACATGCCTATGCCACAATGGGGTGGAGACCTTAATAGCTTAAACTTTGATGAGATTACGTATTACGTAAAACCATCTGAGAAATCCGAAAAGTCATGGGACGAAGTTCCTGAAGAAATTAAAGCAACTTTTGATAAGTTAGGTATTCCTGAAGCTGAACAAAAATATCTTGCTGGTGTTTCAGCCCAGTACGAATCAGAGGTTGTATACCATAATATGAAGGAAGACCTGGAAGAACTAGGAATTGTATTTAAGGATACAGATTCTGCTCTTAAAGAGAATGAAGATATTTTCCGTGAGCACTGGGCAAAGGTTATTCCTCCAACTGATAACAAGTTCGCGGCATTGAACTCAGCAGTTTGGTCTGGTGGATCATTTATCTACGTACCACCAGGTGTTAAGGTTGATACACCACTTCAAGCATATTTCCGTATCAACTCTGAAAACATGGGGCAATTCGAGCGTACATTAATTATTGTTGATGAGGGTGCAAGCGTACATTATGTTGAAGGATGTACTGCTCCTGTTTATACAACAAACTCACTACACAGTGCTGTTGTTGAAATCATCATTAAAAAAGATGCGTACTGCCGTTATACAACTATTCAAAACTGGGCTAACAACGTGTATAACCTAGTTACAAAACGTGCAGTTTGTGATGCGAATGCAACAATGGAATGGATCGATGGTAACATTGGTTCAAAATTAACAATGAAATATCCAGCTGTTATCCTTCGTGGTGAAGGAGCGCGTGGTATGACTCTTTCCATTGCAATTGCTGGTAAATGTCAACACCAGGATGCGGGTGCGAAAATGACTCACCTTGCTCCAAATACGTCTTCTACTATCGTATCGAAGTCTATTGCTAAACACGGTGGTAAAGTAACATACCGTGGTATTGTACACTTCGGACGTAGAGCACATGGAGCACGTTCTAATATCGAATGTGATACGTTAATCATGGATAATCAGTCGACATCTGATACAATTCCATATAATGAAATTTTAAATGACAATATTTCATTAGAGCATGAAGCTAAGGTATCTAAAGTATCTGAAGAACAACTATTCTATCTAATGAGCCGTGGTATTTCTGAGCAAGAAGCTACTGAAATGATCGTAATGGGCTTTATCGAGCCATTTACTAAAGAGCTTCCAATGGAATATGCTGTTGAAATGAACCGCTTAATCAAATTCGAAATGGAAGGTTCTATCGGTTAATAAGAAAACTTGCAATAACTCGTTTGAGATACTCTCAAGCGAGTTATTTTTGTACATAATCGTAATAGGAGGTGACTCCATGATTTATATTGGTGTAACTGGCTGGGGTGACCACGATAGTCTATATACAGCAGGAACTACACCCAGTGATAAACTAAAAGAATATGCTGGTCACTTTCCAATTGTCGAGGTGGATGCGTCTTTCTATGCCATTCAGCCTAAACGTAATGTGGAAAAATGGCTGAGAGACACACCTGAATCTTTTCAATTCATTGTTAAAGCTTATCAGGGGATGACAGGTCATCAACGTGGAGAAATTCCATTTGAATCAAAGGAAGACATGTTTGATGCTTTTCGTTTGTCACTGGAACCTTATCAACAAGCAAATAAGCTTGCCATGGTTTTATTTCAATTTCCTCCATGGTATGATTGTAAACGAGAAAATGTAGACTACTTAAGGTGGTGCAAGCAACAGATGGGAGAAATTTCCTGTAGCGCTTGAATTCCGCCATCAATCATGGTTTTCACCACAACTAAAAAAACAAACATTACAATTTATGGAACAGGAAGGCTGGATTCATAGTATTTGCGATGAGCCACAGGCAGGCCAAGGGTCAATTCCGACAGTCCTCCATCCAACCGATAAACTAAAAACGCTCGTACGTTTCCATGGCAGAAATGTTCATGGCTGGACAAAGCCAAAACAAGGCAATTGGCGTGATGTGCGTTATTTATATAAGTATAATAAAGAAGAGCTAGAAGAATGGATCCACCATGTGCAGAAACTTAATCAATCAAGTGAGACCATCTACGTATTGTTTAATAACAATTCAGGTGGGGATGCGGCAGACAATGCTAAACAATTTATTGATATGCTCGGAATCGAATATAGAGGTTTAGCGCCGAGGCAATTAGACTTTTTTAGCTAGTAAAAACTATACTAAATTTAAATTGAAATACAAAAGTGAAGTACCTAAAGAAGAAGTCCATAGCATTTTAAACAGGCAAAAAGGAGGTGTAGGGATTGATTGAAACCGTACATATTTATCATACAAACGATCTCCATAGCCATTTTGACCGATGGCCTAAAATCACAAAATATATCACAGAAATGAGAAAACTTCATCAGGCTAACAATGAGGAAATGCTCTTAATTGATATTGGTGACCATATTGATCGCTTTCATCCAATTTCAGAAGCATCCCATGGCAAATTGAATGTGCAGCTCTTAAACCAACTTCAATACGATTATGCTACTATCGGTAACAACGAAGGAATTACGATGTCTTATGAACATCTGGATTCTTTATATGAAGAGGCAGAATTTAAGGTCTTGCTTGCAAATCTATTCGACCGAAATGGGAAGTTACCTAACTGGGCAGATCCTTACCATATTCATGTCTTGCCAAGTGGATTTAGGATAGGAATCATCGGTTTAACGGTTCATTATATGGGGCTATATAAGCTGCTCGGCTGGAACGTCAAAGATCCTTTTGTTATCCTACAAGAAACAATCAATGAATTAAAAGACAAAACAGATATGATGCTTCTGATGTCCCATTTAGGAATCAATGAGGATGAGCAAATTGCAAGAGATTTCCCAGATGTTGATGTGCTACTTGGTGGGCACACACATCATCTTTTAGAAAATGGAAAGAGAATCAATAACACACTTCTATGCTGTGCGCAAAAATACGGGAATTATATTGGACATGTTACTCTTAAAATTGATACTGAGCACAAAAAGCTCATTGAAAGTGCTGCAAGTGTAATCCCTACGAAATCACTGTCAGAAAGTAAGGAAACAACTGAAATCCTTTCAGAGTACATGGCAAAAAGTATACACACCTTACAAAATGATGTTATTGCAGAAATTGACCAACCACTTCTAAGTGATTGGTTTGCGGAAAACTCATTTTCCAAGCTTTTAGCTGAGGTCCTTCGCGAATGGTGTGCAGGAGACATATCGATGGTGAACTCAGGGCTATTGCTTGACTCGCTTCCACCAGGAAAGGTAACAAGAGAAGACTTGCATCGAATTTGCCCACATCCTATTAATCCATGTAAGGTCTGGGTTAAGGGCGATGAACTGAAGGAAATTATTTTACAAGCAAACACAAAGGAAATGGAAAACCTCCATATTAAGGGTCTAGGATTCCGTGGAAAGGTAATGGGCAAAATGGTATATGACGGCGTAGAGCTTTACACTACAAAGCTTTCGGATGGATTAGATCACATTACCGATATTAAAATCAATGGGGAGGACCTCGATCCTGACAAAACGTATTCAATTGCTACCATTGATATGTTCACATTCGGTTCACTCTTTCCTGTCATACGGGATGCAAAGGATAAAAAATACTATATGCCAGAATTCTTACGAGATCTTTTAGCTGAAAAATTAAAAAACAATTAGCAAAACGTACTAAAGATACTTAGTCAAAAGGATTAGAGAAAGATAGGTCTATGACTAGTACTATTTCAAACACAAATCACTTTCCCGTTACATAAATTAGTTAGGGAAAGGAGTGTGCTAGGAATGGTCTCAATGACACCAATCGTAATTGATAATCATCAATTTACAGCCATTACCGTTAACCTGCCTAAGACAAATTTTATGGCAGTCACGAATGAAAATGGCTATATTATGTGCGGAGCTCTCGATGTTGCATTATTAAACGAAAAACTTAAAGAACGAGGCATTATTGCTGGTAGGGCAGTTGGTGTTCGTACAATCGAGCAATTACTGGAAGCCCCTCTTGAATCAATTACAATTGAAGCCGAAAACCGAGGCATTACAGTAGGCATGAAAGGCAGAGACGCCCTACTAAAAATGATCTAAAATTAACCTGAGAAGGTATACCATATAAAAGAACGTGGCATCACTTGAACATTGTCGAACAAAATAGTTATCGTACATCCCTCCTTACTTGCATACACATAGCTTGTAAGGGGGGATTTTCGTTTGGGAAAGTATAGAGCTCGTCTACAACCAAGAAGGAAAGGGCCCTTGCCTTTCCGTTACGTCTTCTTATTAACATTCGTATTTTTTATTCTCTCAACTGTTATTGGTTTATTCATTATTAACAAAGCGATAGAGCCCGCACTCATGGCATATGCTGAAAATGAAACGAAGAAGGTTGCTGCCACAGTTATTAAAAACGCTATTAACCAACAATTAAACGAGGAAGAATTGGTCCAAGAGGATTTAAGTATTGTGCAAACAGATGAAAATGGGAAAGTGATTAGTTACAATACTCAGGTCGTCAATAAAATGGCGACAAAGACACTCGGAAATATTGAGCGGTACTTAAAGTATGTAAATGAAGGTGAAATTAATAAACTTGAATATCCTGATTTAGAAATTGAAACGGATGATGCCAGTGGACAAACGGGCTTTGTTTTTAAAGTACCCCTTGGGGAAGCAACCAATAATGCCCTCTTAGGAAACTTAGGTCCACAAATACCAATTCGTTTTCATATGATTGGATTTGGAGAAACTACGCCACAAGGAAGAATTGATGAGTGGGGGATTAATAATGGGTGGTTTCAATATAATGTTCTTGCGACAGTGACGATGCAGGTTATTTTACCTTTCTCAACAGGAGAGGTTGAAATTGAAACAATTATCCCTGTAATCAATCAAAACATTTTACATGATGTTCCAGACTTCTATAATAATGGTGGGGATTCATCTCCTTCGATAGAGATACCGACAAATTAGTAAAAAATACTATACTAGAATAGTTGAATCTAAGTGAAAAATCAGATATACTAGCGATGGAATTAATAAAAATGAATACACCACCTTATCGGATCGATGAGGTAGAGGTGCAGAAAATAAGAGTAAACTATGTGAGGATGACAACGTAGATCATAGTTGAAAGGATTTTTTGCCGAAGCAAAAATAAACACGTCAATGTTATTTTTGTTGGGGTTGCCTTGAAAAAGGGTAACACTGTCATTATAGAAATGATCTATAATGGAGGGCTACTGATCGTGATGGAGGATAACATAACATTACAGAGAGTAATGATAGTTATTTTCTATCATACTCTCTTTTTGTCTTCTAAAGAGTATCTTCTTTCACCACGCCCTCCAAAATAACACTTGGAGGAATCACATATCATGTCTGGAACAATATATTCAATTATCCCACCGATCATTGCGCTTCTCATGGTTGTTTTAACAAGAAGGGTTTTACTATCACTTGGAGTCGGCATTGTTTCGGCTGCATTCATATTACATGGAAATGTACTAACGAATGAAGGAGTCGGATTTTGGCTACAAGACGTTTTACTCACTATCTGGAATAGCATTAAAGGAGTCTTCGTTTCAGAAGGCGCACTTAATACATGGAATGTATATATCATATTGTTTTTATTCTTATTAGGAGTTATTACTGCCTTTATCTCCATCTCTGGCGGTAGCCGTGCTTTTGGTGAATGGGCGCAAACAAAAGTAAGAACGAGAACGGGTGCACAGCTTTTAGCAGCTGTTTTAGGTGTTATTATTTTTATTGATGATTATTTTAATGCCTTGGCTGTTGGACAAGTAAGTAGACCAATTACAGACCGAAATAAAGTTTCACGTGCAAAGTTAGCCTATATTATTGATTCAACATCCGCACCAATTTGTGTTGTCTCACCAATTTCTAGCTGGGGTGCTTATATTATTGCAATCTTGGCACCTATCTTAGTAACACATGGTGTATCGGAGTTTTCTCCGTTATCTGCATTTATTCGAATGATTCCGTTAAACCTTTATGTACTCGTTTCGATTTTAATGGTAATAGCTGTAGCCATTTTTAATATTAATTTTGGTAGTATGAAAACCCATGAAAATCGTGCATTAACAACAGGGGAAGTAACAGACCCTGAAAAACCGGTATTAGGGGAATTAAAACAGGAATTACCTCAAAGTGAGAAAGGTACTGTTGGTGATTTGGTTTGGCCGATTATTGCATTAGTCGTCGGTACGGTTGGTTCCTTATTATGGACAGGCTATAGAGCTTCTGAAGGTAATATAACCATTTTTACAATTTTTGAAAATACGGATGTAACAGGATCTCTATTATCTGGTGGAATCCTAGGTATTCTTGTAACACTTATTTTATTCTTTGTTCAGGTTTATGCAAAAAAAGCTTTAAACATTGGACTTCTTCCTAAGGGAATTGTTGAAGGGATAAAATCAATGCTCCCAGCTGTATACATTTTACTATTTGCTTGGGTAATTGTTGACTTGATTGGACAAATTGAAACAGGTAAATATCTAGCGAGCCTCGTAGAAAGGTCTAATTTAAATATTGCATTTTTACCGGTCATATTATTTGTTGTAGCCGGCTTTATGGCATTTGCGACAGGGACGTCTTGGGGAACTTTTGGAATGATGCTTCCGATTGCAGGAGACATTGTAGCGGCATCAGATATTAATTTACTACTTCCTGCCTTAGCTGCTGTCCTAGCGGGTTCCGTGTTTGGTGATCATTGTTCACCAATATCAGATACAACTATTCTGTCCTCCACTGGAGCTGGAAGCCATCATATTGATCATGTAATGACACAGTTACCATATGCCATCACTTCCGCCGTTATCGCTATAATCGGATATATAGTACTAGGTCTTACAGGCAATACCTTATTAGGAGTGCTTACTACTTTACTGTTATTTGTTATTTTTGTTTTCACTATGAAAAACAGACAAAACGCATAGAATTACTATTCAAATGGTAACAATCAAACTTAACTAGTATATAAGAGACAAAGGTAATTAGAACCTTTGTCTCTTTTTTTTAAAAAGTATATTTCATTTTAAAATAACTTTTGACATAGAGATAAAGACTGGCTATACTAATAAATAGATTATAGAAAATAATCTGAAAATAGAAAAATTTCCAACTTCAGTCTAGTGCTAAAGGGCTAATACGGTAACGGGCTAAAGTGGAAAAGGGGAGGTTTGTTTTATGGATAATCGTCCACAGTGGGGGACGCGGGCAGGCTTCGTAATGGCTGCAATCGGTTCTGCGGTTGGTTTAGGTAATATATGGAGATTTCCATATGTTGCTTACGAAAATGGAGGAGGCGCATTCTTTCTACCATACCTATTTGCGATTTTAACAGCTGGTATACCAATCCTAATTCTCGAATTTACAATCGGACAAAAGTTTAGAGGATCAGCACCTTTGTCATTTTTCCGTTTAAATAAAAAGTTAGAATGGCTTGGGTGGTGGCAGGTATTAATTTCTTTCGTTATCGCCACCTATTATGCAGTTATTATCGCATGGGCAATTTCGTATACATTCTTTTCATTTAATAAAGCGTGGGGAGAAGATACAGGAGGATTCTTATTCTCTAAGTACTTACATTTAGCTGAAACTCCAGGAGAAGTTGGAGCGCCAGTACTTGGGGTTTTTGGGCCTTTAGTCGTTGTTTGGGCTATTACACTATTTATCCTATTTAAAGGCGTGAAAAAGGGGATTGAAAAAGCGAATAAGATTTTCATTCCTACACTATTAGTTATTTTTACGATTATCGTTATTCGTGCAGTAACACTTGAAGGAGCAAGCACGGGTCTAAATTCATTCTTCCAACCTAACTGGGATAAAATTATGTCTGGAGAGGTTTGGGTAGCGGCATACGGGCACATTTTCTTTAGTTTATCAATTGGTTTTGCAATTATGATTACTTATGCAAGTTATTTACCTAAAAAGTCCGATGTAGTAAACAATGCATTTATTACCGGTTTTGCAAACTCAGGTTTTGAACTATTAGCAGGTATCGGGGTATTCGCGGCATTAGGCTTTATGGCAGCACAAGCGAATGTACCTGTAGAAGAAGTAGCTAGTGCAGGTGTTGGTCTAGCATTTGCGGTCTTCCCGCAAATTATTAACCAAATGCCATTTGGCGAATTTTTCGGAGCGCTTTTCTTCTTGTCATTAGTATTTGCCGGATTAACGTCATTAATTTCGATTTGTGAAGTGTTCATTGCTGCAGTTCAAGACAAATTTAATCTTACACGTAACAAGGCAGTCATATATGGTGCAGGGTTAGCATCACTTATTTCAATCCTATATTCTACAAATGGAGGCTTATACTTCCTAGATGTAGTTGACTACTTCATTAACCAATTTGGTATTGCTGTTGCCGGTTTAGTTGAAGTAATACTTATTGCTTGGGTATTCAAGCAAATGAATCCATTACAAGCACATGCAAATGCGATTTCCGATATTCGTGCAGGTGGTTGGTGGAAGATTTGTTTAGGCGTAATTACACCAGTCGTTTTAGGATATATGATGTTTGACTTATTCAAGCAAAATATCCTTCAACAATTTGACAATGCAACTGGAAACTATGAAGGGTATGCAACTTCATTTATACTCTTCCCAGGTGTTTTCATTGCAGCAGGAGTCATTATATTAGGGATTGTGTTTTCACTTAAAAAGTGGGGAAGTGCAGCTTTAAATGACAACTACTCTTCTGGTAGTGACAAGGAGGTAGGACTATGACCGGTGGAGCAATTGCGATGATGATCATTGGGATGGTTATCTTATGGGGAGGATTAGTAGCAAGTATTGCACATGCTGCTAAAAAGGCTAAACAAGCGAAACAAGGTTAAAGAAATAATTATAAAAAGAGGGTCAAAATAGAACGGAGAAAGGCTGTGGTGAAAAATTTCCACAGCCTTTAATCATTTACGTTTTCTGGCTTGTCTTTCTGATCTTTCCCAAGCCCTTAGATGCGGATATGGATCAAAGGACCATTCTGTATACCCGTTGTCTTTGTACATTCCGTAGTGAAGATGTGGAGGGAACTTTCCGGCAGTTCCTGGTGGTCCATAGCCAGAACTTCCAACAGAGCCAATCACTGTACCAGGTTCAACAACTTGCCCGATTGCTATATCCTTCGCAAATCCATTTAAGTGAGCAAAGTAATGGTACGTATTATTAACATCGCGGATACCGATACGCCATCCACCAAAACGGTTCCAACCTTTCATTTCGATGACCCCATATGAGGTTGCCCTTACCGGTGTTCCGTAGCTTGCAAAGATGTCAGTGCCTTCATGCATTCTACGACCTCCCCAGCCACGCGCATCTCCCCAAGTATTTTTATAGCTGTGATTATAGCCAAGAGGAACCGGAAAGGCATGTTTATCTAAATCAAGTGTGCCATATGTTGAATAGATTTTAGCAATTCCCGTAATCAGTGAAACCGATTTGTCCCGTTTGTAATAATCCCATAAACCGATTCTGATATTATCAGGATCAGTCCCGTACGCTAAAATTTGCTCTGAAATCGTAAGTAGGATATCCTCATCATTCGTTTGATCTGCAACTCCATCCCCGTTACCATCAAGACCTATTCCTCCAAAAAGTTGAATACTATAAGGGTTCGAATCATTTGGATTTGGGTTTAAAGCCCCCGCCCAAGTCTCTGGTTTAATATAAATTCCAATTAACCCGGTTTCTTTCGGAATATCTTTTCGGGAACGACGGATGCTTCTTTCATACTGGTCAATAGCCGCATAATAGTACCAAGGAATCTGTGTTACTGTTTCCATCTTTGTATAGAGGTTCATTCGTTCCTGAAAAACTTTTTGTTGATCCTCATTTGCACTTGCATCCAAAGGCATACACATTAAAAGTAAGCAAATAACAACAACTATACCAAGTTTTCTGTTCACGCACGCAAATCTCCTTTCACTAAAATAACACAAGGAAGTATTGTTTTAAAAAGGCATCTATAGGCATTTAATAAGTCGAATTTGTCTAATTTGAATTAAATAAAAATGTCTCTTCCTTGTTAGTTTGTTAAATCATCTCATTTTCATAATCACTAATTGTTGGAAGCTAAAAAATACAAATAAATCGAATACTTGGATTCTTAAAGTAGTTAGGAGTATAATAGGGATAGCCTTTGCAATGGAGTGATGAAGTATGTCAAAAAAACAAGAATATCTTCGAAAGCCGGAATGGCTAAAAATAAAACTGAATACGAATGAAAGCTACACTGGCTTAAAGAAAATGATGAGAGAGAAGCAATTACATACCGTTTGTGAGGAAGCTAAATGTCCTAATATTCACGAATGTTGGGCTGTAAGAAAAACAGCTACTTTTATGATTCTTGGGGACACTTGTACTCGCGCTTGTCGCTTTTGCGCGGTTAAGACAGGCCTTCCAAATGAATTGGATTGGGCAGAACCAGAGCGGGTAGCTGATTCTGTCGCAATGATGGGATTAAAGCATGTTGTTATTACAACAGTTGCTCGTGACGATTTGAAGGACGGTGGAGCTGCGGTATTTGCAGAAACAGTACGTGCAATTCGTAGAAAGAATCCATTTACCTCAATTGAAGTGCTACCATCTGATATGGGTGGAGTGCACGAAAATCTAAAAATCCTAATGGATGCAAAGCCCGACATTATGAACCATAATATTGAAACGGTTCGCCGTCTATCTGACCGTGTTCGTGCACGTGCAAAATATGAACGTTCACTTGAATTTTTACGTCGTGCAAAAGAAATGAATGCAGAAATTCCAACAAAATCAAGTATCATGATCGGCCTTGGCGAAACGAAGGAAGAAATCATTGAAACAATGGACGACCTTCGAGCAAACAATGTAGATATCATTACAATTGGTCAATATTTACAACCAACGAAAAAGCATTTGAAGGTTGAAAAATACTATCATCCAGATGAATTTGCAGAATTAAAAGAGATTGCATTAAGTAAAGGTTTCAGTCATTGTGAAGCCGGTCCTCTTGTACGTTCTTCTTACCATGCGGATGAGCAAGTAAATGCAGCAAAATCAAATCAACAAGTTAAACAAGCATAAAAAAAGGGGGAAATCCCCTTTTTTTAATGCGTTCCTTTTTGCAATAATTCTCTTCCATCATCTCTCTTTTGGTCTTCATTCCCTTTATTATCAGTTGTGCGATCTATTTCAGGATTGAATTCAATTCCACCTTTATTGTTGATACTAGGGTTACTAAGGAAGTCTTGGTTCTCTCTCGCCCTACGTTCATACTCAGGGTTGAGGCCACCTTCCATTTCCCCATTTTCATTTTCACCATCACTGACTTTATATCCTTGTGGCGATTTAATCATTTGTTGAATGGTAGATGTAATAATTTGATCGACATTTCGGCTGTCTGAATCAAGTCTTCCGAATCGCTCAATTTGATTCATCATGTCAGGGTTATCAGAAACGTATACATGGAAATACCTCGGAACAACTGACATTGCGGAACGTTTTACCTGGTCTGCTGTTAACATACGGTCTTTAGAATCCGTATCATATGCGACAAGGACCTCTTCATCCGTTACTAGCGTACCAACATCTTTGACGTTCGGAATAGTTGTACAGATTTTACTGATTAAATCTGCAACTTTTTCCCTGTTCATGGTTGGCAAATTACTGTATACATTTGCACCGCCAGGGACGGGATTTTTTTGGTGACGAACATAGCCAAAGTTCGTCATTTCTTTACCATTGTTTTTGACGCCATTCGCATTGTAAAGCTCATTTTGGTCAGTTCGATATATTTTATTTCCGCTTTCATGGTAGACACCTGCATTATCGTCAGAAGTACCGCAACCTGTTAAAGCGGTTAAGGCAATTAAGCCTGAGATGATTGTGTATTTTTTCAATCTTGACACCCCCTCAGTTGTAGGGTGACCAATTAAACAAAAATTTCGCATAGTAATTGATGGATTGATTGGCTATAATGGATATATAGTGAACATCCTCTAGTATGGGGTACGAGGTGATTGAAGTGATTAGCATAGGTAATACTACATATGAGCTCATTGATGAGCTAAAAGATGGATTTAATGAAGAAGCTTTTCGTGCGAGATACAGCGATATCTTAGCGAAGTATGATTATATAGTTGGGGACTGGGGATATGAACAGCTTCGCTTAAAGGGTTTTTTTGATGATAAAAACCAAAAAGCGTCATTTGATACAAAAATAAGTACCCTTTCTGAGTACCTATACGAATATTGCAATTTCGGTTGTGCCTATTTTGTCTTAAAAAAGGTAAAAAAATAAAGTACAGGCTAATTTAGCTGCCTGTACTTTTATTATGGCTTGAACCTTCTTATTAGTCATAAGGCGGTTCGGCATTTTCATCCTTGTCATCATGTGTGGGATGAGCCCCAGGGAATTGTCTTGGAAGATCCTGGTGAAGTGATTTGAACTCATAGTTAAAGCTGCTATATGTTCGTTGTCCTTCTTTCCATGGTGTACTTTTGTTCTCAACAGGCGTATCCTTACCACGCGGTGTGCCATATGGCCCTTCCGGATATTCCTCAAAGGTTAAGAAATTTCTCATCGTCTCCACATTTGAAAAGTCGGTATACTTTATTTCTTCTTTATCTTTTTCTGCCACCTGAAAAACACCTCACTTCTTACTTCTAGTGTTTTCGCAGCATTGCGTAATTATGTTAGACAATTTCATACAAAAAAGAACGCAATTCCTCTGCTTCCTCTTCAGATAGCTGATAAGCATGTTCAATATAGCCGGGCTCATCAAGGTCATCTCTACCGATAATAGCAAAACGATTGCTCAAAATATTTAAAACAATATGCTTGCCATAATAGCGGTCAGATTTGACAACAGCTAAGTCGTAGCGCTGGTGTTCCCCCATAAAACTTACAAATCGGGTTTGTGTGTCGATTGTATCATCATATAAGAAAAATCGTTCAGACATAATGGATTCTCTCCTTTTAAGAAACAGTCATTATCCTTATCATAACAAAGGTGTACGAATTAGAAAACGAATTTATAGATACGGTAGGTAAGAGGGATACCATGAATCATTATAAACTTTATGGTAAAATAATGTGGTATATAAAAGATGGTGGGTAAAGATTATAAACTGTAGGTGATACTATGTATTTTGTTGACCGAGAAAAAATTGAAAAAACCCTTCTTTTTTACGAAGAAAATTTACAATTAATTGAAGCAAATTCAACTTGGACAAGCGTGGTTGAAAAGAAAGCGTTAGAGAGAATCTCTCATCTTACAATTGAGGCAATTTTAGATGTCGGAAATTCGATGATTGATGGCTTTATTATGCGTGATCCAGGTAGCTATGAGGATATCATAGACATACTTGAAGATGAAAAAGTAGTGACAACTGAAGTAGCGAATGAACTTAAAGAAATTATCCGTTTTCGAAAAGTAATAGTTCAAGATTATCTTGAGATTAATCACGACGAATTAATTTCGAGCCTTCAAAAAAATAAAGTAAGTCTTGCTAGCTTTCCACAAGCGGTACGATCTTATCTTGAAAATGAATTAGGACCGGTTTCCGCATTTAAAAACTAAAAAAAGGTGATAGAAGTAGTGAAAACATACAAAGGATATTTATTTGACTTAGACGGTACCATGTATCGTGGAACAGAGCGTATTAATGAAGCGTGTGATTTTGTAAATAAACTAAATCAAAAGCAAATACCATATTTATTTGTTACGAATAATTCATCTAGAACACCTGAACAGGTGGCAGCCAAACTTCGTGACTTTGATATTGCGTGTTCAGAGGAGCAGGTTTTCACCACAAGTCAAGCTACGGCAAATTATATGTATGATATGAAACCGGGTGCAAGTGTATATGTAATTGGTGAAGATGGTATCTACCAAGCATTAGAGGAAAAAGGCTTTACATTTCAAGAGGAAAACCCCGATTTTGTGGTTTGTGGAATTGACCGTTCCCTTACATATGAAAAATTCGCCATTGCTTGTTTAGCCGTACGAAATGGTGCAACCTTTATTTCAACAAATGGTGATATTGCCATTCCGACTGAACGTGGGCTTCTTCCAGGGAATGGTTCATTAACTTCGGTAATCACTGTTTCAACAACAGTAAAACCCATTTTTATTGGGAAGCCTGAAAAAATCATCATGGAACAAGCGCAAAAGCAACTGGGGATTCCAAAAGAGGATACTATCATGATTGGTGATTACTATGATACCGATATTATGGCAGGTATGAATGCTGGTATCGATACATTGCTTGTCCACACCGGTGTTACTACCCCTGAACTATTAAAAGGATATGACCGACCTCCAACCTACGCAATCCATAGCTTAAAGGAATGGATGGATCAAATTTAAAAACGCTCAATTTGAGCGTTTTTTTACATGGCCAAAATTGTTTTCAAATTAAAAAGACCGAGGTAGTTGGAGTAACGTGTTCCGTTATTAGCTGCAAACTGTTCTACCTAATTAATGCTGAGGTTGAGGTATTTTCGGACATGAGATGGCGAATTCATGTGGACTGTGTCCGAAGTTTGAGTACCTTCGGACAAGGGAAGGCAAAATAATCGAAGTTGTGTCTGAAATCTAAGTATCTTCAGACAAGGGAGGCCAGATCCTTCTAGTCTGTGTCCGAAGTTTGAGTACCTTCGGACAAGGATAGGCAAAATTACTGCAGTGATGTCTGAAGTTCAGGCATCTTCAGACAAGGGAGGTCAGATCCTTCTAGTCTGAGTCCGAAGTTTGAGTACCTTCGGACAAGGATAGGCAAAATTACTGCAGTGATGTCCGAAGTTCAGGCATCTTCAGACAAGGGAAATCAGATTCATCGAGTCTGTGTCCGAAGTTTGAGTATCTTCGGACAAGGATAGGCAAAATTATCGCATTAGTGTCCGAAGTTCAGGCATCTTCAGACAAGGGAAACCAGATTCATCGAGTCTGTGTCCGAAGTTTGAGTACCTTCGGACAAGGATAGACAAAATTACTGCAGTGATGTCTGAAGTTCTGGCATCTTCAGACAAGGGAGGTCAGATCCCTCTAGTCTGTGTCCGAAGTTTGAGTACCTTCGGACAAGGATAGGCAAAATTACTGCAGTGATGTCCGAAGTTCAGGCATCTTCAGACAAGGGAGGTCAGATCCTTCAAGTCTGTGTCCGAAGTTTGAGTACCTTCGGACAAGGATAGGCAAAATTACTGCAGTGATGTCCGAAGTTCAGGCATCTTCAGACAAGGGAGTTCAGATCCTTCTAGTCTGTGTCCGAAGTTTATGTATCTTCGGACAAGGATAGGCTAAATAATCGCAGTTGTGTCTGAAATCTAAGTATCTTCAGACAAGGGAGGTCAGATCCCTCGAGTCTGTGTCCGAAGTCACGTAATTCCTTTAATGTTAGGTTTTCCTACACTCAGAAATTTTAAAAAAGCGTGAATTCGTTTGTGAATTCACGCTAAAAATGTATTATGATTTTACTGCTTTGCACTGGAACCCGTGACGCTTGGATTTGGTCTTTTACATCCTTATTCTACGTTAGCTGCTCTATGTGCTAAACGACTTGAAGCTGCGGCTGCAATCGCGCCCACAATATCATCTAAAAATGTATGACATTCCCCAGTTGATTTATCATTTAGGCGTTCTAATATACCAGGTTTTTTCTTATCAATATATCCGTAGTTTGTAAAACCGATCGAGCCGTAAACGTTCACAATTGAAAAGGCAAGGATTTCATCTACACCATAAAGTCCTTCGTCCACTTTGATTGTTGAGAGGAGTGGCTCCTCAAGTAAGCCTTTCTCTGCAAGTTTATCTAATTGGATCCCTGTTAACACTGCATTTTGGATTTCACGCTTTGTTAACACGCGGTCAACATTATGAATACATTCTTCCATTTTTAAATCTGGGTGATATTTGCTTTGTAGATAATACACCAACTCCGCAATATCCTGAATGGTGACGCCCCTTTCCTCCAACCATTTTCTGGCTGTTTTTTCAATCGCGTTCATTTTATTTTCTTGACTCATCTTGTTCACCCAATTTCCTTTGATTTCAAAATAATTTTTTACTAATATTTCCTAGTTTACCACAAGTAATGATGTTTTGTTTCATATAGATGTTTTATACAAATCAATACGTTTCTTAATAGTATGAACGGGGAGTGATGTTTTATGAGAGAAACACTTTTGGAGCAATACAAATTAAAAGTGGATCGATTTGTAAAAGTATTCGGATATGAAGGGATCATCTATCGAAATATAGTATATTGTATTGTGCCAATATCATATTTGGAACAAGAGGAACTGTTTGAAATTAAACATCTTAGTGAGTACATGATTCAAAAGGGAGATATTCGTGTAGGCTCCATTTTACCTACGACAGATGGGAAATTAAGCACCATTATTAATGATGAAGAAGCAGTTATTATTAGATGTCCAGTATATAGCCATAGAGTTTCCAATTCATTAGGGTATGAGTTGGCTAGGTTTCATAAACGTGGTAGAAGCTTTCCTTACCAAGTAAAAAAGGTTAACCGAATCGGACAGTGGAAATTCTTATGGGAAAAAAGATTGGATCAAATGGAACTGTTCTGGAAGGAAAAGGTAAAGCAGCATCCTCAAAATGAGTTTGAAACCTTATTTGTCGAGGCATTTCCATATTATATAGGATTAACAGAAAATGCAATCCAATATCTTGTTGATACAGAAATAGATGAAACACCAACTGCAATTGATTCAGCTACTGTATGTCACCATCGTTTTACGGAAAATTCTTGGGATCGGAATTCGTATACGAAGCTACCTACGGATTGGGTTTTTGATCATTATACAAGGGACCTTGCAGAATTCATTCGAGACCAATATGTTAATGGAGAAACTAAGCAAAACGGGCAAATCGTGCATTTTTTAAAGGAATATGAGCGAATCACCCCACTTTCTGCTTTCTCTTGGAGACTTCTATATGCACGCCTTTTATTTCCACTGCATTTTTTTGAGTGTATTGAGGAGTTTTATATGACAGGATCAGAGATGCAAATGGAAAGGCATTGTAAAAGATTAGAATCCATTCTGAAGCATTCCAGTGAACATGAACGCTTTTTAGCAACTTTTTTATCAAGTGCAGGAGTAAAAGAAAAAAGACTAACAATTCCAACTATCAGCTGGCTTCAAAAATAAAAATGTATGGTACTATAGAGAAAGATAATTTTTTCTTAGAGGTGAAACATGACTAGGCCATATGTTTTTATTACTAGAAAACTTTCCGATAACGCAATTCAACCATTAATGGAAGTAGCAGATGTACATATTTGGAATGAAGAAGAAAAGGCTGTTCCAAGAGAAATCCTGCTTGAAGAGGTAAAAAAGGCAGATGCTCTTTTAACAATGCTTTCAGATAAAGTAGATAAAGAGCTTCTGGATGCAGCACCAAAATTAAAGGTAATCGCAAACCTTGCTGTGGGTTATGACAATATCGATGTAGAATATGCAAATCAAAAGGGAATTGCGATTTGCAATACACCTGATGTTTTAACAAATACTACAGCAGATTTAGCCTTTGCTTTATTACTTTCAACTGCAAGAAGAGTGGTGGAAGCAGCTGAATTTATAAAAAAAGGCGAATGGAAAAGTTGGAGCCCATTATTGCTAGCAGGAAGCGATGTCCACCATAAAACCATTGGAATCGTAGGGATGGGTAAAATCGGGGAAGCAGTTGCAAAACGCGCAACAGGGTTTGATATGAATATTTTGTACCATAACCGCTCCCGTAATGTAGTAGCAGAAGAGCGCATTGGCGCTTCTTATACTTCCTTTGATGAGCTAATTGAAACCTCTGATTTTATTGTTTGCCTAACTCCACTAACGGACGAAACAAGAGGTTTATTCAGTAAGGAAAGCTTTATGAAAATGAAAAATTCTGCAGTTTTTATTAATGTCTCTAGAGGGCCAGTTGTTGATGAAGATGCTTTATATCAAGCGTTAGTTACTGGTGAAATTGCAGCAGCTGGACTTGATGTTTTTGAAAAAGAGCCTGTAGATGCAGATCATCCATTATTAACACTTCCAAATGTCGTAGCATTGCCACACATCGGAAGCTCAAGTACTGAAACACGTGAAAAAATGATGAAACTGTGCTGTGAAAATATTGAATTAGTTCTAATCAATCAACAACCAAAAACACTTGTTAACAAGGAATGGGTCTTTCAGTAATCATATGTTTGTCGGAGGCACCTTCGTAAAGAAGGTGTTCTTTTATAACTTGAATTTTTACAAAATAAAAACTTTTTTATAAAATATTTCCCTTTTATATCAGTGAGTTAAACGTTTTCAAGCAAAAAGTCTAAAAAAAAGCACTTGTAAAAGCATAGTATTACCACTATAATGTCTTTTATAGAAAGACAATTGTATTTCCTAGAAATACAAAGGAGGCGGAAGAATTATGAAAAAAATTTCAGTAGGATTATTAGGTTTAGGTACGGTTGGTAGTGGCGTTGTTACGATTTTAAAAAATCATCAAGATAAATTAATGCACCAGGTTGGTTGCCCAATTGAGGTTAAAAAAGTATTAGTGAAAGACATACATAAGCATAGATCGGTAGACATTGAACCTACCCTTTTGACAACAAATGCAAACGAGGTAATTGAAGACCCAGAAATCGATGTTGTCATTGAAGTTATGGGGGGAGTAGATGACACTAGGCAGCTTATACTTCAATCTTTACGTAATAAAAAACATGTTGTTACAGCCAATAAGGATTTAATGGCATTATACGGTTCAGAGCTATTAACTGTCGCTAGTGAAAATGGCTGTGACCTATTTTATGAAGCAAGTGTTGCCGGTGGGATTCCAATCCTTCGAGGGTTAGCAGATGGCTTTGCGTCAGATCGAATCATTAAAATGATGGGAATCGTGAACGGAACTACTAATTTCATTTTAACAAAAATGACAAAGTTTGGCAGTGCTTATGAAGAAGTATTAAAAGAAGCCCAGGATCTTGGCTATGCAGAAGCAGACCCTACAGCAGATGTTGAAGGTCTAGATGCAGCAAGAAAGATGGCAATCCTTGCAACATTAGGATACTCCATGAATATTGACCTTAAAGATGTTCGTGTTCAAGGAATTTCAACTGTAACAAGTGAGGATATCGCATACAGTAAACGATTAGGTTATGTTATTAAGTTGATTGGTACTGCCCATCGTAAGGGGGAAAAAGTTGAAGTAAGTGTTCAACCAACACTTCTTCCTGAAACACACCCACTTGCTGGAGTAAATGATGAATTTAATGCGGTATATGTGTATGGAGAAGCAGTTGGAGAAACGATGTTTTACGGACCTGGTGCAGGTAGCCTGCCAACTGCAACTTCAATTGTTTCCGATTTAGTCGGGGTCATGAAAAATATGAGACTTGGGGTAAATGGTAAAAGTAGCGTGTCCCCTCAATTTGAGAAAAAGTTAAAAGATGATTCTGAGATCTTCTCAAAATACTTCTTACGTATTCACGTAAAAGATCAAGTGGGAGCATTTGCAAAACTTACATCCCTATTCTCAGAACGCGGTGTAAGCTTTGAGAAAATTCTTCAATTACCGTTGAAAAATAAAGATTTAGCTGAAATTGTTCTTGTTACTCATCAAGCATCATTACGAGATTACGAGGAAATTTTAGTACAGCTTAGAGATTTACAGATTATACAAGAAGTTAAGAGCTCTTACCGAGTTGAAGGAGGAAACCAAGCATGAGATGGCAAGGACTACTACAGCAATTTCGTGAATATTTACCGGTGAATACAAATACTCCAATGCTTTCCTTAAACGAAGGGAATACACCATTAATACCGCTACATTCCATTTCAGAGGATCTTGGGGTTGAGCTATATGTAAAAGTAGAAGGTGCGAACCCAACTGGATCCTTCAAGGACCGTGGAATGGTAATGGCAGTTGCGAAAGCAGTTGAAGAAGGCAGCAATACGATTATCTGTGCATCAACAGGAAATACTTCAGCAGCTGCTTCAGCATATGCAGCACGTGCAGGACTCCGTTGTATTGTTGTCATTCCTGAAGGCAAGATTGCGATGGGTAAACTAGCTCAAGCTGTCATGTACGGAGCTGAAATTATTTCAATTGAAGGAAACTTTGACCATGCCCTACAGATGGTTCGTAATATTAGTGAAACAGCACCTATTACTCTCGTAAACTCTGTAAATCCATATCGAATTGAAGGACAAAAAACAGCAGCATTTGAAATATGTGTACAGTTAGACGGAGCTCCTGATGTATTAGCGATTCCGGTTGGAAATGCTGGAAACATTACGGCATACTGGAAAGGTTTTAAAGAATATAACGAGCGTCATAATACAGGTCTTCCTGAAATGCGTGGGTTTGAAGCAGAAGGTGCAGCGGCAATTGCAAAGAATAAAGTCATTGAAAATCCTGAAACAGTTGCAACTGCGATCAGAATCGGAAATCCAGCAAGCTGGGATAGTGCAGTTGTTGCTGCAAGTGAGTCAAAAGGTAAAATTGATGAGGTTTCAGATGATGAAATCCTTGAAGCATATCAATTATTAGCTAAAAAAGAAGGCGTGTTTGCTGAACCAGGATCTTGTGCCTCCATTGCTGGAGTAATCAAACAAGTACGCAGTGGTGAAATTAAAAAAGGTAGCCGAATTGTTGCTGTTCTAACGGGAAATGGATTAAAGGATCCTAATATTGCAATCGAAGCAACTACTATCAAGCCTGTGGTATTGCCGAACGATGAAAAGCTTGTCTATGAACATATCAGAGGAGCCGTACTTCATGAAGTTTGAACAAGCATTTCAAATTAAAGTACCAGCGAGTACGGCAAATCTTGGACCAGGATTTGATTCAGTTGGGTTAGCGGTTAATCGCTATTTAACTCTCCAAGTTGAACCAAGTCAAGAGTGGGAGTTCGTTCTACAGTCAAAAGAAATTGAGCATACTCCAACTGGTAAAGATAATTTTATCTATCAAATTGCAGAAAAGGTGGCTCGTGCTTTCTCCTACGAGCTGCCTCCCTGCAAGGTATATGTTCAAAGCAATATTCCACTAGCTAGAGGTCTGGGAAGTAGTGCAGCAGCCATAATCGCTGCAATCGAACTGGTTAATGAACTTTGTAATCTCCAATTAACAAGCCAACAAAAACTTGATTTAGCCTGTGAGTTTGAGGGACATCCCGATAATGTAGGGGCTTCCTTATACGGCGGCTTAGTCGTTGGCAGCCATCGCGGAAGCAAAGACACTGATCTCGTCCATGTGGACGATTTATCCTTTGATTTGGTGGTTGTCATTCCACCGTATGAACTAAAAACAAAGGATGCCCGAAGTGTGCTGCCGAAGGAATTATCCTATCCGGAGGCAGTGAAGGCAAGCTCAATAAGCAATGTAATGATCGCTGCTCTTTTAACTAAGGACCTTAAATTAATGGGGAAAATGATGGAACTCGATCTCTTCCATCAACAATATCGTGCAAAACTCATTCCTGAGTTCAATCAGATCCATCAAATTGCAAAAAACGGAGGAGCATTTGGTGTTGCCATAAGTGGAGCGGGACCAACAATCATTTGCTTCACTGAATGTGGACATGGAAAACAGCTAAGAGAAGAGTTATCATCTGTCTTTGAAGGGTATCAGGTTGAAGAAGTATCAATAGAGAAAAACGGAAGTGTGTTAACTTCACTTTCATTGCATGAATAAAGAAGCGAAACCGAAATGGGTTTCGCTTTTTTGAGTACAGAATACTTAATACTGCCGCTAATTCAGAAATACTGTCACTAATTCGAAAATACGGCCACTATTTCGGGAATACTGCCATTATTTGAAAATTACTGCCACTAGCTTTTTATTGCATAAAAAAATGCCTCAAAAACTTGAGGCATCACAGAATTATCTATTAGAAAACTTGTTCAACTTCAACTATACCTGGGACTTCTTCTAATAATGCACGTTCAATCCCAGCTTTTAAAGTAATTGTAGAGCTTGGGCAGCTTCCACAAGCACCTAAAAGACGAAGCTTTACAACACCATCTTCTACATCAACTAAATCACAGTCTCCACCATCACGAAGTAAAAATGGACGAAGTTTATCTAAGACTTCTTGTACTTGCTCTTTAATATCTAGTTCAGCCATTTCGATTGACTCCTTTCCTCATACCTTTATAATTATTATAATCTGTTTGCTGGAAAAAATCTATTAACTTTATTTAGTAGATGTTCCACTCCCAAACGTAAATAATTCTAATAAATGTATACAATTTTAGTTTGAGTTTCGACTAAATAAAATTAATGTCTCCGGCGGATGCCGCAGATTTTCAGAGGTGATTTTTCGAGCATGCTCGAAAAAAATCTGGGCGGGAATATGCCAAGGCATATTCAATTAATAAACCCTTATTGAGAATCCTAAGATGTGTTATTACTATCTTTTGGTGTCTATTCTAACAGATTTTTAGTACAATGGAAAAAGAAATGATTGTAGACGATTTAGTTGGGGAAAAGGAGAGCATGAAATGGAAAAGCAAAAGGTCGAGATCTGTGTGTACGGTGCAGAAATATTATGTCCGAGTTGTGTCAATCTTCCTTCATCAAAGGAGACTTATGAGTGGCTTGAAGCGGCATTAAGCAGAAAGTTCCCGAATCAACCATTCGACATTACTCATGTTGATATTTTTGATCCACCTGGGGACGAAGAGAAAAAAACATTTGCCACACGAGTAATCGAGGAAGATATGTTTTACCCAGTTGTTGTTCTAGAGGGAACCATTGTCGGAGAAGGAAGCCCGAAGCTAAAAACCATTTATGCAGAAATGGAGAAATACGGATACGTAGCAGCAGAATAATCAATAGTAAAAAAGCACGGAAAGTCATTGACTAACCGCGCTTTTTTTATCACCCATTATGATACTTATACATCCATAATACCCCTGATTTTAACATACGAGGTACGCGTCCTGTGAGAGCTCGTTCTGCAACTAATCCAAATCCTTCTTTTTTACCAAGAGAACCAAGAACACCTTTTAGTTTAATTTTAGGAAACTCAGCTGGAGGTTCTTCACCCTTCCAACGTTTTAAAAGGACCTGAACAATTTGTTCAGCCTGACCTTCGGCTAGTTGAGCACTTGGTGCATGTGGTAAGCTTGCACAGTCACCAACAACATATACATGTTCATCATTTGGAAGATTGTGTTGTTTTGTTAATACTACTCGGCCGCTTCCGTCTTTTTCAACATCTAAGTCACGAACAATTTTATTAGGCTGGATACCAGCTGTCCACACAACTACATCACTTTGAACAGGTTGGTCGTTATTAAAGAGTACATTCTCTTCCACTCTTGTAATATTTGAGTTATTGATAATCTCTACTTCGTTTTTATCAAACCAGTTTTCTACATACATACTCAATTTTTCAGGGAAAGCTGAAAGTATATGTTTCCCTCTATCGAATAGTTTGATTTTTAAGTCAGGTCTGCTTTCATACAGCTCACTCGCTAGTTCAACTCCACTTAGGCCTGCACCAACAATGGAAACAGTAGCACCAGCAGGAAGATTATTAAGCTTTTGATAGGTTTTTCTTGCTTTATCGATGGTTTGGATGCTATCTGTGTATTCTTTCGCACCTGGAACATTGTGATATTTGTCCTCGCATCCAAGTCCAATTATTAAATCATCATACTTAACTGGTTCTACATCATTAATGTGAACAAGTTTTTCATTTAAATCGATGCCTGTAATCTCCCCATACTTTACGTGCAAACGTGGATGTTCTGGAAAAGTTACACGTACATGTGAGTCTGAAATAGTCCCTGCTGCTAGCGCGTAAAATTCCGTTTTTAAACTATGATAAGGCGCACGGTCAATTAAGGTAATCTGTATATCCTCGGGTAATTGACTTGGCAAAAGGCGGTGTAAAACCCGCATTCCACCATAACCTCCACCTAAAATGACAAGATTTTTCATGATGATTATCCCCTTTGTTACTCTCTTTAGTTAAAGCGTATTCATCCATTGTTAGTACAAAGTTTATAGCTAATTCGTTATCCTTTTCAAACACTAAAAGTATAGCGAAATTATGACAAAATAACAACCGATATTCTAAAAATTGACGAATCGAAAAAAAGAGAGTACGATAAATAGTTGTAGTGAGGTGAATACCAGTGAATCCTATCATTGAGTTTTGTGTTAGTAATTTGGCAAGTGGCTCACAGAAAGCTAAGGAAATTCTTGAACAGGATCCAAATCTTGATGTGATTGAATACGGATGCCTTAGCTATTGTGGACAATGCTTTGAGTCGCTATATGCTCTTGTAAATGGGGATGTAGTTACTGGTGAAACAGCTGATGAGCTTGTTGAAAATATCTATACCTATTTAGAAGAAAACCCAATGTTCTAATACAAAATATTATATATACGAGAAAGCAGTCTATTTTGACTGCTTTTCTTACATTTTGGGCAAAAAAAGAAAACCCTTCATTAAATGAATGAAGAGTTTCTAAAAAAAACGGGGGATAATCTTATTGTGCTCCAAATAATACCATTTTATACTAGAAGTAATAAAAAAAGTTAGCATTAGACAGATTATTTGTAACAAAACCCGATTACCATTATACTAATAGTAATAACCTATTTTAGTAAGCTTGAAAAAGAAGGAGGTTACAAACATGACAGATCGTGTGGTTACCATTTCTGAAGCGGCTGCTTTTCAAATTAAAGATATGATGAAACAGAATGAAGAAGAAGGATCATTCTTACGTGTTGCTGTAAAGGGTGGCGGTTGTAGTGGGCTTTCTTACGGAATGGGCTTTGAACAAGAAGTAAATGAAGATGATCGCCAGGATGAACAGCATGGTATTAAGATTATCATTAATAAAGAAGATGCTCCAATACTATCTGGTGTGAAAAT
Organism: Ferdinandcohnia sp. GQ5; assembly: GCF_059759275.1. NCBI lineage: Bacteria > Bacillati > Bacillota > Bacilli > Caryophanales > Bacillaceae > Ferdinandcohnia > Ferdinandcohnia sp. GQ5. The sequence continues at coordinate 284,170 of NZ_JCAXEW010000003.1, forward strand.
AGACTTTAAACAATCCCTTATGGGTGGCGGTTTTACTATCGATAATCCAAATGCAATTGCATCATGTGGGTGTGGTTCTTCCTTCCGTACAGCAAAAGTTACGGGTACACCTGAAAACTGTTAATTGTAAGTTGGGCTTCTAGTGTGGGCCCGACTTTTTTATCCTAAATATGGCAAGTTTTAGTCTAAAAAAATAACAAATTTCCAACAACCTCCAAAAAGGGTTGTTTTTTTATTTTTTTAATATTTAAAAAGGTCCTCAAACACTTGAAAAATCAATATAAAAGGCATAATATAGGATGTGGGTAATAAATAGTACAACTTATCGACAAATATCGGAATCTTTTTTGTCCAATAATGGTATCTTACGTGAAAGATATCACAAACTATTTAATCAATAAAATTAGAGCATACAGTTGAAAATAGAAATAAGTATTTTTGACTGCAAAAAAGAAAAGGTGGGCGTGATTACAGTGAGAAAGCCAAAAATCGTAGTTTTAGGTGCAGGATATGGTGGATTAACCTCTATTGTTAATTTACAAAAGACTTTGGGTGTAAATGAAGCTGATATTACACTAGTTAATAAAAATGATTACCACTATGAGACCACTTGGTTACATGAAGCTTCTGCTGGTACTTTAGAGGCAGATCGTGTACGTTACCAAATTGAAGACGTAATTAGCGGACATAAGGTTAAGTTTGTAAAAGGCTCTGTAGCAAAGATTGATCGTGAAGGCAAACGTGTAATTCTTGAGGACGATTCACAGGTTGAATATGACTATTTAGTTGTCGCACTTGGTGGAGAATCCGAAACTTTTGGAATTAAAGGCCTAAAAGAATACGCATTTTCAATTTCAAATGTAAATACAGCTCGTCAAATTAAAGAACATATCGAATATCAATTCGCAACATATAACACGGAAGAAGAAAAAGACGATACTCGTCTAACAATCGTTGTTGGTGGAGCAGGATTTACGGGTATTGAGTTCTTAGGAGAACTTGTTAATAGAGTTCCTGAACTTTGCCGTGAATTCGATATTGACCAAAATAAAGTAAAGATTATTTGTGTGGAGGCTGCACCAACCGCATTACCTGGATTTGATGCTGAATTAGTTGAATATGCAGTGAACCACTTGGAGAAAAAAGGTGTGGAATTCAAAATCGGAACTGCGATTAAAGAAGGTACACCTGAAGGAATCATCGTTGGAAAAGACGATGTAACAGAAGAAATTAAAGCGAAAACTGTTGTATGGGCAGCGGGTATTCGTGGAAACAGCGTAATAGAAGCTTCTGGTTTTGAAGCAATGCGTGGTCGTGTGAAAGTTGAAAAAGACCTTCGTGCACCGGGTCATGAAGATGTTTTCTTTGTTGGAGATAGCTCACTTGTTATTAATGAAGAAATCAATCGTCCATACCCTCCAACTGCACAAATCGCAATGCAACAAGGTGCATTAGTTGCGAAAAACATTGCGGTACTAGTTCGTGGACAAGGAGAACTTGGTGAATTTACCTTTGATAACAAAGGAACTGTATGTTCACTTGGTGAGCATGATGGAATCGGTGTAGTATTTGGCAGAAAAATTTGGGGCTCAAAAGCAGCATTCATGAAGAAAGTAATTGATAACCGTGCTCTATTAATCGTAGGCGGACCATCACTTGTTCTTAAAAAAGGTAAATTAAAATTCATTTAACATAATAAAAAAGGAATGCTTTTATCTTAGCATTCCTTTTTTACATAATTGTCCGTTTTGCTAAGTGAAATCAATTGACTCATTAATCATACCTTTAGTAAACTAGGAAGGGATTTGTCCTTATTCGTCCAGCACAAGTGCCTAGCCCTCTAGGTCACAAGCCAATCTGTCATTTAGGTCAAACAGTGCGCCTTTTGCCAGTTCGTCTTGTGCTGTCGCGGCTGATCAAGGAACTTGCGCATTTGTAATGGAGGTGAGTTGCCATGTCACTCAGTTTTTTACCGATATTTTTAATTTCGATGTTATTATTTTTCGTTTTATTTTTTGGAATAGGATTCATTCTTAACATGCTATTACGTATGTCGTGGATTATGGCCATTATTTATCCAATAATTGCCTTGGCAATCATTCAAGAGGTATCCTTTCTAGATTATTTTACATCACCGGCTAGTGCATTTAGTTCTTTAGGAGAGAGTATTACGACATTAGCTCCGCTAGATATTGCGATTTTACTTAGTGGTCTTGCTGGTGCAATTTTATCAGGAGTAATCATAAAACTCCTACGAAAAAAAGGATACAGAATGTTTTAGGTAGTCACTTCTATTGAGAATTTCCAAGAGGAAACGTAAGGATTTAGTTATAAAATCTTTACGTTTATTTTTTTTCTACAATTATCTTCCACTCATAAACGAATATTTTTTTGCCAAATTGGAAAGAAATAGAGTCGTGAGAGGAGTGGAAAAATGTGTTTCGTTTAAACACAATGATAAGAAGAAGTGCAATGACATTCCTATTTGCATTAGCACTAATTACTACGTTCCAATCTTTTTCCGGAGTGCAGACGAAAGACCTTACAAACTGGATAGGCAACCAATTTCAAGAGAAATCGCAATCAGTAGGAATTAAAAGTGTAGAATGGGTATCACAATTATTATTTATAAATAATGGAAATAAGGCGGTCTCGGCCTCTGGCTTAGAAACCACATTACCAATTGAAGAAGCGATTGATTTTTCAAAATACCCAACACAAACAGTTGTCGCGACTGGATATACGGCAGGTGTTGAATCAACAGGTAAGGATGCGAAACACCCTTCCTATGGGATTACCTATTCAGGTGTTAAGGTGAAACGTGATTTGTATTCAACCATTGCTGCGGACTTAGATGTGTTTCCAATAGGAACAATTCTATTTATACCCGACTACGGGTATGGAGTAGTCGCTGACAAAGGCGGAGCTATTAAAGGAAATAAAATAGATTTGTACTATGATACAGTTGATGATGTCTATAAAAAATGGGGGAAGAAAACCCTTGATGTTTATATCATCAAGATGGGTGACGGAAGAATATCTGAAGAAGAAATTGCTGCAATGAATGAGGATAAGTCAATGCAAGTATTTCGACAACAAATTTTAGGTGAAAAAAGTTAAAGGCTAATCATAAAGATTAGCCCATTTTGTATTTTAAAGGCTATGAAGTAATAAAGTTAACAAGACCCCAGTTAATCCACCAAAAAATACCTCAATCGGTTTGTGACCTAATAACTCCTTTAATTCTTTTCTTTTACTAGCCTCATCAAGCTTAGGCCATAGTTTTGCATCCTCTGCAAATTTCTGGAAATCCGCAACAAGCTGATTGAGAACGGTCGCCTGTTCACCAGCATGTCTACGAACGCCAGAAGCATCAAACATGACAATGACAGCAAATACTGTTGATATCGCGAAGAAAGGGGAATCTACGCCTTGTTCGAGGGCGATACCGGTTGTTAACGCAGTAACTGCTGCTGAATGGGAGCTGGGCATCCCACCAGTACTTGTAACTAACGACCAATCAACTTTTTTTGTTACAAAAAAATGTAGTGGGACTTTAACAAATTGTGCAAATCCTATTGCAGCAAGTGCAGCCCAAAGTGGAAAATTTGTAAAAAGCTCCATGTAAACTTCTTCCTCTCGTTAACATCCATTTTCTAACTTTGTTTTTGTTTAAAAAAGTTTTGACATTTCATGTAATATAAAGTTACTTTTTATCATTATAAAAGAATTTGGTTGAGCCTGCAAAATGAATTTTAAACTGGTGGATTGATGATGAAATTTAGTGCCTCGAAGTTTATAATAAAAAGGTAAAATATAATGGAGGTGTAACAGTGTTTAACGTTAAAAATGAAGCAAAAGCAATAGAAGCAAATGAAGCATTACTAATCGGCATTTTCGCGAAAAACCAAAAGACAACAGGTCTTACAAAAGAATTAGATTTATTATTAGATGGACAGATTACAGAACTGTTAAAAGAAGGCGACATTCGTGTAGAACAAAATAAGGTTTCAAAGGTACATACTTTAGGGAAGACACCGATAAAAAGAGTTTATTTTTTAGGTCTAGGAAAAGAAGAAAAGCAAACCCTTGAATCTCTCAGAGAGGCGTTTGGAAAAGCTGTTAAAATAATCTCAGAAACAAAGGTTGAAAGCTTTGCCGTTAGCTTAGATTCCTTTGTATCTGAGGAATTAGATGCACTTGATGTTGCCCATGCGTTCGGAGAAGCCCTTGCATTGTCTACATATAAATTTGCAGATTACAAGCAAAAGTCAAATGAACCAGAAAAGAAAATTGAAGAAGTCGTTGTTTATTCTAGCGGCGATTCAGAAGAAATCAAGGCAAGTATAACTGTCGGATATGCGTATGGACAGGGAACAAACTCTGCCAGAACCCTAGTAAATCTTCCAGGTAATATGTTAACAGCTACAGATTTAGCAAATTATGCAGCAGAGCTCGGAAAGAAATATGGATTTGAAGTGGAAATACTAGAAAAAGAGGATATGGAAAGGCTCGGGATGGGCGCACTCTTAGCGGTTAATAAAGGTTCTGCAGAGCCTCCTAAAATGATCGTCCTTAAATATCAAGGTAAAGAGAACTGGGAAGATGTCATTGCACTAGTTGGAAAAGGAATTACCTTTGATACAGGTGGATACTCCATCAAGCCAAAGGACGGCATTGTTGGCATGAAATCAGATATGGGTGGAGCAGCAGCTGTTTTAGGAGCTATGGAGGTCATTGGGGAATTAAGACCTGATAAAAATGTTGTTGCTGTCATCCCATCAACCGATAATATGATTAGCGGTGATGCATTCAAGCCAGATGATGTAGTAACCTCTATGAATGGTAAAACAATTGAAATCTTAAATACAGATGCAGAAGGTCGACTTGCATTAGCAGATGGCATCACCTATGCGAAATTTCATGGTGCCTCTTATTTAGTAGATGTTGCGACATTAACTGGAGGAGTGATTGTCGCTTTAGGTAATGATATTACGGGTGCAATGACAAACAACGAAGCCTTTTTTGAGGAGGTTTTAGAAGCATCCATTGAAGCTGGTGAACCTATTTGGCGTTTACCGATCACTGAAAATCATAAGAAGCGTGTTCGAAAAAGCCTGGTTGCCGATTTAAATAATTCACCTGGTCGCGATGGTCATGCAATTTTCGCTGGCACATTCATAGGTGAATTCGCAGAAGATACACCATGGGTACATCTAGATATCGCAGGAACAGCAACGACGACTTCAGCTCACAATCTTGGCCCAGCCGGTGCAACTGGGGTTATGGTCCGTACACTCGCAACCCTAGTTGAGCGTTTTGGAGAAACAGAAGAATAAATGACAGAGAAGTCTACCTAACGGGTAGGCTTCTTTTTAATAGGAATGCGTATCATCATATCGCTATATGATAACTGAAATGGCGTATTGGCCGATTTATGATATATCTCTATATCGCAGCCCGATATGTGGTGTATAGAAACCGTTTAATCGGTCTATCAGCATACCGCAATACGCTTACTTAATAGTGTATTGGCACCCGATATGTGGTATATCGCAATATATGAAACGATATATCGGCAAAATACTTAAATGTTAATGCTATAACCACAACCTGATTTATCGAAATATATCCCTATATCGCAACCCGATATATCGGAACATCCTTATATCACAAGCCGCTTTTATAAGTTTCGTCCTATGAAATCCCAATCAACAAAAAAGTGTTCCACCAGGATCATAACCAACTTCTCCTATAAAAAACCATTGACGATTTCTAATATCATATGGTATTTTAGTTTAGTATTTTAATTCTCTACCAATTTAGCAAACTAAAGTATTTGAAGAATAATAACCATACTAAAAGGAGTTTTCACCATGAATGCAGTTGTTATAGCAGTTCTTGTCATGCTAATTCTAAGCTTATTCCGTATAAATGTGGTTGTAGCTCTTGCTATAGGGGCAATTGTTGGGGGACTAACAGGTGGTCTCGATATTGCAACAACAGTATCTACATTCACAGAAGGCTTAGGTGGAAATGCTACAGTCGCATTAAGTTATGCACTACTTGGAAGTTTTGCAGTAGCTATTTCAAAAACAGGATTACCAGATGCGATGGTAGACCTTGCCATCAAACTTGTTGGGAAGCAAGGAGATAGCAAACGGAAAACCTATTCAAAGGTACTAATCATCTTAATTATTCTAGCAATTTCTATTTCATCACAAAACTTAGTACCGGTTCATATTGCTTTTATTCCTATTTTAATACCACCTTTATTAAAGGTATTTAATGAACTCGAAATTGATCGTCGACTTATCGCTACCGTTATTACTTTTGGTTTAACAGCTCCATACATTGCGCTACCAGTTGGATTTGGAGAGATTTTCCACGGACTTCTGCAGCAATATATGCAAGAAAGTGGATTAGAAGTAGTAAAACGAGATATCCCAATTGCCATGTTGATTCCATCTTCAGGGATGGTAGTTGGTTTACTTATCGCAGTTCTATTTTCCTATCGTAAGCCAAAACAATATAAAACGATCGAAATTGCAAATGAGTCAGGTTCAGGAGTAAACACAACTTATACTAAAAAGAGCCTTAGCTTTGCTACACTTGCCGTGATTGTTACATTAGGTATACAGTTAACACTTTCGCAAGTATTTGATGTGGATGGCATGATTTTTGGAGCATTAGCCGGAATAGCTGTTCTTTATTTCAGTGGCTCGATGAAAGTAAGTCAAGCTGACGAAGTCATAACTAGTGGTATGAAAATGATGGCATTCATTGGATTTGTTATGATCACAGCTTCAGGGTTTGCATCTGTTATTAAAGAAACAGGGCATGTTGAGGCACTGGTTTCACAATCTGCGGATCTTATCGGTGGAAATTTATCACTTGCTGCTTTAATGATGTTAATTGTAGGTCTTTTGATTACCTTAGGAATTGGTTCATCATTCTCAACGATACCAATCATCGCAACGATTTTTGTTCCATTATGTATTGAAGTTGGATTTAGTCCAATGGCGACAATTGCTCTTGTAGGAACTGCGGCAGCTCTAGGAGACGCTGGATCACCCGCATCAGATAGTACGCTAGGTCCAACGGCTGGATTAAATGTCGATGGTCAGCATAATCATATTTGGGATACTTGTGTTCCAACATTTTTACACTATAATATTCCACTCATTATTTTCGGCTGGATTGCTGCGATTGTCTTATAAAAACTTACCCCCACGAATTTTCGTGGGGGTATTTCACTTAATTTCATAGATTTGTTGAAGACGGATTTACAGAGTTCCTAGAAACTGCTCGATAAATTCTTGGTGAAATAAGTGCGGCGAAAATGGTAAAAGCAAGGTCCTTTACAATAAACCAAGCCATAACAGCCCAAGCTGCTCCATAGCTCATTTTAACCTCTAACCAAAAATTGAAAGCAAAGTACATATAGTTCGTGCCAATGAAATAGTTCATAAACAAACCAACAAATGCAGCAATCACGAATGTTTTTAAGGTTGGATATCCCTTAGCATGCTCAACGATCTTTCCTGAGAAATAAGCTGTTGCAATGAACGAAAATATAAACCCACCCGTACCGCCAATGATTGGAGCAAGCCCTGCTTCGAACCCTGAAAAAACAGGTGCTCCAGCAATTCCAATTAACATATACACAGTCATAGAAATCGCGCCTAATCGACTTCCGAGAAGAAGCCCAGCCAATACGGCAAAAAAGGTTTGCATTGTTAAAGGTACACCCGCAACCTGTAAAAAAGGTACCATTGAGGTAATGTTTGCACCAATCGCCATAAGTGCTGCAAACATCCCAACATATGTAATTTCGATTGCTCGAATGCGTGGTTTTGATAGTGTTGTCATTATGTGTTAACCTCCGTGTATTTTAGTTAACAAAATCGTAAAACAAGATTCATTATATGTCAACAAAAAAATACAGAAGTTAACAAATGAAAGTGAAGTCATATGATTAAGATGACGTTGATAAAATAGATGTAGATAATCTTAAAGAATGACAAGTAATCATCTCTAATTGTTATATTTAAAAAATTTTTTTGCCGTTCAAAGTAATAAAAAAGTGTCAAAAGGGATGTCTTTTAAATATAATGCCCATATCCGAAAATGTTGGGAGCGGTCGGAAATGAGTATTGGAATTGTATTAATGGGCCTTTTTGTCGGTTTTTTGGTCGGACTAACAGGTGTTGGTGGAGCGGCATTATTAACCCCATTCTTGATCTTAATTGGTATTAATCCACTAATTGCAGTTGGAACAGACTTTGTTTATAACTCAATTACGAAATTTTTTGGATCTGTACAGCATTTTCGGCAGAAAACAATTAATTTTAAGCTTGTAAAATATTTGGCTATAGGCAGTGTTCCTAGTGCAATTCTAGCGGTGACTACTTTACATTTTGTTGGAGGAGATAAACTCCTGCAAGGGGAAATCGTAAAGCATGCACTTGGATATGTTCTTATGATGGTTGCCGTTGCGACCGTAATAAAAACCTTGTTCAGTTCTCGTTTTAAAAGCAGGTCCTATAGTATAAAACCTATTGAGGATAAAGCAAAAGCAACCATTCTTTTAGGTGCCATCCTTGGTTTTATAGTAGGGTTAACCTCAGTTGGTTCCGGGTCGTTATTTGCCCTGGCCATGTTGTTATTTTATCAGTTGCGTGCTTCGGAGTTAGTTGGAACGGATATCGCACATGCGTTTATATTAGTCACGGTAAGTGGTTTTTTTCACTTAGGTTTTGGAAATGTTGACCTGCTATTAGTTGCAAATTTACTTTGCGGTTCGATTCCAGGTGTAATCATTGGGAGTACCCTGTCTGCAAAGGTTCCTATGAAACCATTGCAAACGGTAATAGGAGTCATCATTTTTATAAGTGGTTTGAAGTTAATTTATTAGTCCAAAAAAGGTGAAAATATTGCTTACTATACTGCCTTAGTGTAAAATTACACTAAGGCTTTTGTGTTTGTTATAATAAGTAGCAGTACTTTTGAAATAGGTGATTAACATGGATAAAGAACAATTAACGAAATTGCTTTCTGAAAAAATGAAGCTTATAAGGATTGAAAAAGGATATACACAAGATAAAATGGCAGAAATCTTGGGGATCTCAAAAAAGACGTTGGTGCAAATTGAAAAAGGAAGAATTCAAGCAGGTTGGACTTGTGTTGTCGCTGTTTGCGCATTATTTCGGGATAGTGAAATTATTCAAACGACGTTAGGAGGAGATCCAGTTGATGTCATTGAAATCGTTGGTCGCAACGGGATTGACCGGGCTAAGGAACGTACCCTAGGCGGAAAGCTTTGGTGGAAAGATCTTCAGAGGGAGGGGAAGTTTCGTCTCCAACAAAATGTAATTAGCCAGCATTATCGTATTTTGGATGAAGCTAATTTTCGATGGTATTCTTCGTTTGACAAAGAGGAAGCTTACATTAGACTAACAGAATTTTCAATTGAATCCAATTAAAACGGGGCAAATTACTTAGCCCCATTTTTCTTTTTCTTTGCGGTTTTACTCTTTGAATACGTAGATGAAGTTAAGTTGTTGTTTACCGCTGCTTCTTCGTTAAGACGTTCTTTATTAGCCATTTAACTTCCTCCATGTCATTCATTAGTGGTCGATGGAAAAATCGTCGAAGCGTTCATTTAAGTATTCATTTTCGCCTGTTGCGAAATTTATATTTCGAAGATCAAGCTCTGGATCAAGCTGATTAACAAGCTGTTCTTCCTTGCTTCGTTTTAGTCTAAACATGTCTCTATCTCTATCATTCATTGTTTTTTTACCTCCTCGTATTTTATCATGTCCTAAACCGAATAACTTTCATTCTTTAAATAAAAAAGAACGATAGGCAATTTTTTACCATCGTTCCACAGCAGGGTATTCATACTAACGCCATCTTAATGCAATTGTTAACTCACTGGCTTTAGTGCCGCCTACACTAGCTTCTAATTTAAGATTTAAACTATCTGGATTATAGGTCGCCTTAACATCTGACTTAATTCCTGTCGATTTTAACAGGCGAACTACTTCCTTACTATTTGATGCCTGTGCAGCAGCCATTACTTGTTTCGCAAACTCCTTTGAGCCAGCTAATTTAGCCAGCATTTTGCTTGCATCCAACATTAGAATTCTCATTTCTTGTGCGGATTCCTTAAATAAACTCGGGTCGACCTCGGGTAATTTTCGATAATATGGGGATGGATAATTCGTCTTTGGGTCAGGAAACACGGAATGGTGTGTGATGTTTGAATTATAACCTGGATATAAAACCGTCCTTGGTGGCCCTTGATGCCCATAGTTAAACGGATAATAGTACAATTCTAGACCTCCCTTATCAAAATTCCCTTACAATATATGTTAATTTTTTGATAAGGTGCTTTTTACCTATGTTCTTCTGTTACTTCCGTTCAATGCCCAACATCTTTAACACCAGCCTTTCCCACATGGTCCAAGGAAGAACATTCTTAAGAAATATAGAGGTTCTTACTCCTTTTCCTACAGGGTAGCGAAGTTTGGACAAAGATTCCTTTTGGGCTAGCTTTACAATGAATTGCGCAACCACATGCGGGTCTCCGTATGATGCTTGGCCTTTTTCAAGTCTTGCTTCGATTTTTTTCATCATATATTAATATGGAGACGTGAGTTGCATTGATTGTTCCGCAATCTTTGTTCCACTGCTCCAAATATTGGTTTGGAATGAACCAGGTTCAATTAGGGCAACGTCTATACCAAAGGGTCTTACTTCTAGTTGTAATGACTCACACCAGCCTTCTAAGGCGAATTTAGAGGCAACATAAGGAGATAGACCTGGAAATCCGATTTGTCCACTGATACTACTAAGATTGATGATTTTTCCCGATCCTTGATTTCTCATAAATGGAAGAATAAGTTTTGTAACCTCGATTAGACCAAAAAAGTTTGTTTCAAATTGGGCTTTGTATTCATTCAGTGAAATTTCCTCGACAAACCCACCTGTTGCAAATCCCGCATTGTTCAAGAGGATATCAATTCCCTTTAGCTTATTTAAAGTTCGCTTAAAATTATGTAAGGACGTAGCATCCGTCACATCTAACTGACAAAAAAGAAGATTTTCTTCTAAAGTAGAATCATTTAATTTATGTAGTACGTTTTTTTTCTTTTCTAAATCTCTCATTGTTGCTACAACAAAGTATCCTTTTTTCAGAAATTCAATTGAAGTTAAGAGTCCGAATCCACCTGAAGCACCGGTTATGATCACAATGGGTTTTTTCACATTTTTCTCTCCTTAAACCATTTAAAAAGGTTTCTAATATTATCCATTTAATCTTATAATAGAAAGAAGTAAGTATCTACAATTTAGTAACTTCAACCTGATAAGGCAGGGATAAGATGGATATAAATGAAATCGTGTCAATTATTCAGGAACACGGATATATAGGACTTTATTTATGGTTGTGGGTGGGGGCCTTTATCATTCCAATCCCTAATGAGGTCATTGTTTCAACAATTGGATTTTTTGCTTCAGAGGATGTTTTTGTACCTTGGAGGATCTTTTTAGTTACATATGCTGGCATTCTCACAGCTGTCACTACCAGTTATATCTTTGGTCGCTTTGCAGGACATGCGATGGTTGTCCTCTTAAATAAACAAAACAAAATGAGAAAAAAAATTGCACGTGGATTATCTCTTATTGAAAAATACAATACGTTTGCGTTGGCTTTTTGTTACTTCGTACCAGGCTTTCGTATTCTATTTCCGTTCTTATTCGGTTTTAGTAAATTATCCTTTTTAAAATTTGCAACTACGCTTTACACAGCTATATTTTTATGGGTGTCCATCATTTTTTCAGTTGGGTATTTTGCAGGTGAAGAGTTCATAGAGGGTTTTATTAAATATTATGATATTGTTATTGGAATAGGTGTTGCAGCATTTGCAATAATTGTGTTGGTTAAGTTAAATAAGACGAGAAAACAACGTAAGCTTTCACATTGAGAGGATGTCCTAAAAAATGAAAAAGCTGTCTTTATTACTAGTATTTTTAATAATAGCAGGTTGTTCACAGAAACAACCCCTTGATGAACCTATAAAGGAAACTGATTCAAACCCGACTATTATTGCGACAAACCTTACCATTCCATGGATGATAACCATAACAGACGGTACCTTCCTCATACCTGAACGTGTAGGGAGGTTGTCGGAAATTGAAGAAGATACAGGTAAAATAACTTCACAACGGCTAAACCTTCTTAAAGAAATTGTACACCAAGGGGAAGGAGGTTTTCTTGGGTTTACGCTTGCACCTGATTATGAGAATTCTAAACAGGCATATTTGTATCATACATATATGGAGGACGGGGAAATATTAAATCGCGTAATCCTTGTCGAAAGAAGCGATACAACCTGGGAAGAGAAAAGCATTTTACTTGAAGGAATTCCCGGAGGTAGAATCCATAATGGGGGACGAATTAAAATTGGCCCAGATCAAAAACTGTATGTTACTGTAGGTGATGCAGGAGTTCCGGAAAACTCCCAAGACATAACAAGTCTTGCAGGCAAAATCCTTCGAATGAACCTAGATGGCTCTATTCCGAATGACAATCCTTTTCCTAACTCCTATGTTTATTCATATGGTCATCGGAACCCTCAAGGGCTTGCATGGAATGAAAAAGGAACATTATACAGCACAGAACATGGACAAAGTGCACATGATGAGATTAATCTGATTGAACCGGGTAAAAACTACGGATGGCCTGTTATTGAAGGGGATGAGACTGAGGCTGGTATGATAACACCAATTTATCATACAGGCGAGGAAACATGGGCACCTTCTGGCATCGATTATGCAAATGGCAAGCTTTATATCGCCACGTTACGTGGATCGAAAGTGAGAAGCTATGATGTTGAGTCAGGTAGAATTGACACGATCCTTGATATCAATAGCCGAATGAGAGACGTGTACGTAGAAGATAGCACCCTTTATACCATTTCAAATAACACAGACGGACGCGGGAATCCAAAAGAAGATGATGACAAACTTCTTTCAATCCCATTATCAGCAATGCGGAAATAAACGAGAACAAGGAGAAAAAGAATGGTAGAAAATTCGTTAATCAAGACTTTAGGGATTACAATTGTAGAGGTGACACCTGACCGAGTGACAGCGACTATGCCAGTTGATGAACGCACACGTCAGCCTTTTGGTGTTTTGCATGGTGGGGCATCTGTTGCGTTAGCGGAAACTGTTGCAAGTATAGGCACATACAATTTAGTAGATCGCGATACTCAAGGCTGTGCAGGTCTTGAAATTAATGCGAACCATATTCGCGCAAAAAGGGATGGCATCGTAAAAGCAATCGGCACCCCCCTCCATAAAGGAAAAACAACAATGGTCTGGGATGTAAAAATAGTCGACGAAGAAAATAACCTAATCTGCGTATCACGCTGCACCACAGCAATTATCAACTTAAAAAAATGAAGCCCGAAAAAGCGAGGACCCCAGGTGTCCTCGCTTTACTTTATTGAGTAACTTTTTCTTTTTCTTTTACCTTTGAATGGTGTGCCTTATCTTTTAAGTCATCTTGAGAGCTTTTTTCCCAAAGTGGAACCTTTGTATTATAGGCAGCACGGCTAATTAAATGTCCGGCAACTGGTGATGTCAGAAAGAGAAAGACGAATCCCAGAATCAACCTCGCATTCATATAGCCTTCGATGAGCCAGAAGTATAGAAACGTTCCAAGTAATATTGAAAGAACCCCTAATGTCCCACTTTTAGATACTGCATGGTTTCTTGTGTACACATCTGGTAAACGAAGTATTCCTATCGCACTTAACACGCTTAAAAGCGCTCCGAACAAAATAATGACTGCAAATAATATCTTAAGCGTCTCGGTCATGTTCAATTACGACTCCTTTCTCAAGGAACTTCGAAAAGGCTACCGTGCCAACAAAGGCTACAATCGCAATCAGTAAGATGACCTCAAGGAATGAATTTGAGCGTAGAATGACGGATATAATCGCCGTAATTCCAACTAAATTGACTCCAATTGCATCGAGTGCAATGACCTTGTCAGAAATCGAAGGTCCCTTAATGACACGGTATAAATAAGCAATCGTTGAAACCGATAAGCAGACAAGTGCAATATTAAGTATAATCTCAAACATTATCGGCTCACCTCCATAATTGCTTTTTCAAATGTACTTTTAATTGAATCTATTGCCTCATCCACATCTTGTAAATCCATGGCGTGAACATAGATTAATTTTTTATCATCTGAAATATCCATTACCAAAGTACCGGGAGTAAGTGTAATTAAATTTGAGAGCACCATGATTTCCCAGTCTTTTTCGACTTCGATAGGTAATGCAAAAATCCCAGGTTTGATATCAAGCTTTGGCTTTACAACTACCTTCATAATGGCATAATTTGATAGAATTAATTCTCTAAAGAAAATTAGGATTAGTTTAATCACTGCCCACACATTATTGAGATAAAATCGGTGTGCAAAGGACCGACGTAAGACAAAAATTAGAAAAAGACCAATCAAATATCCGCCAAAAAAGGCCCCAAAGTCATATGAATTCGAGATAAACATCCACGACACGGCAATAAATATATTTAAAACTAACTGCAACAACATAATATCTACTCCTTTAAGACAGCTTGGACATAGATGGATGGGTCCGTTAAATCTTGAGCTGCTTGCGAGATATACGGATAGAACCATTCAGCACCAAATCCAAGTGCAATTGAGAGTGAAAGTAGAAGAGTGATCGGAAATAGCAGTCCTTTTGTTGTTCCTTTTTCTTCTTCTTTCCTAAGCTTTGCTTCGCCCCAGAAACCATTAATAAAGATTTTCATTACCGAATAGAGGACTAGAAGACTTGAAATTAAAATTGCCGCAACCAGTGCATAATGCTCAGCAGCAAGGCTACCTTTAACAATTAGAAGTTTGCCGATAAAACCACTAAATGGAGGAATACCTGCAAGTGAAATGGTTGCAATGAAGAACATCCAGCCTAAATATGGATGATGGTTAATTAAACCGCCCATTTTCTTCAAATTGCTTGTTCCAGTTATGACAATCATCGCCCCAACTAATAGGAAGAGGGCCGCTTTGATAATCATGTCATGAATTAAATAATAAATCGAGCCAGTAAGTGATGTCGGTGTTAAGGTTGCAACACCTACTAAAATCACACCTACTGCGGTTAAAATATTGTAAATAATAATTTGTTTAACATCCCAGTATGCAACAGCTCCAATTACTCCTACTAGAATTGTAAAACCTGCAAGGATGCCGATTAAGGTATGAGTAAAACCCGTATCGTGATAAAAAATAATTGTAAACGTACGAATGATTGAATATACCCCAACCTTTGTTAATAAGGCTCCAAATAGAGCGGTAATCGGTGTTGGTGGAGCATTATAAGATCCAGGCAACCAGAAAAATAGCGGGAAGATTGCACCTTTTAATCCGAACACGACTAAAAATAGGATTGAGATAACAGTCACAATACCTGGCTGTCCAAGTTGACTAATTTTTGTTGATAAATCTGCCATATTAACTGTTCCAGTTACTGCGTATAAATAGGCAACTGCAATAACAAAAAGGGCAGATGAAATCACGTTTACCAAGATGTATTTAATGGATTCTCGTAATTGTGGCTTTGTCCCACCATGAACAATTAGGACATAAGAAGCCATTAGCATGACCTCGAAAAAGACGAAGAGGTTGAAAAGATCTCCTGTTAAGAATGCACCTAGTACCCCAACCATTAGGAATTGTACTGCCGCATAGTAGAAGAACGCTTCTCTTTCTTTCCCGATATTCTTGAATGAATAAATTGTACATGCTAAGACTACAATACTGCCTGTTGTAACTAGTAATGAAGCAAGCATATCGGCTACTAGTACAATTCCAAAAGGAGCGTCCCAGTCACCGAGGTTAAGAGTTTGAATCCCATTATGATATACCTGATTAACAAGGCTTAATGACACAATGACAGTTAGGATTGTTGAGATCAAGCTGATAACTCTTGATGCTTTCGTATATTTATTTACAAAGATAAGTATGATTCCCGTCATAAGAGGAATCAATATTGGAAGGATTACAAAATTATTCATCGCTATCATTTCCCCTTAATTTATCCATGTTATCCGTTCCTAGCTCTTGATAGGAGCGATACGCAAGCACTAGAATAAACGATGTTACCCCAAAGCTAATTACGATCGCTGTTAAGATAAGGGCTTGTGGAAGTGGATCAACATATGCCTTCGTACCTTCTACTAAAATAGGAGCAGCTCCATGCTTTAACCCACCCATTGTTAAAATCAATAAATGGGCTCCATGACTTAGCAAACCTGTCCCAATAATGACACGAATAAGACTTTTTGAAAGCATCAAATATGTCGCTGCCGTAAATAAAATACCGATAACAATAGCCATTAAAATCTCCATTAATCATTCATCCTCCCCGATTGTTTGGATAATGGTCATGGTTACTCCTACAACAACTAAATAAACACCGGTATCGAATAATACAGCAGTGGCAAGTTCTGTTTTCCCGAAAATTGGTAAATTAAAGTAACCAAATGTATGGGATAAGAAGGGAACATCGAAAAAGAATGAACCCATTGCAGTTAAAGTTGCAATTAATAACCCGAGAGCCGCAACCTTTTTAAAGTCAAAAGGCAAGGCTTTTTTTACTGTTTTCATATCGAATGCTAATAGGAGAAGGACGATTGCTGCAGCAGAAATCAGTCCACCGATAAATCCTCCTCCTGGAGTATTATGACCTGCAAAAAAGAGATTCAAGGAATAGGCAAGAATAATGAAAACAGTTATTTTTGTTGCTGTTTGTAGGATTAAATCATTTGTTTTCATCCTTCTTTCCTCCTTGTTAAACGTAATTTGATCATTGTAAATATACCTAGTGCAGCAATACCAAGCACGGTAATTTCAAACAATGTATCAAAGCCACGGAAGTCTACTAATATGACGTTAACTATATTTGTACCTCCGCCTTTTTTATAACTATTTTCTACAAAATAACTTGAGATAGAATCAATCAATCTTGTGCTATTTGCTGAAATTGCAAGCAAAGTGACAATGGTTCCAACCCCTAATGAAATAATTAGGTTTGTAAGACGAAAACGCATTGGTTTTTCTTTTTTGTGTAGCTTTGGTAAGTGATAGAAACACAAAAGGAATAATGAGACTGACACTGTTTCAATTACGAGTTGAGTCAACGCTAAATCAGGTGCTCGGAATAGCACAAAGAATAACGAAACTGAATAACCAACTGCACCAAGTGCGATAATTGCCGTAAGCCTTGATTTCGCGAAAACAGTTGTCGCAACTCCACCAACCAGAACAAATGCTAGCACAGCTTCAAAAAGTCGAACTGGCGCAACATGAGTTATATCAAAAGCAAATGCATTTTTAATAATAAGCGAACTTCCAATTGCTAAGATAAAGAACGCAAACATAATCACTAAGTAGTCACGAATAACTCCAGTCATATAGAAGCGATTTATCTTTGATGCAGACCTCTCCATTCCAATAATCCCATTGTCATAAAGATTGTTTAAAGTTAAACGCTTGGAAAAGACATTATAAATGCCTGTCCATTTTGCAAGCGAGAGAAACATAAGAGTTCCTAATACAACAACTCCAATTGACATAAAGAGCGGTGCATTCCATCCGTGGAAATATTCAAAATGAACATGATAGGTTGAATCGCCAACAAGTAAGCTTGGAACGATGGATGTCACAGCTGGTTCAATTAAACTTGGAGCCAGAATGTTTGAAAATAAACCGAAAATGATAACAAGTGAAGCTAGGATAATTGGTGAAATTAACATCCCAATTGGTGCTTCATGTGGTTTTTTATCTAGCTTTTCAAACTGAGCCTTTCCAGTAAAGGTTTTAAAGACAAGGATCATACTGTAAATGAACGTGAAAACACTGGCAACCCAACCAATGATAGGGAAAAGAATACCTAATGTTTCCATATTGAAAATATCAAGTGTTGTTGCATTTACAATTGCTGTAAAGAATGCTTCTTTACTTAAGAAACCATTAAATGGTGGTAGACCTGCCATTGAAAATGCACCAATTACAGCCAATGTGAATGTAATTGGCATTACGGTCATTAATCCACCAAGTTTGCGAATATCACGAGTACCGGTTTCATGGTCGACAATACCTACAACCATGAACAAACTTCCTTTGAATGTCGCGTGGTTTATTAAGTGGAAAATAGCGGCTACTATTGCAGCCAAATAAATATTGGTATCAAGATGATCATAATGAAGAGCAGCTGAACCAATTCCTAGTAGGGACATAATCATCCCCAGTTGACTTACTGTTGAAAATGCAAGAATACCTTTTAAATCTGTTTGTTTAACCGCACTAAAGGAGCCCCAGAACAAGGTAATGATTCCGAAGGTTGATATAATCCAAAACCATTCACTTGATCCAGCAAAAATAGGACTTAAGCGCGCAACTAAATATATACCTGCTTTTACCATTGTCGCTGAGTGTAGATACGCACTAACAGGAGTTGGTGCTTCCATTGCATCCGGTAACCAAATATGGAATGGAAATTGAGCTGATTTTGTAAAAGCACCTAGTAATATTAATAGCATCGCCGGAATGAATAGTGGATTTGATGGTAATGTGTCCACTTGAGCAATCATTTCACGAATACTGAATGTATTCGTCATGAGTGATAGTAAAACAAATCCAGCTAGCATGGATAAACCACCGAACACGGTGATTAACATCGATTTTTGTGCACCATACCTAGACTTTTCCCGATTATGCCAGTATCCAATTAGTAAAAAAGAAGATAGGCTTGTTAACTCCCAAAACGTATAAAGCATAATCACATTATCTGAGAGGACAACCCCAAGCATAGCTCCCATAAAACAGAGCAAGTACACATAAAAGTTATGTAGGGATTCTTTTTCCTTTGATAAGTAGTAGATAGAGTAGAGGACAACTAATGCACCAATACCTGTAATCAGTAAGGCAAACAAGAGTCCTAAACCATCAATGTACGCAGTGAAATTTACACCAATGGAAGGTATCCACTCCGCAGTACGAATGATCGGATTTCCATTCATCGTATCCTTCATAAATGGAAAGAAATAAGAAAATAGTAGTACAGGTAGAATTAGTACAAACCAACCTGTATGAATCCCTCGCAAATATTTGCGTAAAAAAGGAATAAAGATAGCCAATATAAATGGAGATAATATGGCCAAATGTAAAAGTGACAAAACAGTACCCCCTTAACCTATTCTTTTTTAGAGTATATAACAATTAGTGAGAACTTGCATGCCTTGCAATTCCTAGTGTTACCAAGAATTTCAGTTGTTATTAAATATGTAGGAACACGTATTTTTTGACTGAAAAAAGTTTTTAAAATGATAGTAAAAATAGTGCTTATAGTTCTTTTTTAGAAAATATTATTGTTTCAAGCTAACTTGAGAAAGCTTGTTTGCTATCAAACTTATGTCCTATATTTAGATTCTAGCATTTAGATAGAATTTTGTGATATGTTAGTAGTGTAATAAAGTACAGTGTGAAAGGAGGAGGTTAAGGTTTTGCCTTAACTATATAATTTTATGAATATCTGGGATTCTATTGTTACTTCCGTTCAGGAAGCTAGTGGTTTTTATTTTTTATTTGAATTGGCAATCATCGTTTTTGCAGTAAAATTGGTAGGGCATCTCAGTACCAAAATCGGACAACCTTCTGTTTTTGGAAAACTATTAGTCGGAATTATACTAGGTCCTTCCTTATTAGGAATCATCCACCCGAATGAATTAATTAGTGAATTGGCTGAGGTTGGGGTAATTCTATTAATGTTTTTAGCGGGGCTTGAGACAGACCTGAAAGAATTTAAGAAAAATGCATTTGCATCTACATCCGTAGCTATCGGAGGGGTCATTTTACCATTCTTAGGTGGAATGGGATTATCGATTGCTTTTGGATTTGATACAACCGTAGCTATCTATATGGGTGTCTTATTGGTTGCGACGAGTGTAAGTATTTCTGTTCAGACATTACGGGAATTAGGTAAGTTAAAATCAAGAGAAGGGGTTACCATCTTAGGTGCAGCTGTCCTTGATGATGTTTTAGGTATTATTATCTTATCAGCCGTTTTAGGATTAATGGCCGGTGGTGCAGCAGGTGCAGGCGGAATCAGTTCTATTTTAATATTACTTGTTAAAATCGCCCTCTTCTTTGTCCTAGCAATTGCAATCGGTTATTTTGTATTACCAAAATTATTAAAAGTTTTCCAACGCTTTAACGTTTCACAAACTGTGCTATCATTTGCTGTAATTGTTGCGTTGTTATTCGCATATATGGGAGAGGTCTTTGGAGTTGCAGGAATCGTTGGTTCCTATGTTTGTGGTCTAATGCTTAGCTTAACACCGCAAAGTGAGGAAATGACACATAAAGTGGAAACCTTCAGTTATCCATTTTTTGTACCACTTTTCTTTGTGAACATTGGACTGGTTGCAAACTTTAGAGAAGTTAACCCAGAAATCCTCTGGTTTAGCATTCTATTAGCTCTTGTTGCAATCGTAGGTAAAGTTCTAGGTGGTGCATTAGGGGCTAAAGTCGCTAAGTTTAGTACATCAAGCTCATTCGGTATTGGGGCAGGAATGGTTGCCCGTGGTGAAGTGGGATTAATCATTGCGATGATTGGTATTGAAAGAGGCATCATTTCAAATGATCTCTTCAGTTCAGCGATTATTGTCGTAATCGCGACAACACTGGTAACGCCTCCACTTATCAAGCTCTTGATGAAAACAGAAACGGATGGAAACCAAATTGAAACCAAAAAAAGTGTAGGCTTCTAACAATTAAATGTTAATGAAAGAGGGACATGGGTAACCCATGTCTCATTTTTTTTTAAAAGTTTGTATAAAACCTCTTTTTATAATAAATGCTAGTAGCAAGAGGTGAGTTTTGTGAATGTAAAAAAAGGAATTGTGGCAATTGCGATTTTTGCCTTCTTGTTTACTATAGCGTGGGTGATTCACGACCAAACGAAGAGAGAATATATCGTAGAAGAACAAATCGATAGCCAGCAGCAATTTCAAATACAAACAATTGATTCTACACAAACTGAGGAAACCACGGTCTATCCAAAGTTCAAACCCCGTGAATACATTCGGATTGAACATCGAAAATAAAAAAAGGATGGGACAAAAAGCATCTCATCCTAAAACGTACTGTTATTTCTTACCATTGGAACCGGAATAGCCTTATTATGGAACATCATAATTAAGATAGGACATCCAAGAAGAGCCAAGAGAATAAATAAACTAAATAATAAATTCGAGGTTAATGAAATACCAGCTTCATAACCAGCATTCATATAATCATCGTATAGTGCAGCGATTTCTTGATCATCAGGGAAATTTGAAAGCATTAGGAATTCTTGGTTTTCTGTATCATAATAAAAGAATTCATGTTTTTGAATATAAAAAATGCTATCGCGTTTTAATTTATATGCTACGTGCCCTACGACAACATTTGCTTTATACGTATCAATTTCTTCTTCATTTTTCTCTGTGCTTGGATCATCCGCGGTGATGACTTTTGTAATTTCTGCTTCCTTTGTAATGGTATTAATCACATCAGCAGAACCTTCCGCATAATAATTTATTTCCTTCAATTTCTCATTAACCGCTTTTGTGAAATCTGATTCACCAGAAGCACCTGCCGTACTTAAGAAGGTGAAAAAAGCAAAACAACAGATAAGTATTAAAAAGAATAACCCTTTTTTCATCTAACCCCTCTTTTCTCAGAATAGTAGTCCTTACTCTATATGTATTTACAAAAAAGAGATTTACCACTAAAATCGAAAAGAACAACACAGTGAAGTATTGATATGAGGAATTGAAAATGAAGAATACATATTTTACGAGTTACTTTCCGCTTATTTCTATTATCCTTTTTAGTGTCTCTTTTGCGATTTTGACGGAATTGAATACATTAGAGCTACTTAAGCAAATTGGTATTTACCGTGGCATGCAGGAGTTTTTCTCCCCAACCTGGATTAATTTTGCGATTTTTTTTGTGTTTTTCCTGATTTATTTCATGATATTTGCCGCTTTAAAATTAATCTCGAATACATTGCTTGAACTTTCTCTTTTGTTTTTCACGAGGGACAGTAATGGAGAGAGTTTACCAAAAATCCGAGTAGGTTCCTTCTTCTATCTTTTTGGAGGTACGGTTTCACTTGCTTTTGTCCAGTCCTTTTATGGCATCGTCATTGTCCTGTTACTTGCAACTCTTGGATATTTTATTTTTTTCGTCTATAAAATTCAGGACACCTTAACTTTCGGTGGATTAATTGGATTAGTCTTTTTTCATACACTAAGCTGGTTCACGTTTTTTATGACGGTAACCTATGTATGTATACGGTTATACAACAGTATTATCGCTAGCTTACCAATCTAAAAAAGCGAGCCAATTATTGGCTCGCCTTCATAATATCCTTCCATATATAAATTTGCGGTTTGCTTGATTCCATATAGTAAATGCTTTTGTTTTGATCATGCCCAACCCATACACCAGCTGTGTATTTTTCGGTTAATCCGACAAACCATAGATCTTTTACATCATTTGTGGTTCCTGTTTTCCCACCAATATAATCACTTGAAAAATTCGCTTCTTTAGCTGTTCCAGATTTTACTACGTCCTCAAGTAATGACTTTACCTTTTGATTAGCTGAAGGACTCCAAACCGGTGAAGGTTGTTCCTTCCATTCATATAGGATCTTTCCTTGTAAATCAGTTACCCTCGTAATTCCACGAGCTTGAATAAATTCACCATTATTTGCAAATGTTGCAAATGCATTTGTCATTTCTAAAGGGGACATTCCGTATGTAAAACCGCCAATGGCCGCGGGTAAATGGTGGTCTTCTTTTACCACCTTCGAAAAGTTAAGTTTATCTAAATACTTGAAACCATTCTCAACCCCAACCTTTTCAAACAGTCGAACGGCAGGGGTATTATAGGAATACTTGAAAGCCGTTTGTAAACTAACATTTCCATACTGGCCACCGCCATAATTTCGCGGGCAATATCCGTTCTTGCAATAATTGTTTGCATTAATAGTCTGTGAGATAGAGGAACCGGTTTGATCAAGATAAGGTGCATAAACAAGCAATGGTTTAATCGCTGAGCCAGGTTGACGGAATGCTTGGTATGCACGGTGAAAGGAAAACTTTTCGTAATTTTTCCCTCCAACAATGGCGACAAGTTGATTCCTGCCATGTTCGATAACTGCAGCAGCACCTTGAACGTTTGCGTTTGGTAAATATCGTTTTACGGAATGGATAGCGGCTTCCTGTATTGTAGGATTCAATGCTGTTTCGATGATGATCCCAGATTTAAGAATTTCTGCTACCTTAGTATCTAATTCTTTCTGCAGTTTTTCTTTTTCAGTAATTGAAGATATTGAATTTATTTTTTGATTAAATCCTTCTTTTTCAGCAATTAATTCCTCAAACTCTTGATAAATATAGGTTGTATAATCAGGATACCGGTCGATCATGTTCTCCTTTTTTGTAAGTTCGAGTGGTTCATGTATGGCTTTTTCATATTCCTCTTTTGTGATTTTGCCTGCATCGACTAAGTTAAGTAAAATTCGCTCTTGTCTTTCTTTTGTATTTGAAAAATGCGTAACTGGATTATAAAGTGAGGGATTATTTGGTATGGCACATAAAAAGGCAATTTTCGCAAGTGAAACATCTTTGATGGATTGATTAAAATAAAGCTGAGAAGCAGTTTCAATCCCATATGCCCCATTTTGAAAATATATTGCATTTATGTACAATGTTATTATTTCTTCTTTAGAAAGGTTCCGCTCAAGTTGGTACGAATACAAAAGCTCACTTAACTTTCGGTTATAGGTTTTTTCGTTGGTTAAATAGAGATTTCTTGCTAGCTGCTGCGTAAGTGTACTTCCACCTTGGTCAATAGAATCATTTTGTAAGTTAACAAGAGCAGCCCTGCTTATTCCGGATATATCAAAGCCTAAATGCTCATAAAAATGCTGATCTTCAATAGTAATAAACAATTCCTTCACAATTTGCGGAATCTCGTCCTTAGTGAGAGTGAGCCGATTCTCACTATGGTGAATCTCTGAAATAACATTTCCTGTTCGATCAGTTATGTAACTTGTTTGCGGTAACACTACTTCATTAATTGGGATTTTTTCATCCAGCACAGCTGGAAAACTTTTTGCAACTTTTAATTCTCCAGTCAATTGAAATAGCACAAACAAAAACAATAGAAAAAGAAAAAAAGTGATAATGTATCCTGTTTGTCTTCTCATAAACTAACACTCTCTCAAAAAGTTATACTTTTATTATATATAATCAAATGCGCCTTGGCGTATTTGCGCCCGATTTTTTTCGAGCCGCTAGAAAAATTCCCTTAGAAAAATTGTTGCATCCACCGAAGGCTTACACCCACGGATAAAATTAAAACAGATGGCAATCGCCATCTGTTTAAGCAGCTTGTTGAGTTGATTTTTGAGAATGACGAACAACACTTAGCCATAAGATTATTGCACCGGTTAAAAAGAGACCACTTGTTACAAAAAAGACAGTAGAAATTCCGAAAAATCCACTAAGAATTCCACCAGAAATCGGACCGATAACATTTCCTAAAAACCGAAAACTTACATTATAGCCCTGAACTTCGCCTTGCATAGAAAGTGGTGCGACCTGACGGATATAAGCGGTCATGCAAGGAATGAGTCCTCCAACCGCCATACCAAATAAAAATCGGCAAACCACAAGCTGCCATAATTCGGTTACGAGTCCTTGCGGAATAAACATTATCGAGGACGCAAGCAAGAGGAATGTTAGGATTTTTTCATGACCAATGCGGTCACCGACTTTACCCCATTGTCTCGTGAATAATAAATTTCCAAAACCGGTCGCGGAAAATGCCATTCCAGCTAAAAACACAATATTACTACTGTCTGTTAAATGCGTGACATATAATGCAAGTAAGGGCTGAATACTAAAATTAGCGACCTGGATGAGTGTTGAGATAAGCATAATAGTTAGTAAAACAGGATGTCTGAGAATATGGATTAAAACCTCATTGCGTGTATACTTTTTTGCAGTAGTACTTGTTTCATTGGTCCGTACCTCTTTAATACCAATAGCAACGAGTCCGACTGCCCCTAAAATGACGATTGCAGTAAGGACAAAGGTATATTGGAAACCGACTGCATCTGCAAGCAATCCACCTAATAAAGGGCCGAATAATGCGCCTGACACATTTCCCATTTGAAGTGTTCCTAACGTTTTTCCGGCAATTTCTTTAGGAGTTTGTGCAGAAATGAGGGCAAGGGAGGTTGGAATAAAACCTGTCACAGCACCCATGAAGAGTCTTAAGAAAAATAATTGCTTTACAGAGTGCACATAGCCCATTAAAAAAATACTAATGGCAATACCAATGCCTGTAATGATAAGAATTTTTTTATAGCCATTTCGATCACCAAAACGTCCCCATATCGGTGAAATAAAAAAAGCCGTAACAAAGGTTGCTGCAAAAACTAATCCAGCCCACCGTTGTACAAAGCTATCTGAATAATCACCAAATGTTTCGATGTATAAAGAGAGAAATGGCATTATCATTGTAGCACTTGCAGCAACAAAGAAATTGGCAAACCACATAATCAAAAGATTTCGCTTTGCTGTTTGAATCGGAAACACCTTCTTAACTCGAATATTTCGACTTACTAAATATTATAGAATATTATTGTTACTTAATCAAATACGCCTTGCCGTATTTGCGCCTGATTTTTTAGGCCCACAGGATGTGGGTCACAAAGACGTTCCCACAGGAAGTGGCGTTCTTATTCTTTGATCTTAAGTTCGAAAATTTCCTCTGAAAAATCATGGCATCCGCCGGAGGCTATAATTATATTCAAACGGGCCCAAAGCCCGTTTGAATATAGTTAAGGAGAAATAGCATATATATTATAAATATATTCTGAAAAATGCAGTAAACCGTGCTATAATATTTAAAAGATGTTCGTCGGTTTTGTATTGTAAAGGTAGTATTTCATATTAATAGACTGATATGACAAAGGAGGTTAAGGAGTGGATAATCAGCATCAATACTTGTTTATTGATTTTGAATTTACTATGCCAGAGAAAAAAAACAACCCACAAGGATTTTACCCCGAGATTATTGAAGTTGGCCTTGTTTGCGTGAGAAACCAAAAAATAATCGAACAATACTCATCATATGTGAAACCAATAAAATTTCCTACATTAACAGAACGATGTAAATCCTTTTTAAACATTTCTCAAGAGCAAGTCGATCATGGTATCACGTTTCAGGAGTTGGTTAATAAGCTCGCAGGGTATGAAAATCATTCATCTAGCACCATCATCACATGGGGAAATATGGATATGAAGGTATTGCGCCATAATTCTCAACGGGCTGGAATTCCTTTTCCTTTTAAAGGAAAACAAAGGGACTTGTCCATGGAATATAAACGCTTTTTTGGGGACCAAAATCAGACAGGTCTTTGGAAGGCGGTTCAAGAGTACGGCAAAGAAGGGACAGGCAAACATCATTGTGCCCTCGATGACGCACTTACAACCTTTAATATATTCAAATTAGTCGAAAATGATAAACGCTATTTAGCCAGACCCGAGCCAACAACTATCGGCGATCGAGTGGATTTCTCGAAAGTATTAAATAAGTTTGCATTATAAAAAACCAATTCGCTAATCAAGTGAATTGGTTTTTATTTTTATCATTTGAAAGCACTGTCGAATTTTTACAATTGATTTGAAAAATAATCGCATCCCGTTAGGATATCCTAATTTCAAAAGGAGGGATGCGTTATGTTTATTGGCCATAAAATAGAAAATCCACAAACTGTATGTTTATATATAGATCCCCAGTTGGAGGAATTTTCAAGTGAAATTGGTATACCGGAACATGGAAAAAAGCTTCATCTAAACGAAAGCATTCGAATGTACCTCAAAGAAAAAGTCCCTACCCTAAATCCGAATATCGTAAAAGTCATGATGGGGACAATGGTAATCGCTACAATTACTTTAGTGGGAGGACACCATTCCTCTAAAGTAGAAGCAGCGAGCAATAACCAAGCAAGTACCCAAACAACACACACGGTTGCAAACGGTGAAACACTATATGGAATTGCAAAACAATACAATTTAACCGTGTCCCAGGTAAAACAATTGAACCATTTAACTGGTGATATGATCTACCCAGGACAAACACTTGTAATTAGTGAGGCCAAACCTCCACAAAAGACAGCAACGTATACGGTAACCCGTGGAGACACACTTTACTCCATTGCTAATTCTTATAACATGAGTGTTGATCAAATAAAGCAATTAAATAATCTAACTTCAAACACCATCCATGTGGGACAAACCCTACAAGTAATCGGTACTGCACCTCAGACTACTCAAATACAAGGCAACACTTATACTGTGCAACCAGGGGATTCTTTGTATTCGATAGCCCAGCGAGCTAACACAACGGTTGACCAAATCATGAAAAATAATAACTTAACATCATCGATGCTATATGTGGGACAAAAATTACAACTAGGAACTACAGCGAAAGCCCCACAGCAAAATGTAGCAAGTGCTACATATACTGTAAAAGCAGGAGATACCTTGTATGGAATTTCTCGAACTTATAATATGAGTGTGACAGAGCTTAAAAGCATCAATAATCTGGCAACAGATACACTTTCAATTGGACAAGTTTTAAATGTGAGTGGGACTGCTCAAGCTGAACAAGGAACACAAAATCGTGAGCAGGTGCTTCAAGATTTAGTGAATGACTCTTATAACTTTGTAGGAATTCCGTACCTGTGGGGAGGAACGACAACAGCAGGATTTGATTGTTCTGGTTTCGTTTCTTTTATGCATGCACGGCATGGAATTGACATCCCAAGAACCACCTCAGCAGGCTATTATACGATGGGTTCGCCTGTCTCTAAATCAAATTTACAACAGGGAGACCTCGTGTTTTTTGCGGTCAATGATACAGGCCGAATCTCCCATGTTGGCTTTTATGTAGGGAATAACAAATTTATTTCCGCCACATCCTCAAAGGGAATAGACGTTGTATCGATGGATAATACGTATTGGTCCAAATACTATGTAGGAGCCAAGCGGGTTTACTAAAAAAGAAAAACCTACGGAACAACTTAATCCGTAGGTTTTCTATGTTTTCGGTCAATAATTGTGATTTATGGCCGATAAGCTAAAAATATGGCCGATAAAATAAATTTACGGCCAATAAATAAATTTGATGGTCATTAGCCCAAAATTCAACTGGAATGACTTATTTAAAATAATCTTTCTCCAACACGTTCATGTTTTCAAGACTGCGCAGTGCCCATTCGGTTCCTTCAGCTTCTAAATCATTTTTTGCTTTTTCCACTGCTTCCCTTAATGAGGATTTATATTCTGGAACGTCCTCTGTGTAATGACGTACCATCTTTTTTGGAACATTTGTCTGCTCGTTAAATGCAAGTGCTCTCCGTTCTTGAAAAAGTGGAACATGAACATCCTTCGGTGAATGTATGTCCCCTTGCATTGGATGCTTTAAGACAGCCTTTACCTTTACAAGATAATGCTCAGGCTTAATTGCTGTAATTTCTCCAATATATTTTCCAGTCTTATAAATTCCAGTTACAATGTCACCGACTTTAAATTCATCAGACATTTCAAATCACTCCTTCTGCATATTTATAACTCTATCCATTATAACCGACGTAATTCGAACAAGCATCTTATAACACGTCTTAGGTTTGTGTTATAATGTAAAAAGCTATCATTCTAGGTTGAAAGGTGTGTAGGAATGCTGCTTTTACCAGTATTAAACCTGTTTCTATATTTCCCTGAGGATAAAACAGAATATATTCCAGCTGCAATAACCACTGTTATTTGCTTAATTGTTGCGTTTATTGTGTTCCGTTTATTTATCAAGCATTCGAAAAAAGAACAAGCGAAAGCTGAGGAACTAGAGAAGCAATTAATAAAACATGACAAAAACAATCTCACGAAGTAATTTTAGGTGATTCTATGGAAAATCAACAGGCCAATTTACAAATTATGATTGTGCTGCAAGAATGGGATCCACTAGGTTATGGAGTCGGTTCCTATGAAACAGAAGCGGTGGATGTTTTACAGGCAGCCCATCAATTTGATAATCCAAGTAAATTAGCAAGAAAAATACAGTCTATTTTTGAATTCTCTTTTGAGGAAGTCATCCCGCTAAAAGAGTGTGAGAAAATGGCTGTGAAACTCTTAGCCATTTTAAATAATGCAACGTGCGAACTGTAAAAAAGATGGGGCAACCCATCTTTTTTGTTTATTAAATTTGTTTTGTACGGGTCATTGCTGATTTGGACGAGGAGGGATATTGGCTCTCTCGGTTTGTCCTTCATAGACGTGATGAAGAGGACTGGAGCGGAAACTTTTGTTACAAATCCCCTTCATGGACGTGATGAAGAGGAAATAATCTAATATTGACGCACCCAACCCTCTTCATAGATGTGATGAAGAGGACTCGGGTGCGAAAAGCCGCACCCAATCCCCTTCATAGACGCGATGAAGAGGAAATGAGTGGGAAAAGCCGCACCAAACCCCCTTCATAGACGCGATGAAGAGGAAACGAGTGGGGATTGCCGCGCTCAATCCCCTTCATAGACCTAATGAAGAGGAAATGAGTGGAAATAGCCGCACCCAATCCCCTTCATAGACGTGATGAAGAGGAAATGAGTGGGAATAGAGGTACCCAATCCCCTTCATAGATGTGATGAAGAGGAAATGAGTGGGAATAGAGGTACCCAATCCCCTTCATAGATGTGATGAAGAGGACTCGGGTGCGAATAGCCGCACCCAATCCCCTTCATAGACGCGATGAAGAGGAAATGAGTGGGAAAAGCCGCACCCAATCCCCTTCATAGACGTGATGAGGAGGAAATGAGTGGGAATAGAGGTACCCAATCCCCTTCATAGAGTGATGAAGAGGACTCGGGTGCGAATAGCCGCACCCAATCCCCTTCATAGACGCGATGAAGAGGAAATGAGTGGGAAAAGCCGCACCAACCCCCCTTCATAGACGTGATGAAAGGGGATTGGACCTAGAACAGCTAGATAAACTGTGAAATATATTCGGATACCTTCTCAGGACATTCTTCCGGAACCAAATGTCCTGTATTCTTAATGGCAACAAAACTAGAATTAGGCAGGTCCTGATGAAGCCTTTTTCCTACAGAAATTGGAACGACTCGATCTTTTTCTCCCCAAATTAATAAGACAGGATGCTTGATCTTTTTTAATTCCTCAGACGGTAAATCTCCCTCACGATGGCGAATCATTCGTGTTAATCCCATAAAAATTCGGTTATCCATAAAGGGCTCTGTATATCCATCAATCATTTCTTGGTCAATGAGCTCATGGTTATGCACGACATTACGTAAATTATGTAATACCCCTTGCTTAGCTAGCTTCCTTTTTACAATAAAATGAAAATAGGGAAGATAGGAAGAATAGATTAAAGACTTTGGCATTCGTTTCATATAGCCTGAACTGCACAACAGTATTAATTTATCTACTAAATCAGGTGCTTGCTTTGCAATGTATAGACATATTTGTCCACCCATCGAATGGCCAACTAAATTCACTTTTGAAAAATGAAAAGACCGAATCAAGTCACATACCACATACGCGATATTTGAATAGGAATATGTAAAGCTAGTCGATTTTTCACTTTTCCCAAAAGGGGGAAGGTCAATTGATAAGATGGTATACTCTTCCTCTAAAAAGGGAATCAGTCTTCGAAAGCTAAATGAGGATGATAAAAAACCGTGCAACATGACAAGAACGGGCTTCTTTTTATTATGTTGGTATAACTCATAATGAAGATTTACTCCTTTAATTTGTATCGTATCCATTGATAAACGTCCACATCCTACACTATTGATTTATCCCTATTTTTACCTAAGGGGATAGAAAAACTCATAAAATTTCGAATGAATATAAAATAATTCAATATACTATTCATTTATCTGATATAATAAATGACAAAAATTCATTTCAAATTACTAGGAGTGACCATTATGCAGTTACAGGAAAATGAAATTGAAATACTTGAGATAATTGAAAACAACGGACGACTTCCTGTGGAAACAATTGCAAAATTAGTTGGCAAAAGTGTTGATGAAGTCGATGGCATTATTCAAAAACTTGAAGATCAAAAGATTATTGTGGAGTATAACACAATCGTTGACTGGAAGAAAGTTGAAGGTCATGAAGGTGTAACAGCTATGATTGATGTCAAGGTAACCCCGAAAAAGGGTGTAGGCTTTGATGAAATTGCTAAACGCATCTATCATTTTAAAGAAGTAAAATCGGTTTATTTAATGTCTGGTGCATATGATTTATCTGTGGTAATTGAAGGTAAAACGATGTCGGAAGTTGGTTCTTTCGTATCTGAAAAGCTTTCAACACTTGATTCTGTTCTTTCGACTACAACACATTTTATTTTGAAAAAATACAAACATGATGGAACTATTTTTGATCAAGGTGAAGATGACAAACGGATTGTGGTGACACCATGACTTCTCAGTACCTTTCTAAAAAAGTTCAAGAATTACAACCTTCCGGAATCCGTCGATTCTTTGATTTAGCGGTAACGATGGAAGGTGTCATCTCGTTGGGTGTGGGTGAACCTGATTTTGTAACACCTTGGTCAATTCGGGAAGCAAGCATCCAATCTATCGAGTCAGGAATTACATCTTACACTGGAAATGCAGGACTTCTTGAACTACGACAGGAAATTTCAGCTTATTTACATAGGTCATTTGGGGTGAAATATACTCCTGAAAATGAGGTTATTGTGACGGTTGGCGGAAGCCAAGCAATTGATTTGGCATTGCGTGCAATTGTCGACCCAGGTGATGAAGTTATCATTGTAGAACCAACCTTTGTTGCGTACAGCCCAATCGTTTCGCTTGCAGGTGGAGTTCCAATCCCTGTACACACTAGACCTGAAAATGAATTTAAGCTACAGCCAGAAGAAATAGAAAAAGTAGTAACAGAACGTACAAAGGCCATTATTATTTGTTCTCCAAATAATCCAACAGGAACTATGTTGAAGAAGGAAGAACTTGAAGCAATTGCTAAAATTGTGGAAAAGCACGATCTACTTGTGATTTCAGATGAGATTTATGCTGAGCTTTCCTACGAAGGCAAATATACAAGTTTTTCAAGTATCCCTGGGATGTTTGAGCGCACAATCCTGGTATCTGGATTTTCAAAGGGTTTTGCTATGACTGGATGGCGCTTAGGTTATTCTGCTGCTCCAAGGGAAATTTCGGAAGCAATGTTGAAAATTCATCAATATACAATGATGTGTGCTTCGACTATGGCTCAGTACGGAGCAATCGAAGCACTTCGAAATGGACATTCAGATGTAGAATATATGAGAAAAAGCTATCGTCAGCGTAGAAACTTTTTTGTATCTTCGTTACAGGAAATTGGACTAACTTGTCATATGCCAGGCGGTGCTTTCTATGCATTTCCGTCTATAAAAGCAACAAGATTATCATCTGAGGAATTTGCGCATCGTTTACTAATGGAGGAAAGGGTAGCAGTTGTCCCTGGTAATGTATTCGGTGAAAGTGGTGAAGGGTTTATTCGCTGCTCATATGCATCCTCACTAGAGCAACTCCAAGAAGCAGTCAAACGAATGGGCCGATTCTTGAAAAACAACAATCTTTTATAAAAAACTGTATAAAAAAATGGACAAAACCAATTTTGGTTTTGTCCTACATACAAAAGGGGAATACTAGAAAGCCTTTGAAAGTAGTATCTCCAATAATCACCTATTTTAAACACCGCACAGATCCCGCTATTATCGAAATGATAAATATTACCTCTTTCATAATTTCATCTCGAAATGGTAACTCTAAAAGCGAAAAGGTTCTTTTTTTGAATAAATGGCCATTCTGTGTTATAATTATTTATTGCGTATATAAAAGGTATGTAAACTAAAGTTTTAGGAGTTGGGTAGCATGACAGAAAAATTCGAAGTAGGAAGTGTTGTTAAGGGTAAGATTACAGGAATTCAACCTTATGGAGCATTTGTTGCTTTAGACGAAAATACACAAGGTTTAGTTCATATTTCAGAAGTAACTCATGGTTTTGTTAAAGATATTAACGAACATGTTAAAGTTGGCGATGAAGTAAATGTAAAGATTTTATCTATTGATGAAGGAGCAGGAAAAATCGGTCTATCAATTCGTGCAACTGAGGAAGCACCAGAAAAGCCGGCACAAAGAACTGCTAAGCCAAAAAAACGTCCAGCACAAGCACAACCAGCAAATGCTGAAAGCCCTCAAGGTTTCAACACTTTAAAGGATAAGCTTGAAGAGTGGATTGAACAATCGAATTTTAACTAAGAACCAGAAAAAGAGGCATTCACTGAATAGCCTCTTTTTTTACATATATAAAGAAAAATAGAAGATAATGTTAAGAGCAAACTGCTTTACAACATGTTGTAACATTGCCATAATTTTTTACAGGAGGCGATAATTTTGGAAAACTTTACATATTACAACCCAACTAAGCTTATCTTTGGTAAAGGTCAGGTACAAGAACTTAAAACTGAAATACCCCAGTACGGAAAAAAAGTATTGCTTATATATGGTGGCGGTAGTATCAAGAGAAATGGTTTGTACGACCAAGTCATTGACCAATTAAATGAAATAGGGGCAGAGGTACACGAGTTTTCTGGAGTAGAACCCAATCCTCGTTTGTCTACAGTCAGAAAAGGAATCGAAATTTGCCGTAAGGAAGGCATTGAGTTTTTGCTCGCTGTGGGCGGTGGAAGTGTTATTGACTGTACAAAAGCAATTGCAGTGGGCGTAAAATATGATGGTGATGTATGGGATTTTATGTCTCGAAAAGCAGTGGCTACTGACGCTCTACCTTTAGGAACAGTTTTAACAATAGCTGCGACAGGTTCAGAAATGAATTCAGGATCTGTCATTACAAATTGGGAAACGAATGAAAAATATGGATGGGGAAGCGCTGCGGTGTTTCCAAAGTTTTCAATATTAGATCCAGTTTATACATATTCACTGCCAAAGGATCAAACGGTGTATGGAATGGTGGATATGATGTCACATGTGTTGGAACATTATTTCCATCATGAACCTAACACATTAACCCAAGATAGATGGTGTGAGTCTATACTAAAGACGGTCATTGAAACGGCGCCAAAACTAATTAATGACTTAGAAAATTATGATTACAGAGCAACCATTATGCTTAATGGAACGCTTGCACTAAATAAAATGTTAAACATGGGATATAGTGGGGATTGGGCTACACATAATATTGAACATGCCGTATCCGCTGTTTATGATATTCCTCATGGTGGTGGACTTGCGATCCTATTCCCGAATTGGATGAAGCATGTTCTGGATGAAAATGTAGACCGTTTCAAGCAATTGGCGGTTCGTGTCTTTGAAGTCGATACTGAAGGAAAAACGGAACGTGAAGTAGCACTTGAAGGGATCGAAAAGCTAAGAGAATTTTGGAGCAGCATCGGTGCACCATCAAGATTGGCAGATTACGACATTGGTGAAGAAAACCTTGAACTAATGGCTGACAAAACAGTTGTATTCGGTGAATTTGGTCGCTTTAAACTATTAGGCAAACAAGATTCGCTTGAAATACTAAAAGCATCTCTATAATTGATCGTTATAAACTGTGAAAAAGGCTCATACTACATGTGTGAGCCTTTTAACTTTATTCACCCCCATGGCTATATAAAGTTAAAGCTATCGGCGGAAGCCACTATTTTTCGATGGGAGTTTTTTCTGTAATTAACTGGTGCTAAGCCCCCATGAAGGGCAACTACCAGTAAATGCCCGATTGGTTCAACTAACAAACGGCAGAATAATTTCTACTGATTGAAGCTTCACTGTATCTCGCAGTAAGTTCAAAGACTAAGAACACCACTGCTTGTGGCAACTTCTTTATGACCCACGTGGGCCTAAAAATCGGGCGCAAATATGCCAAGGAAGATTTGCTTTAATTATTTTTTCAATGGTTACGCTTACAGTAAGCCGGCGGTCTTGATTTAACAGAAAAGTTTGGTTACAGTGAAAAGAGGCATTGAAAATTAAAGGGTGGAGGTATTAATAATGACACATGTTCGTTTCGATTATTCAAAAGCATTAACTTTTTTTGGAGAACATGAAATTACATATCTACGTGATGCGGTTAAGGTCGCACACCATTCTATACATGAAAAAACAGGCGCAGGTAGTGATTTCTTAGGATGGGTAGACCTTCCTTCCGAATATGACAAAGAAGAATTTTCACGCATTCAAAAAAGTGCTGAAAAAATCAAATCAGATTCTGACATTTTACTAGTAATTGGTATCGGTGGTTCTTATCTTGGTGCTAAAGCAGCTATTGATTGGTTAAACCACTCCTTCTATAATTCCCTAACAAAGGAACAGCGTAAAACCCCACAAATCGTATTTGTAGGGAACAATATCAGTTCTACATATATGAAAGACCTTATGGACTTACTTGAAGGTAAGGATTATTCAATTAACGTCATTTCTAAATCTGGAACAACAACTGAACCAGCACTAGCCTTCCGTATCTTCCGTAAAATGTTAATTGAAAAATACGGAAAAGAAGAAGCACGTGGCCGTATCTTTGCAACAACTGACAAAGCACGTGGCGCATTAAAAACTTTAGCAACTGAAGAAGGCTATGAATCCTTCGTTATTCCTGATGATGTTGGTGGCCGTTACTCTGTTTTAACAGCTGTTGGACTACTTCCGATTGCCGTAAGTGGTGCAAATATTGAAGAAATGATGAAGGGTGCACAAGCAGCAAGTGTTGATTTCTCTAAATCAGAGCTTGAAGAAAACGCTGCTTACCAATATGCTGCGGTTCGTAATGCACTATACAACAAAGGCAAAACAATTGAAATGCTAATCAACTATGAACCAGGTCTTCAATATTTCTCTGAATGGTGGAAGCAATTGTTTGGCGAAAGTGAAGGGAAAGACCAAAAAGGAATTTACCCATCATCAGCAAACTTCTCAACAGACCTCCATTCACTTGGACAATATGTTCAAGAAGGACGACGTGATTTATTTGAAACAGTCATTAATATCGAGAAATCCCGTCATGAATTAATTGTTGAAGCTGAAGACAATGATTTAGATGGATTAAATTATTTAGCTGGAAAATCAGTGGATTTTGTTAATAAAAAAGCATTCGAAGGTACAATGCTTGCTCATACAGACGGAGGCGTACCAAATCTAATTGTCCATGTACCAGAAATGGACGAGTATTCATTTGGATACCTTGTGTACTTCTTTGAAAAAGCATGCGCGATGAGTGGATACCTCTTAGGTGTAAATCCATTCGACCAACCTGGTGTAGAAGCATATAAAGTAAATATGTTTGCACTATTAGGTAAGCCTGGCTATGAAGAGAAGAAGGCTGAACTAGAAAAACGCTTATAAGCTGAATCATTGTAAAAGGGATTCCCGAATGGAGAATCCCTTTTAACTTTTTATAATTAGAATGTGATCATTTTTTCGTATTTCAAGTGAAAGAGGAGGATTAATTGTTATTTCTTCGCCTCGCTTAATTCCGATTAATATTTTTCCTTCCTTTAATAAAGTTTCACTCGCTTTTTGAAAAGTCAGTCCCACTAAATCAAAAGTAGTTTCCAAAAACTGAAGTTTAACACCTTTTAAATCAACCAACATGGACAGTAATGCATCAGACACTCCATGTGAAAAAATACTATTGACCATCACCAAACTTGAAAGCCGGTTTGTTTGGATAATTTCATCAGCACCACCACGCTTTGCATTTTGAATCTGATGAGTGGTTAATATTTCTACAATTGTATAAACCGTTGGATTCAACCCTTTTATCGCGAGTAGTGTCAGGATGGTTAGCATATCAGCATGTACTTCATCCTTGCCTTGGTCGGCAGTAACTAAGACCATATCTGCATTCTGAACATTTGCTTGTTTTAATGTTTCATCACGAGTCGGATCCCCTTTAATAAAATGAAAATGATTGCCAGGCATCGGGTTCTTTTCTAAGGAATCATCAATTAACAAAATTTCAGTTGCTGAACCTGGAGCTTTAAGAAACGAAATGGTTTCCCTTACACGTTCATTCCATCCAATGATAATTATGTGTTTTTTTCCGTGGAATCCTGACGTGCCTTCAAGGTATGCATTTTGGGTAACGAAGGTTGCAGTTGAAATTGCAGCGAAATACCGGGTTACAATGCCAGCACCGATAAAGATAAGAAACATCCCCACAATTCTTCCTATTAATGAAGTTGGAGTATAGTCACCGTACCCTACTGTTGCAGCGGTGACAATCGACCACCAAACCCCATCGAAAACGGTTGGAAAGTTTTCGGGCTCAATTAAGTGAATAATGGAGCCAAAGATGATGATGACTAATAAAACAATCCCAACGAGCTTGGCTATCAAAAAGCGCTTAAAAAAGGAAGCTAAGATACTTGTTAACAAACACTCCACTCCTTTTTACATCTATTTTTTTTCCTCTTTTGGTAGAAAGGCAAAGATCTCTTTTATAATTGTATTAATCCTACGAGTAATCTCCTCTTCTCCAAAGGTTTCCTTCGCTTTTTCAATGGCTTCAATAACTTCTTGATCAAATTCAATCAGGGGCTTGTCTTCTTCTGCCTCATTGTATAACTGAATGACAACATCTATGCCTTCATTTAACCGATCAATCGAATCACTAAGTGTCTTCTTCTCATTTTCATTAAGCTTCATACGTTTACTCCTATCCTTGGTCCTTTCCTATATAGTGTGTTCAAAAACTTGCTATCTTTGCATAAATTTCCTAGAAATTCGGAAACTATTGGAGGGAAGAAAATATTAATTTGGAGTGAGTAGAATGGAT
The DNA here is from genome assembly GCF_059759275.1 of Ferdinandcohnia sp. GQ5. Classification (NCBI taxonomy): domain Bacteria; kingdom Bacillati; phylum Bacillota; class Bacilli; order Caryophanales; family Bacillaceae; genus Ferdinandcohnia; species Ferdinandcohnia sp. GQ5. Next base: position 322,225 of record NZ_JCAXEW010000003.1, read on the forward strand.
ATTCGTAGAGCAAAGCAAATCTTATCTTCATCAAATGAAGTAACCGTTCATTATCAAGGTACTTCAGTATGGATTGATAGCTGTGATGAGCAGGGGAATATGTGCACAGTACACCTAAGAGGTAGGGAGCATGAAAAAAATATTGTCCCAGTAGCTGAATTAGAGGAAATGTAAGTACATAAGTCTTTTGAGCCGGTTGAGTTTAGTTGGTGTAACCTGGTGTTACTCTGTCTGAATCATCCGGGCATAGTGTCTTGATTTAGAGGTAACTGGTGCTCAGAGTAAATGAGCCTAGAATTCTTACATAGAGTACAAATTACATGTTAAGGCTGTCAGAAAACCCTTGTATTCGGACTCACCGTAGGGTTTTCAGGTTACTGAGTCCGAATTCTCCTGTCATTCCGACACAAGGAAGTATTTTATAGTTCACAGAGTCCGAATCACCAGGGCCTTCAGACACCAAGTAGAAATTCTAGGTTCACAGAGTCAGAATCAACACAAAGCTCCAGTTTTCGCCGGGGAACTTCCAGGTTCCCTACATAAAAAATTAAAGAACAAAACAAAAGCTCCCATTTTACTCAAAGGGGAGCTTTTTTTAATCCCAAAATCCACTAATGAATTTTGCGAAAATATCCGAACTAAAATAAAAGAATGAGCAAAGAAAAAAAGCAATCACTAGACCAGTTAATATCCAACTAAGGGTCTCCTTCTTCACACAATCACCTCTTTTATATACTATTTGCATAATGGAATCTTTCATACAACCCAAAAAACCTCTAGGACACCCTAGAGGTTCTTTGTATATATAAATGATAGGGGAAATGAAGTAAAAAATGCCTCTAATTATGAGAGAGTAATTAGAGGCAAGAGAGAAATGAAAACTTCATTGAATTAGACGAACTGTTTTGTAAAAGGTTACAAACCCTATAAAAATTTTTTTTGATACTCATTCTTTTTCTTTTCCATGCATACATATAGGACAAGCGTAAAAAAAGAGGGGGATTTGATATGGCTTATCCAGGATCAAAAGGTTGGTACGTGAAACAATTAAAAGAAAAAGGGATTTACCAGCATCCAGTTGAGCGAAAAAAACTAGAAACGTATAAAACATATATCTTACGAAAATTATATTTCGAATTAGTAGTTGATAAAGACAAATAAATAAATTTCTGTCTCAGAGAAAGTCCTAAAGGGGTGTTTTGAGATGCATTTCTTGAGATATAAAGAACGGCACTCAATGAAATAACAAGTAATAATATAATATGAACGTTTGTTAACATATTAGGACGTTCTCTTTTGAAAAAGGAATTGATAAAAACAGGTATAGAAGCAGTGTATTTCACTTCAGAAATAACACTGCTTTTTTGTGTTTATATAGAACTTTTATAATCAAATTAATTGAAGACTTATTGCACTAGCGAAATTGGATTTTTACCAGCAGCCTAGATTTAATGGTAAAGTGACGGAGTAGAACCGAATGATGAGGATATAAGAAATTTATATAAAATACGGTTCTGGTGAATTAACTTCTTTATTTTTACTGTAGAAATAAATGGCTTCGATTAAAAAAGCGTACAATGTTATTTACTTTTGGGTTATTGTTCGATAATTAATGTATGAAATATGAAATTTAGTAATAAAGAAGAATAAAAAAATAAGGAATCGTTAACATTAAGGTTAGGATTCAGGCAATAGCATAAGGCTACATCAGATTAATTAAAGTTTTGGCATAGATAGCTGAGACAAAATTAGTTCTACTTTTCATTGTTTGAAAGCGGTTTACTTCCTAAGATTAATATATAGGTATTATGATTTTGAAAGGAAGTGGGTCAAATGACTCAACAAGATAGAGGGATTAAAGTTGGCGTGCAGAAATTCGGTAACTTTTTAAGCTCCATGGTTATGCCGAATATTGGAGCATTTATAGCATGGGGGTTAATTACAGCTCTTTTTATTGAAGCAGGATGGTTTCCAAATGAGGAATTGGCTTCATTAGTGGACCCAATGGTAAAATATTTGTTACCATTATTAATCGGTTACACTGGCGGTAAACTTATTTATGACGCTCGCGGTGGTGTCGTTGGTGCGATTGCAACAATGGGTGTCATTGTTGGAGCAGAAATACCAATGTTCCTTGGAGCCATGATCATGGGTCCGATTGGTGGATGGGTCATCAAAAAGTTTGACTCGTTAATAGAAGGAAAAGTAAAAACTGGTTTTGAAATGTTAGTAAATAACTTTTCTTCCGGGATATTAGGTGGCATACTTGCTATTCTTTCATACTTGTTAGTAGGACCTGGAGTAAGTGTCCTTACGGGCTGGTTAGTGACTGGCGTAGAATGGATGTTAGGAGTAGGCGTTCTGCCATTAACAAGCATTTTAATTGAACCAGCAAAAATATTGTTCTTAAATAATGCAATAAATCATGGTGTTTTATCACCAATTGGGATAGAGCAGGTTAAACAAACTGGAGCATCGATCTTATTCCTGCTAGAAGCAAACCCTGGACCAGGTATCGGAGTTCTTTTAGCATATTGCTTCTTTGGAAGAGGAACAGCTAAGCAAACAGCGCCTGGTGCAAGTATCATCCATTTCTTTGGTGGGATTCATGAAATTTATTTCCCATATGTATTAATGAATCCTCTATTGTTTATTGCTGTTATACTAGGTGGAATAAGCGGAGTATTCACCTTATCTGTTCTTGGTGGTGGTTTAGTAGCTCCATCTTCACCTGGAAGTTTTCTAGCTATTCTTGCTGTAACGCCTGCTGGTAACTATTTTGCTAATATTGCGGGTGTAGTAGTAGCAGCACTAGTTTCACTTCTCATTTCTTCAATCATATTAAAAACAAGTAAAACAAAAGAAGGAAGCATTGAAGATGCATCGCAAAAAATGCAAGAGATGAAAGGGAAGAAAAGTAGTGTAGCAAGTGCATTAAGTGCAGAAGACGTGAACGGAGATTTCACATCTAAAGATATTGACCATATCATTTTTGCATGTGATGCGGGTATGGGTTCAAGTGCTATGGGAGCTTCTCTTCTAAGGAAAAAAGTAAAAGAAGCTGGATTAAATATGAAGGTTACGAACACAGCTATAAGCAACCTTCCAAGTGATGCAAAACTTGTTATTACACAAGAGGAACTAACTCCACGTGCAAAACAAAAAGTACCAAATGCATATCATATTTCAGTTGATAACTTTTTATCGAGTCCCAAATATGATGAATTGATCCAACGTCTAAAAACAGAGGATGTTGTTGTTGAGGCCCCTAGTGATGAGAAGGTAGAAGATCAGTCACCATCAGGCAATCAAGATGTTTTAAGGAAAGAAAATATTTTCGTAAATCAACAATTTTCTTCTAAAGAAGAAGCCATTCGATTTGCAGGAAGGGTTTTAGCAGATGGTGGTTATGTAGATGAATCCTATATTGAAGCGATGATTGAAAGAGATAAAATAACAACTACCTATATGGGGAACGATGTAGCGATACCTCATGGTACAGATGAAGCAAAGAAGAGTGTTCGAAAATCAGGTGTTACCATCATTCAAGTTCCAGAGGGAATTGATTATGATGGACAAAAAGTTCGTTTAATCTTTGGAATTGCTGGAAAGGATGGCGGACACTTAGAAATACTGTCTGCAATTGCTATTACCTGTTCTGAGATGGAAAACGTTGAAAAAATGGCAACTGCAAAAACAGCGGATGAAATCCTAGATATTATAGGAGCTTCATTTGAAAATTAAGTTAAGCAAGAAAGATGCAACATGCATCTTTCTTCTTCCATTTTATGAAGAATCTCAATCATTTATCGAATAATTTTGATTGAAAAGAGTTGATGGACATGATGATGACAGCAAGAGAGAAGGCAATAGTTGACCTAATGGTAAAAAAAAGTGGAAATCATACGATCTCTTCCATTGCTGATTTTTTGCATGTCAGCACCAGAACCATTCAAAGAGATATTAAAAGCATAGAAAAGATTCTAAAGAAATTTGATTTATCGGTAGAAAATGATAACGGGTTATCGATAGTTGGAACCAATGAAAACTTTTATCGACTGATTCAAGAATTGAATAAGATTAAACCAATCGATTTTACAATAGAAGAAAGAAGATTACTTGCTTATATTAAACTATTAGATGCAGATGGCCCCATAAAACTAGCTCCATTAGCAAATGAGCTAGGCATTTCAATAACAACCTTGGGCACAGATATCGATGATTTGATGGAGTGGTTGAAAAACTACGATATTATCCTTAATCGTAAAAAAGGCGTAGGAATTGAAATCGACGGATTAGAAGAAGACAAAAGAAATGCCTTGGTTAGTTATTTACTCATTCATTTTAATAAAGAACTGATTGAAAGCATATTTTTACTTTCCAATGATAGGCTACAAAATGACAAAATCTTATTTTTTCTTAAAAAGGATTACTTAAAGACAACAGATAAAATTGTATATTCATACATAAATCAATCAGAAATAAAATTAGCGGATAGTGATTATATTGCGTTCATCATCTATATCTGTATTTCCTTGCAAAGAATTGAAAAGGGACATACTCTTTCTGAACGAAAACAAGATGTTGATCGAATAAAGAATTCTGAAGAATATTCACTTCTGATTAAGATATGTGGTGAATTATCAAATTTATTATCTATCGAGTTAAACGATCATGAAATTTCTAATTTTGTAACTGTTTTTAGAGGTTCAAAAATAGTAACAACTGAGAATACATACTATGATCAAATCCTCATTAGTCGCTCAGTTAAGAAATTGATTTATGATGTTTCTGAGCAATTGAATGTTGACTTATCTGCAGACTTTTCTTTGTTTCAAGGGCTTATGGCTCATATGGAACCAACAATTTATCGAATGACTAAAGGGTTAACTCATTTTAATCCTTTAACAGAAGAAATTAAGCAAAAGTATCCTCTTTTGTTTATGGCTGTACACACAAGTGTTAATAAGATTTTCACCCAGATTCCATTTTATGATGATGAAATTGCTTATATTGTCTTGCATTTCGGATCAGCTTTGGAATTAAAAAAAGAGGAAGTTCAGATCCATGCTTTAATCATATGTCCTACGGGAATTGGTACTTCAAAGATGCTGGCTAGTCGTATTAAAAAAGAGGTACCAGAGATTACTTCAACCGATATTATTTCATTAAAAGAAATGCATACTATGGATTGGAGTCAATATCAAATCATTGTCTCGACTGTCTTACTACCGCTACAAGAAAAATTTGACTATGTTTATGTAAATCCACTACTTTATGAAAAAGACATTGAGTCAATTCAAGCATATTTACGCACTCATGTTCAAAACATTACTAAACATTCTAGTTATCCAACGAAACAAAATGAGCAACAGAAGATAATTAAAAGTCCGACATCTCTTACTGCTTTAATGGATGAAGTAGATATTTGTCAAGATAGTATTCGTGCTATCTTTCGCAATTTTTCCATAAACAAGATGAAAAATGAGTCCTCCTATGATCTTCTTATCCAGAAGATGCTAGGATACGAAAAGCAAAGAGGAAGAATAACGAATAGTAAGGATGTCTTTCGTCAGCTTAAGCTACGTGAAGCAAAAGGAGGATTGGGGATTCCTCAAACAAGTATGGCTCTTTTTCACTGCCGACATGACAGTGTAAAAGAACTCATTTTTCAAATCGCACATTTGGATTCCCCATACAAGTTAGTAGGCATGGATGGTAAGGAAATGGAAGTATATACTATTCTTTTGCTTCTTGCTCCACAAACATTAAATGATGGTGAATTAGAAATTATAAGCATGGTAAGTACGACTATAGTTGAAAATAAAGAAAATATAATGATCTTTTCTTCTGCAAATGAAAAGATGATACGTATAAAGTTAGAAGAAACATTTTTAAACTTCTTACAGCTTAAATTTGGAAGGGAATGAATTTTTGTGAAAAAAGTAGTACATTTTGGCGCTGGAAATATCGGTAGAGGTTTTATTGGGGCATTGTTTTCACAAGCAGGTTATCACGTAACGTTTGTTGACATAGCAGATGTGATTATCAACCAATTAAATAAAGATGGAAAATACAAAGTCATAACAGCAGAAGATGTTCCTCAAGTGACAGAAATTAACCATGTTTCGGGATTAAACAATATGAAACAAGAAGAAGAGGTAATCAAGGTAATAGGAGAAGCAACCTATATCACAACTGCAATTGGTCCAAATATTTTACCTCATATTGCTCCCTTAATTGCAAAGGGCTTGAAAACTCGGATTGAAAATACAGACGAAAAAGTCTATGTAATTGCTTGCGAAAATCAAATCTCAGCAACAGAGCTATTAAAAGGTTATATCCAAAAAGGATTTAGCCAGGATGAAATCGCAAAAATGACAGATAAAGTATATTATTTTAATTCAGCAGTAGATCGGATTGTACCAATACAAGATAATAAGAATTCTCTAGATGTTTTAGTAGAGCCCTATTTTGAATGGATTGTTGAAACAACCTTGGATATTCCAAAGGTTGAAGGAATGACCAAAGTTACAGATCTAGCACCTTTTATTGAAAGAAAATTATTTACTGTAAATACTGGACATGCCGTAACTGCTTATTTTGGTTACTTGGCAGATAAAGAAACCATTGATCAAACACTGAATGACCCAACTATCTATGAGAAAGTTAAATCAACCATTGAAGAAACAGGATCATACTTAATAGAACGTTATCAATTACATGAAGCAGAGCATCAAAAGTATATTGAGAAAATATTAGGACGTTTCCAGAATAAACATTTACATGATGATGTGACGCGCGTTGGTCGCTCTCCTCTCCGTAAGCTAGGACCAAATGACAGGTTAATAAAACCGATGGTAGAAGCCCAAAAGCTTGGATTGTCTTACCGAAACCTTGCTAGTGCAGCGGCAGCCTGTCTGTTATTTGACGTTAAGGATGATCCTGAGTCAGTTGAATTACAAAAAATGATTCAAGACCAAGGTGTCACATTTGTATTAAAAGACATATGCAAGTTAGACGAGACAAATGAGATCGCACAAGTAATCATTGAGAAATACGAAGAATTTAAAGTACAATATAGTAAATAATAAGATAAGACTCATCCGATAGGATTGAGTCTTTTTTTAAAAGCAATAAGAGAATCCAAAAAATATACCACTTATCTATTTAAACACTCAAAACTACATAACATTGAAATGGTGCTGATTAGTTATTAATAATTAAACCTGCATGCCATTACTTCCGGGACTTAATAGAAACTGATTAAAACAAGAACGAAAAAGGCACCGAATTCAGTGCCTTTTATTTCTAAACTGTATATAAGAAGGTCGCTTCCACCCTAGCAGTAATTGTCAATTCCCCAGCCTGTATCGGTGTAGCAGCCTCACTTTTGGCAAACATTGCAGTTTGATACGGAATAGGTGGGCTTTGCTGTGAAAGCTCCTTAATTTGAAGGGGAACCTCTTGAAGTGCAACTCCTAGTTTTTTGGCGATTGTCCTTGCCGTATCTTGTGCATCTTGAACGGCATTCTGTAGTGCCCGTTCATAATAAATGCGTGGATTGCGTACTGTGAAATTAATATTCGTCACCGTATTGGCTCCGTTCTGAACGGCTGTATCCACAACGGTACCCACAGTTTGGATGTCCACATCGGATATTTGTAACATATGAGTGACTCGGTAGCCCCTTAAGGTCTGTTTAGAGTTTTCATAGTCATATATGATGTCGATTCGAAAATCTACTGTTTTAATATGTTCATTTGGTATCCCTAGTGCTAATATAGAATCTATGATCTTTTTTGTTAGTTGGTTATTTTCATTTTGTGCTTCAGTAACTGTGTTACTTTCTGTGATGACACCCAATGTGATGGTGGCGATATTCGGCGCAGTTGTAACAATTCCCTCACCATTCACTTTCATTCTATGTGTATTCGTACTATTGTTCCTTTTAGGTTGTGAACGCATCATCCACGGTTCATAATAATACATAGAAGAGCTCCTTCCCAAAATGATCTTTTTGGTATTGTATTACTTCGAGAACCTTTCTGTGTGCATTCAAAAAAATAAAGCCCACGAATTCGTGATTAGCCTGCCATTCTTTTTCTATACAATGGTCCAAAAATGACATGTAAACAAATATCCCCTGTAAAGTGAGCAATCATCGCGATTTCAATTCCAAACTTCCAATATAAATACCCAAACAAAATTCCAGGTATGGCATTAAGTAAAACTGTACGGATGATCACGATTTTTGATTTGCCGAAAACTCCAAAAGCAGCTGGTAAATGTCCTACGCCAAATAAAACGGCAGCAAAGATGATTCCAATCCAATATGAAAGATCTCCAAGCCCTAAGAAGCTTGATGCATAAACCGCTGCGGTCATCAAGAATAAGCGGGTTAAAACCTCCTCTGAGATTCCACCATAGAAAGAAGCCAAAAACGATTGAAATCTTGAAGGTTCATCCATTTGAACATTAGGTATCTTTTTCATGAAAAGAATATCCAAACCGATGATAATAATGGATGCAACAAATCCAATCACAATACTCAGTAGAATGGCCCCTGAAATGGAGTATGGAATAGCGCTCCCAACTAACCAGGAATCAATTAGCCACCAATGTAAGTCAACTTTCGGAGCGAGCCATGTTCCAATAAATGCGGATACTCCTAATAATACAACGCTTTGAATGATACTCATAAAAACAAGTACGGGAGTAGGAGGAATTTTTTTAGTGGGATTCTTTTTTGCATCCTCCTCAATTTTTCCTTTTAACATATTAAACTGATAGGGCATAACCACGATTGCCCCAATTGATGCAGCTATCCAAAATATAAAAAACTCTGTCATAATGAGCCCCCTCATTCGTTATCGTTATCATTTATTTTCCGTAGATAATACGAATGAAGTGATGAGAAAGTTCATTATTATTTTTTTAACTCAACAAAAAAAGGTACCCTTTCAGGCACCTTAATCATACTTGATCTTCTTTAACATTATTCATAATGGATACAATATTCTTTACCCAATGATTATTTAGGCCAGTGGCGTCATTCGCTGCTTGATTTGGAGCATAGATTGTTTGGATTTCACCAATTGTTTCATTTCCATTCTCTACATAGTATTTCTTTAAATAGATTGCTTTAAAATGGATACTATCTTCAATAGAAAGAAACTTTTGCCATTCTGTTCCACCTTCGACTAGTTCCTGGCAACCAGGGTTTGGATAATCTTCACCAAAAACATCAGCGTAAATATCGGGCATACATGTTATGCCTCCAATATTATTCCAAGGTGAGGTTGAAATATCAGAATTGCCCCAACCGGTTTCCTGAGCAGCTAATGCTGCTAAAAATACAGGATCAATTTCGTGCTCTTCACCGGACTTTACAAAGTTTGGTCCTAAACCCTTTAAATTTCCCTTTAAATGCTTGTCCAATTCTAAACCAGTAATGGTATTTTCCTGTTCTATATTATAATTTTTTGAAGCCATTTGCACAGGCTTGCTTTCGCCTTGCGGTTTTTGATTATTTATTTTTTCTTTCTTTAATTCTTGTACTGGATTGATTGCTGGTGTGTCTTTCTTTTCAAGTGTTTCAGCATTTGAATGCTGCATGGTAGCGAAAATACTTGTACCTATAATGATTACAACACCAATTATATAAATAAGAGCTGGTTTTTTGAGTATAAGGTTTGAAATTTTCAAAGTATCCTACCTCCTTCATAAGACCTTTTTCCCACTTATGGAACTATCCTAACATAGTAAAATGACAGTTATGTTACAAAGAGGTTATAACAATCTTATAAAAAGATGACAGATGGTATAGGTTGTTTGCAAATATAGTACTAGTCTAGTATAATCAGAAATTGTATGTTCGTTGTCAAAAACGTAAACATTTCCCATTTTTATCAATAAAATGGAAGTAAATTGCTTTTAAGGCAAAAAATATACAATGAAAGGTGTTAGTCATGTATTTTCAAAGTTTGCTAATGAAAGAGGATCTGAACAAGAGCCCGTCAGAGGTCAAACAGGATTTAGAGGATTTACAGTTTCAGCTTTTTCGTATGCAAGATAACATTAAAGAAATCTCCAAAAAGCATCAAATCATCGGTATTGACCAAACAAAGGATGAGAAATGGGTAATTGTATCTGCCTTTGATGATGGAAATCGTTGCCAAATCATGGTGAATGATTGTGACACAGCCTATAGAGGTAACTGGGATTTCTCACTTCAGGCACAATACAAAGATGAAGATCATGCAATTCATATCGGTGATATCAAAGGACCTGCGAACCAGGGCTATGGTTCAATTTGCATGAATCATTTAAAGGAGATTGCGCGAGAACAAAACATCCCTGTTATTACAGGTGATATCGCAAAAAGAGACTGGGACCATGTTGATCGTCTGATCTATTTTTATGAAAAACACGATTTCGAAGTTGAAATCGATCCTACAACAAAATCGGGTGAAATTATTTGGAAAGATTAATTAAAAAGAAAGAGGCCTGCTTACCAGCTATCTTACGGTAAAGCAGGTCTTTTTATTATGGAATTATTAAATGTCCCAAACGATTGATGACTTTGATGCGATAAAAGGGTGATTATGTGCCATATGAAGCATATAGAGTGAGACCATATGAACTATTAGCAAGATTTGAAGGTGGTTAGTTACTTTTTAACTTTCATAAAAGATGGTACCATAATAATAAAATCTGGTTTAGTCATAGGAGCTCACGTCATGAAAATAATAAACAAAGGTCTAATACTTGGAATTGCAGCAATCATTCAGGGCTTTGCAATGGCAACCTTTTTATTCCCGCATTATATTCCAACTGGAGGAGCTGCGAGTGTCTCAGTACTGGTCAATTTTTTAGCGGGTACTCCTTTTGATATTACGCTTTGGGTACTAAATGCGGGTCTCTTATTTGCAGCGATTAAATGGCTTGGTAAAGATGCTGCGCTTTGGACGCTGTACTGTGTCACAGTTACAGCATTCACCATCCGTCTGATCACTCCATTGATAACAAATCCAATATCAAATGTAATCGTAGATTTAATTGTAGGTTCTATCATCTTTGGTGTTGGAATTGGGATATTATTTCGAATGGGTGCATCATCAGGTGGAATGGATATTTTGGCTTTAATCATTTCAAAACTTAAAGGGTTTTCACCAGGAAAAACACTGTTTGCCATTAATGGTACAATTTTGCTTACCACAGGAATCATCGTCGATTGGAAAATCATTATTTTTGCGCTCGTTAGTCAATTTATAAGCACACGGATTATCGATCTTTTATATAAGGTCCAATTACCAAAAACGCAAATTCAAAAACATGATACAAGTACGTTTTAACTAAAAAAAGGCGGGAACCCTCAATGTGGTTCTCGCCTTCTGTGGATTGCACTATTCTTTTTAATTCATAGCAACCCAGACACTCTTAACTTCTGTGTAGTTATTTAGGGCATAGGATCCCATTTCACGGCCGATACCAGATTGCTTGTAGCCACCAAATGGAGAAGCTGCATCGAATGCATTGTAGCAGTTCACCCATACTGTACCAGCTCGTAGGTTGTTTGCGATATAATGTGCTTTTCCAACATCTCGTGTCCATACACCTGCCGCAAGACCATACTCAGAATTATTTGCACGTGCAATTAATTCATCAAGGTCTTCATATGGCATTGCCGAAATAACAGGACCAAAGATTTCTTCTTTCGCAATTGTCATTTCATCTTTTACATTCGCAAAAATAGTTGGCGATACGAAATAGCCTTCTTCAAATGGTTTTTGACCACCTACTACTAGTTCTGCACCTTCGTTAATTCCTTTTTCAATATATCCTAAAACACGATTTTGTTGTTCAATTGAAACAAGCGGTCCAATTTCTGTATCAGAATGTAAACCTGCCCCTTGTTTAATCTTTTCAGCATGGCTTGCCATGTCTGCCACAACATTATCAAATTGTTTCTTTTGAATGAAAACACGTGACCCGGCACAACATACCTGACCTTGGTTAAACATAACCCCATTTAATGCACCAGGGATTGCCTTTGAAAGATCAGCATCAGGTAAAATAATATTTGGAGATTTTCCTCCTAATTCTAATGTTACACGTTTTAATGTTTTGGAGGCTCTTTCCATAATGCTTTTTCCTACTTCTGTTGAACCAGTAAATGCAATCTTATCAACCAATGGATGATCAACTAGAGGTTGACCAGCTGTTTCACCAAAGCCAGGAACGATATTTACTACCCCAGCTGGGAATCCTGCTTCTTCCATTAGCTCTGCTAAATAAAGAGCAGAAAGAGGAGTTTGTTCAGCTGGCTTTAATACAATCGTACAACCAGTTGCAAGGGCTGCACCAAGCTTCCACATTGCCATTAATAGAGGGAAGTTCCATGGAATGATTTGTCCCACAACACCAACTGCCTCATGACGAGTATAGTTTAAGAATGGTCCATTTACAGGAATAGTTTGCCCTACAATTTTCGTAGACCATCCAGCATAATAACGCATATGTTCGATTGCTAGAGGAATATCTGCATTTGATGTTTCACGAATCGGTTTTCCATTATCCAATGTCTCCAACTGTGCTAGCTCATCTTTATGTAGCTCCATCAAATCTGCCAGTTTATACATGATACGGCTTCTTTCGGCTGCGGACATTTTTTGCCAAGGGCCTTCATCAAAAGCTTTTCGGGCAGCTTTTACCGCACGGTCAATATCTTCTGGTCCAGCTTCACTGACAGTTGCTAAAACTTCCCCGGTAGCTGGATTATAGGATTCGAACGTTTTACCAGAAGCACTATCAACAAATTCTCCATTGATGTAAAGCTTCTTAGTCCCTCTTAAAAATGACTCAACCTTTTCTCGTAATGCAAAAATTAATTGGCTCATTCTCTTCCTCCTTTTTAATATGAAACTAGCAATACAGGTGCTAAAAACACCTTCAATACTAATGTTAACATTTTAAAACTAGTAATCAACCAACTTTTGGTAAAAAATTCCGACAATTCATGACGGGTTTTTTCGACACAAGGGATGATTGATTAATCAATTATTCTACTATTAAATGTATAAATGAAGAATTGTTACTGTGCATGGAGCATCATGAAATACGATGGAAGTTTTAATGTAGAAGCAGATGCGGTTAACAAAATTGTTGAAATAATTTCGAATTTGCAAAAGTTATTCCATATGTTATTTGAATTCTTTATTTAAATCATATACTATAAAATTTAAAAAATGGTAGTACAAAAGTAGGGATTGAACATGAATGAACGAAAACAATATGTCTTAGAAAAGGCTCATCAACTCTTTATGGAAAAAGGTTTCCAAGCCACATCAATCCAAGATATTCTAGATTCTAGCGGGATTTCAAAGGGGACCTTTTATAACTATTTTTCTTCAAAAAGCGAACTGTTCATGGCCGTTTTTAACTCAATACAAATCAAAAACGAAGAAGAACGGAATAAATTATTAATAGGCGAAAACCTTGCGAATATTGATATCTTTAGTAAACAACTAGGTCTCTTTTTCCGTCTAAATAAGCAAAACAAACTTTATGCACTAATTGAAGAGGCGCTCGTATCGAATGATCCAGACCTAAAGCAGTTTGTAAAACAATTTCAATTATTGCAACTAAGATGGCTTTATTTTCGTTTTATTGACTTATTTGGTGAAGAGAAACGTGAGTATTTATTGGATTGTGCCATTCTTTTTTCCGGAATGCTACAACAATCATTTCAGTATCACTTTTTTACATACGGTCCGAAAGTTGATCATGAAGCCATCATTCAATATTGTGTTGATCGCTTAATAACTTTAGTCGATGATGTCGATAAGACAAATAGTAAGCTATTGAATCCTGAGTTACTAGAAACATGGTTGCCTCAAAAGAATGCAGGGGGAAAGAATGTTCAAAATCAATTTTTCGAAGTATCAAATGATTTGAAAAAGGCAATTATGAAGATTCATCAAAATGAACCTGAAAAGGAAAAATTTCATCAATTAGTGGACTTCATTCAAGAAGAAGCTATGAATAACAAACTTCCACGTCTTTTTCTCATCGAGAGCTCACTACTATCACTAGTGATGAGCAAGGAGCTTCAACGAACCGAGGAGCTTGCTCAGTTTGCTCACTTTGTGAGAGAGCATATCTTAAACCAAGAACAGACCCAATCCTAACTGAACGGGTCTGTTCTGCTTTTATCGAAAAAGAAAAGTCACTCAATGTGGAATAAAAGAGTGACTTTAATGATGGAGTTGATGGGAATCGAACCCACGACCCTTTGCCTGCCAGGCAAATGCTCTCCCCCTGAGCTACAACCCCGTATGAATTTAGCAAAATTATATCATGTGGCTTTTTAATAGACAATATTTTATTCGTTTTTTTTGCATGAGGTTGTCCAAAATTTCATATAATCTATTAAAAAAGCTGTAAACGAATCATATTATTTTGATATAAATAACCAGAAATAAATGGTAAAATTGATTAAACCTAAAATGGTGGTGGACTTGTGAGTTATTTATATGTATTAGCTTCTTATTTTATAGGAACGATTATGACCGGATATGTCGTCATGAAGATTATGAAGGGCGAGGATATTCGCAAGCTCGGAAGTGGGAACGTAGGGGCTCGGAATGCTGGTAGATTGCTAGGAAAGAAGGGATTTTTGCTAACAGCCATTGGTGACGTTTTAAAAGGGATGGCTGTAGTTTTAGGTGCAAAATACTTGAATTTTTCATTTGAAATTCAAATTCTCGCTTTAATCGCAGTCGTTATCGGACATATTTGGCCAATTACCCTCAAATTTAAAGGCGGAAAAGGAATAGCAACCGCGGCAGGTGGATTAGTTGTATTGGCTTATCAACCATTTTTAGTATTTGGTGGGATCTTCCTTCTTTTATTATTGATAGTAAGAAGCTTTACAATTGCTGGAATGTCTGCCTTTCTAACTGTACCAGTCATCTATTGGTTCATGGATTATTCCATCCGTGAATGTATCCTTATTTTTATTGTAATCGCCCTATTATTAGTGGCACATCGTGACAACCTAAAGGAAAAATTATTGAATAAAAACAAATAAGCGGAGTGATTCCAACGTGACATTTGTATATAAAATAGCACGGACAAAACAAGAATTTAATCAAATCCATCGTTTAAACTACAAAACATTTGTTGAAGAAATTCCACAGCATGAAAAAAATGAAGAAAAAATGCTAATTGATAAATTCCATGATGAAAATACGTATTTAATTTGCGTAAAGGATACTAAATTAGTGGGTATGATTGCTGTAAGGGCAAACAGACCGTTTTCACTTGATCATAAGCTCTCAAATCTTGATGAACAACTGCCAGTTAAACCAAATAGTCCTTGTGAAATTCGTTTGCTAGCTGTTGAGGAAGAATATCGTAATAATGGGAGGATTTTCTTCGGTCTTGCCCAGCTTATGTCTAATTATTGCTTGAAAGAAGGCTATGATGTCGCCTTAATCTCTGGAACAACAAGACAAGAAAAATTATATCGTCAATTGGGATTCAAACCATTCGCATCTCTAACTGGGACGTCAACTGCATCGTTTTGGCCAATGTATTTAACAAAACAAACCTTCGATGAATCTTTGGCTGGGAGAATATTAAAAGAACCTGTTAGCTTTTTGCCTGGCCCAACTAAAATAAGCGGGAATGTAAAAGTGGCTTTTGCAGAGGAGCCAATTTCCCACCGTTCGAACGAATTTTTGTTTCAAATGAAGTCTGTAAGAGAGAAATTATGTAAAATGACAAACTCAAAGCATGCCGAAATTTTAGTTGGATCTGGTACTTTAGCAAATGATGTTATTGCTGCTCAGCTATCTGTATTAGGGGGTAAAGGCCTAATAATTAGCAATGGAGAGTTTGGTTCAAGATTAATTGATCATGCAAATCGAGCTGGTTTAACTTTTACAAGATTAGAAAAAACATGGGGAACCCCTCTTACAGAGGCTGATATTCAGAGTGAACTTGAAAAAGGTGAGTATACATGGCTTTGGAGTGTCCATAGCGAAACCTCTACAGGTATGCTCATAAACTATGAAAATTTAAAAGAAATCTGCATGATGAACAATATCAAGCTATGTTTGGATTGTATTAGTACAATTGGAGCAGTTAAACTTGATTTCAAGGATATATATTTAGCATCAGGTGTGAGCGGGAAAGCAATTGGTGGCTACACTGGACTCTCATTTGTCTTCCATAATCATGAAATCGAGCCAAATCAGACAATTCCAAGATATTTAGATCTCGGAATGTATGCCATTAATCAAAGTATTCCATATTCCCATTCCTCGAACTTGCTAGAGGCATTAAATCAAGCTCTTAATAAATATGAAAAAGATGAATTTTATTCTGAAATAAAAACAAGATACAAGTTGATTCGTGAATATCTTGAAGGTCTTGGTTTACAAATTTTAACACCACAAGAATCTTCGTCACCTGCAATCATGACGGTATTACTACCAAAGCATATTTCTTCAAAGGACTTTGGAGATGATATGGCACTTCAGGGGTATTACCTTCACTATGAAAGCAGCTATTTACAAGAAAAGAGATGGATTCAAATCTCCTGCATAAGCAGTCACGATGAAAAGAAAATAGTAAGAATGCTACGCGTGTTTGAGTTATTATTAAATCAATATACAAAATTAGGAGAACCTTCGGTATAGAGGGTTTTCTTTTTTTCTAGATTTAGGCGCTATTGGCTCTCTGGTATAAGCCAATTACTTCGAAAGGCAGAAGGGTGCCTTCAGCATTTCTTTTATGTAACATTTCTTTCCAAGTTTCGTCTAAGTGGAAAAGGGGTGAAATGGATGAAGAAAAGATGGTTCATTTATCTTGCTTCAGTTATTATAATCACGGCCATGACTTTATTTTTTACGGCTTCAAAACCAGCCATCGTCAGCCAAGTGGATACTGAAATCCAACCCGTTACAAAAGAAAAACTCCAAGAGATATTTCGGGAAGCACTAAAGGAAGAAAAACGGAATAGAAGGTTTAGTATTTTCGGAAGGGACACCGCTAGGGAAGATATGTCTGTAACGAATGAATCTTCTGCAGTTGATCAAGCCACTGAAGGGGGAAATGATCATTCAGAAACGAATACACAGGTTCAGGGTGTTGATGAAGCAGACATTGTAAAAACAGATGGAAAACATATATTTCAAATCATTGATGGAAAGCTCAATATCATTAAAGCAGCACCTGCAAAGGAAATGTCTTTAATAAAATCCATACCATTCACACACTCATTTTCACCAAGCCAATTATTTTTGTATGAAGACCAGCTCGTGGTAATTGGGTATACATTCCGTGATAGTACACCTAAAGTAAATCCAAATCAGCGAAAGATGATATACCCTCCTAGACATTTTGAAGCTACAACAGCCATTATTTATGACATAAATGATCCAAGTAATCCCGAGGAAATACGCAGGGTAGAAGTGGAAGGCAATCATGTAACATCACGGAGAGTAGACAGCTACGTATATTTAGTATCTAATCATTATCCAAATTATTGGATAATGGAAGACATGAGGGCCGATGAGGTTGAATTAAGGCCACGTTTTTCTGATACAGCACTAAAAGATGAAAGCACGCTGATCCCATATGAAAGCATTAAATATATACCAGGGTCAAAAGAAACTAATTTCACTTTAATTGCGGCATTCGATTTGAATGAGCCTAAAAAAGAAGCCACGATTACTTCATATATAGGTAGTGGAAATCAAATGTACATGTCAAAGGAGAACATTTATATTGCGGTTTCAAACTACTATGCCGTACCTTTTATGGAGGGTGGGGCTGATAACTCTCCTAATACGAGCTTGTATAAATTCTCAGTGGAAAAGGACAAAGTCGAATTCCATAGTTCGACTGAAGTACCAGGAACGATTTTAAATCAATTTTCAATGGATGAGTTCAAAGGTACTTTCCGGGTAGCTACAACGAAAGGAGATACTTGGAATGCCAACAAACCTTCAGCGAATAATTTGTATATTTATGATGAGAATTTAAAGCAAATTGGTTCCTTAAGTGATTTAGCTCGAGGAGAACGAATTTATTCTGCAAGATTTATGGGGGAACGGATCTATATTGTCACCTTTAAACAAGTCGATCCATTGTTTGTGATTGATGCTAGCAATCCCAAAAAACCAAAGGTACTAGGTGAGTTGAAAATACCAGGGTTTAGTAATTATCTTCATCCGTATGATGAAAACCATATAATAAGCTTTGGTCATGACACAAAGGTTGTCGCTGATAAAACAAGTACAGGTGAACCAAGGGTGTATACCGATGGGATCAAGATTTCTTTATTTGATATTCGAGATGTGAATGCTCCAAAGGAGAAATTTACCGAAATCATTGGTGGTAGAGGAACATACTCGCCTTTAAATTATGATCATAAAGCTCTTTTATTTAATAAGGAAAAAGGAATTTTTGCATTCCCTATTACTGTTTTTCAAAATATAGAAGGAAAACACTACGAGCAAAGCTTCGAATTTCAGGGAGCTTATGTGTACGATATCAATTTAGAAGGAATTGAATTAAGAGCAAAGCTCTCACATGACGTTCCTGGCCCATATGAAACATGGGAAGGTGAGATTCAACGAGTCCTTACCATCGAAGATACTTTATATGCCATTTCGCCGACAAAAATTTCTGCATATAACTTAAAAAACTATGAGCAAATTACTGAATCTTCATTGCATTAAAAAAGGGTAGAATTTCTTCTATCCTTTTTTGGTATTTATCTTATATACTGAATAAGATTATAAGATTATATAAGGAATGAAGGGACAAACATGAATCAACCGAAAATAAATCCATACTTAGTATTGGCCATTGGTGCTGTTGCGGTTTCCACCTCGGCTATTTTTGTTAAATTAGCAAATGCTCCTGCACCCGTTATCGCGTTTTACCGGCTATTTTTTACAGTTCTGCTGATGCTTCCTGTTTTTTTATGGAAATATAGAAATGAACTGAAGGTGATAAAGAAAAGAGATTGGCTCTTTTCTAGTATCTCAGGGGTATTTTTAGCTCTACATTTCATACTATGGTTTGAATCACTTAACTACACATCTGTAACTAGCTCGACTGTTCTCGTGACAATGCAGCCTGTCTTTGCTTTTATCGGAACTTATTTCTTGTTTAAAGAAAAAATAGGCTTAGGTGCTATTTTAAGTACTTGTTTAGCTTTATGTGGTAGCATCATTATTAGTTGGGGTGATTTCCAAATAAGTGGGAGTGCGTTATATGGAGACTTTTTAGCGATTGTTTCCTGCATAATGGTTACAGCCTATCTATTATTTGGGCAAACAGTACGAAAACGCCTAACGCTTGTCACCTATACATTCGTTGTCTACAGTATAAGTACAATTACCTTATTCTTATATGTAGTAATCCTCAAATATCCATTAGGTGGATATGCAGGCCAAGATTGGATGTACTTTTTACTACTAGCAATTGTACCAACTTTACTCGGTCATAATCTTTTCAATTGGTCATTAAAATGGGTAAGTACCTCAACCATTTCGGTAAGTATCCTATTTGAACCAGTTGGTGCTGCGATACTAGCATATTTTATCCTTTCAGAAAAAATCATCCATACACAGATATTCGGAGGAGTCATTATAATACTGGGTATTTGGCTATACTCCATAGGTGAAAGGAAGAAAAAACAGCGGGTTCAACTATCGGAGCAAAGTGTTGGGTAAAGAAAAGCCATGTCTATGGGCGTAGACATGGCTTCATTTTTAAGTGAATTTTCGAGTCATAAAAACGGAGCCGATTCCCATCACTATTAATAAAGCCCCAATTAATAGTAGATTGGAATAAGGACTAGCCGTTGTAGGAAGCTTATTCCCCTGAACTTTTACACTCATCTCTGTAGCCAGAGTTGCTACCGTAAGTAACTTTTCTCCACGTACAAGGATAAAGTCAGAAGCTAGCATATCCTCGGAAACCTTAAGATCCAGCAAATACTCATCATTTGTCCGATAAAGTTCAACTAAAAGCTCTGCACCATCAAGTGAACTTTTCTCGAGAAGCTTATTATATGCTACAGCTTCCTTAACACCATCTTTTAATAGATAGTACCGGGGCTGTAATTCAAAGATTTCAATCATTTTATCATACATCACGAGAAGTTCTTTTTGCTGCTCTGCCGATAATCCCTCTGCGCTATTATAGGAGAAATATTGCTCTAAATTAGAACTAAGAGACTTCATATTTTCCTCAAGATTCATATCATTTAGACTTAAAAAATGAAGAAATAAACCATCAATTTCATCTTCCGTTAATCCAATTTCTGAGAGCATCCGCTCTGCCTCTACTATTACCTCAGCATGATTTAAATAGAAGTTAACCGTAGTTTCGAGGTCCTTAATAAATAAATAATCATGGATTGACTCCCCAAAACCACCGAGGATATGCTGTAACTCATCCTCATTTAAATTATGTTTTGATAATAGAGTCTGGATGGTCTCTTTGTTAACAGGTTCGCCTAAATAGGAAACCAATTCATCAACAGTCTCAAAATCCTTTACGGACAAATCATAAATTGCTAAATAATCCTCAAGGTCACTCTCAGTAAAACCTGTTTTTGAAGTATAATCTTTTAATCCCTCAGGGGTTACCACAGCAAACACAACATTAGATAAAAACGAAAACTGGAATAAAAAAATAACCCCAATTAGCAATAACTTCTTCATTCCTCTTCCTCCAAGCCATTATATTCATAGGTCTAGTATTTTCAACTTTTACCAAATAATGCATATGAGAGAAGAATAAACATAAAAAACTGACATCCAAAAGAATGGAATGCCAGATTAAAATCTGAAATTAATAAAATGAACTAGCAAAAAAGCTAAAAACGAAGGCCATAATGATAGACGAAACAAAAGTGATAAAAGTGCTGGCCTCGATTCTTCCTTCATTATTACTTATTCTCAAGCCTTCAATATATACGAATGAAAACAAAAATAAGCACATAGCCAATGATAAAAACATTCCTACTGCTTGCAAAAAGTCAAAAATCAAAACCTTTCCTCCTTCCAATTCCATTACTATTAATAAAATATATGAGTCATTCTAGTAAATATGAATAAAATAATAGAGGACATAGATGGTTTGAAAAACTTAATAGAACCAGCTTTACTAATACTTATAAAAAGTATTTCATCCTAAAACTATTTCTTGTATAATAATTATGGCTTTATCACATGATGAATTAATAGAGAAAAGAGAAGATAGTTCATTTTAAAAAATCCTTAAAACTTTTTAAAAAAAGGTATTGAAAAAGGTTAAAAGAGATGGTATATTAATTCTTGTCGCTAAAACAAGCGACACAGAAATTGAATGAGTGATATAAAACTTTTTAAAAAAAGAATTGACACTCAAAATTAAAAATGTTATATTAGAAAAGTCGCTTCTGGGCGACAG
>NZ_JCAXEW010000030.1:0-49442 GCF_059759275.1 Ferdinandcohnia sp. GQ5
ATAAAATTCTTTCTTTGTCCGATATCTGTAAAATTGTGTCCGATATCAAAGTATGAGGCAAAAAAATACCCCCAAGGTGCATCACCATTGGAGGTTTTTGAGAAAGTTCTCTCTTTTTTTATAGAGTTGATGGGCAGTTTCAATGCTGCAGCGCTCAAATCGAATCGTTCCACCAGGCGGTAGCTGGGCGATTTTATAAGTATCGGCGGCAATGATCGTTGCGATTCGAGGATAGCCCCCTGTTGTTTGCCGGTCTGCTAAAAGGATGATGGGCTCGCCGCTACTTGGAACTTGAATACCACCAAGAGGGATTGCGTCGGATGCAATTTCGGCCCTTTCTTTATGCTGCAAGGGTTTTGTCCCCTTTAATCTATACCCCATCCGGTCCCCTTGAAGGGCCTGAAAGGTGTCGCTAAAAAACTGTTCGATGGAACTCTCGGTAAAATAATCCTGGTGTGGCCCTAAAATTGCGCGAACGGTTACCCCTTTATCAAAGGTTGGAACAAGGTAGTGCGAGAGTCCTGTATTTTTTCGAAGAGTATCAACAGAACCGTAAATAATATCACCATCGTTGATCTCTGTCCCAAGCTTTGCCTTTGCGTAATATGATTTACTTCCGAGGACTTCTTGAGCTTCAAATCCGCCCGCCACTGCTAAGTATGCGCGAGTTCCCGATACGGGTTTGCCAAACTTAATAATATCCCCTTTTGACACAACAAACGACTGCCATAATGGGGCTTTGTTTCCATTCACAGTCATGCTCAAGTCTGCCCCGCAAACAGAGAGTGTCATTGCGTCTGCTTCTACCCGTAATGTCGGGCCAAGCATGGTAATTTCAAGTACGGCCTCCTCTCTAGAGTTACCGACTAGAATATTAGCAAGCTGGCTTGAATATGTATCCATTGCTCCACTTGTTACGACTCCAAATTGTTGGTAGCCATAGCGGCCTAGGTCCTGAAATGTGGTTAAAAGTCCTTTTTTAAGGACGGTAAATAGCGGTTGTCCCATATAATCACCTAAATGCCTTAATAGTAATGCCTTCATTGGTTAGTGCATGTCGTAATTCTTGTACAAATTGGAGGGCGTGATCATTGTCGCCATGAACACAAATGGAGTCAGCTTTAATTGGAATAATTTCGCCAGTTGTCGTTTGAACGGTTTGTTCTTTCACCATTTGCAGAACTTGTTTGATTGCAACATGGCTGTCGTGAATAACTGCGTCCCCTTGGGTCCTTGGTGTTAAGGTTCCATCAGGTTGATAGGTTCGATCAGCAAACACTTCGGAAACCGTATGTAAGCCGTATTTTTCTCCAGCTTCAATTAACTTGCTACCAGCTAGTCCATAGAGTGAAAGAGTGGGATCAAATCTGCTGACAGCTTTAGCAATTGCCTCTGCAAGGTTAGTGTCGACTGCGGCCATATTATAAAGAGCACCGTGTGGTTTTACGTGAGAGAGCTTTACTTCGTGTGCTTTACAAAATGCAGCAAGAGCACCGATTTGATAAAGAACAAGATCATAGACGTCATTTGGTGAAACGGCCATGGCTCTCCTGCCAAATCCGACAAGGTCCTGAAAGCCTGGATGGGCACCGATAGCGACGCCATATTTCTTCGCCAGCTGTACAGTTTGATTGATTACATGCGGGTCGCCTGCGTGAAACCCACAAGCGATATTTGCGCTGGAAATAAAGGAGAGGACTTCCTCGTCTTTCCCGATTTTATAGGCACCAAAACTTTCCCCTAAGTCACAATTTAAATCAATGGTTTTCAATTTTTTTCACCTCTACTTTGTATTGGTTTTCTTTTACTAGATTTTCAATTTCTCTGTATTCTTGTGCTGAAATCTGAGTGAAGCGGAGGTAGTCCCCTGCTTTCAGTAAAAACGGATTCTGCCGTTCCGGGTCAAATAAAGGTACCGGAGTTCGTCCAATGAGATTCCACCCTCCTGGTGACTCGAGTGGATACACCCCTGTTTGATCACCGCCGATGCCGACCGCCCCTTTTGGAACTTTTAATCGGGGAGTTGCCAGGCGCGGTGTGCTAAGTGTAGCTGGGAGCCCTTTTAAATACGGAAAACCCGGTAAAAAGCCAATCATGTAGACAAGATAATCAACGCTGCTATGTATGGAAGTCACCTCTTCGGTTGAGAGCCCATTCCTGCGAGCGACATTCTCGAGGTCCTCACCATCATAACAGGTTGGAATCACAATGATCTCTTTTGAAGTGGTGCTTTGTTCTGTGGAATGCTTTTCGCAAATCTCAGCAACCTGAGCAAAAAGACGATGATAGGTAGTGAGAATTGGATTATAGTAAACTGTTATTGATTGAAAGGCAGGAACGAGTTCAACAACACCTGGTATACTCATTTGTTCAATGTGTTTCGTGGTTTGCTGAATTTGACGCTGCAAGTTGTCTGAAGCAGGCTCCTTGTATAGAATTTGCAGGGCCATGTCTCCAATAGGTATAATCTCGTAGTTCATAGTAAAACTCCTTTATGGTCTAGAGTCCTACTCCTATCTTATAATGAATATGGTAGAATAAAAATACGAATTTTAAAAAAAGGATGGAGAACGAAAATGAAATTGTTCTTAATATTGGGAGCGATTAATGCATTTTTAGCAGTTGCGCTTGGTGCATTTGGTGCCCATGGTTTAGAAGGAAAAATTACCGAAAAATACTTAAAAACATGGAATACAGCTGTCCAATATCAAATGTTTCACGCGATTGGATTATTTGTTGTTGCCTTTTTAGCGGACAAGTTTTCACAAGTTAGTTTAATTACAACGGCTGGTTGGAGTTTGCTTGTGGGAATCTTTTTATTTTCTGGAAGCTTGTACGTTTTAAGTGTGACTGGTATTAAAATCCTTGGTGCCATCACACCGCTTGGTGGGGTTGCCTTTTTACTAGGTTGGGTATTATTAATAGTGGCTGCCGCAAAACATATGTAAAAAACGAAAGATTAAAGGAGTGTCCGCGGACACTCCTTACTTTTTTAGCGTGGTGGGTAATTGACTAGGCCTTGGCCTCCACCAAATGGATATTGGTACTCAATTTCTTCGTCAAATGTAATGTATTGTAAGTAGACCATTAAGAGTAAGTAGCGCACGCCTGTTTGAGGGTCACTTAAAATAATGTGGTCACGCCCTGCAGCTTCAACAACGCCTTTGAAGACTTTTTGTTGGTTCGTGGTATCAAAGCCCATGTAAACAGTCGCTTGCTTTCCTTTGTTCAGGCGAAGAATGTTTTCGATGTAGGATTCTTCAAGCGGAAGCATACCCGGTACATTTTGCGCGACCCCACCCGTTTGAGCGAAAGTTGGCGTTTGTGGTGCCTGAAAGCCTCCTTGTTGTTGCTGTTGGAATGGATATCCCCCATATGCGAATTGGTTTGGATCCATGTAGCCCCCAAACTGGCCCATACTTTGCGGGTTAAACCCGTAAGCAGCATATGGATTTTGCATTGATTGATTATCTTGACTCAATGTAAGCCCTCCTCAGAATGTTTAATTTTTCTCTTTTTAAATTAAGGCATATGCCTTAGAAAACGTCTGGACAATCCTCCTGTGTTGGTTGGTAGAAGCAGTGTGCTTTAAACCTTCCCACGTTCCACTGGTTAAACCATTGTGCTGGACAGTTTCCTGATGGTTCAAAAAACCACAAAGAAAACCTGGCAGGGTGAAACCTTTCCCCTTTTAGTACCCTTCGTGCAAGTGCAATCTCAGACGGTCGAGCGGCCTGGTAGAAATAGCCCTTTTGGGTTGCTTCAAAGCCACCAGGACTTTGAAAGACCATTTTTCGGATGGTGTTAATATCTTTAAAATCCAGACAACGAGATCTCGCGCGATTTACCCCGACATTCCCTACTAATAGCATGCCTTGTTTACCTTCGCTTTCAGCCTCAGCGCGTAACAACCTTGCTAACAGCTTTACATCTGCTTCCGTGTGCGCAACTACTGCCATCTTTTCACCTCACTACAAAAGAAGACAAGGATAATGAAAAAGCCTCTTTACTAACTTATTGTTTAGGTGAAAGATGGGTTCCTACTTTTTGATTATTTTTGGGATTTTGACTAGAACTTTTTGGTGGTATGTTTAGTGGATTCATCATTGCATTGTATGAGCGAGGAAAAAGGATTATGAATATGGATAAAAAAAAGAGAGGAAGTCCCTCTCTTTTTTTATGTCTAGTTTCATGCGCCATCGGCTCTCTGGTCTAAGAAAAGCGCTTCGGAAGGTAAAATGCACCTTCTGTCAGCGCTTTTCTTATGCTTGTCGCCTAAAACAGGGCGCCTGTCACTTTTCTTAATTAATGTGTAGGAATTGTGGTACTTTTTCTTCAGTTAAAATGTTTCCAACGAAGAATGCTCCGAATTCACCGTATCGAGCACTTACTTCGTCAAAGCGCATTTCATAGACAAGCTTCTTGAATTGAAGCACATCGTCCGAGAATAAGGTTACGCCCCATTCATAATCATCAAAGCCAACAGAGCCTGTGATGATTTGTTTTACGATTCCTGCATATTGGCGGCCAATCATACCGTGGCTGCGCATAAGCTCTTTGCGTTCTTCCATTGAAAGCATGTACCAGTTGTCATTGCCTTCACGGCGCTTGTCCATTGGATAGAAGCAAACATATTTGTTCTTCGGTAAGGTTGGGTATAAACGTCCGCGTACATAAGGATTTTGATATGGATCCTCATTGCTTTCGCCTGCTACATAGTTACTTAATTCAACAACAGAAACATAAGAATATGTAGGAATTGTGTATTCAGCAAGCTTTGTTTTATTGAATTCATTTTCGATTTCATTTAGTTCTTCCATTGTTGGGCGAAGAATCATCATCATGAAATCAGCCTTTTGGCCGACAATTGTATATAATGCATGGCTTCCTTGGTTCTCTGCTTGAGTTTTATTCCACTTATCTACTAAACCAAGAAATTCATGAATTGCTGCTTGTCGCTCGTCACTAGAAAGGGTTTTCCAAGACGTCCAATCAATCGAACGAAAATCATGTAGGCAATACCAGCCATCAAGCGTTTGTGCTGCTTCAGCCATTACAATCACTCCTTATTTATCACATGTTTATGTATTCAACACTACTATATCACAGTTTCCCCTATAGCAAAGTGATTAAACCTTAGGAGATTTTGTGAACAAAAGTGAGAGTGAGTATTTTGTCAGGTTGTTGGGAAAATTGAAGATAGTGTCATAATACTGTCACATGATTTTTAAGGCTTTTTGGTTTTCAATTGATGAAAAAAGCCGTATCCTAATGGTTGGCAGTTTTGGTACGGCTAAATGCCTAACTTACATAAAACGCATTTATTAACATACTAGGAGGAATAAGAGTGAGCGATTTATTTACTCAATTAAAACAAAAGGTATCTGGAAAGGAAATGAAAATTGTTTTTCCAGAAGGATTAGATGAGCGCATTTTAACAGCGGTAAGCCGTTTGGCAAGTGAAAAGGTACTTGTACCAATTGTAGTTGGCGAAAAAGCAGCGGTTGAAAACAAAGCGAAGGAACTTGGTGTTTCCCTTGAAGGAGTGGAAATCTATGATGCTAATTCATATCCAGAGTTCGATCAGCTTGTGGCTTCATTTGTTGAACGACGTAAGGGCAAAGCAACTGAGGAGGATGCACGTAAGATCCTTAAGGATGAAAATTACTTCGGAACCATGCTAGTGTATACAGGTAAAGCACACGGGCTTGTAAGTGGTGCGGCACATTCAACTGCAGACACGGTTCGTCCTGCCCTTCAAATCATTAAAACAAAACAAGGTGTGAAGAAGACTTCTGGTGTATTTATCATGGTTCGTGAAGATGAGAAATATGTATTTGCTGATTGTGCGATTAATATTGCACCAGATAGTCAGGATTTAGCAGAGATTGCAATTGAAAGTGCCAATACGGCTGATATGTTTGATATCGAACCAAGAGTAGCTATGTTAAGCTTCTCAACCAAAGGTTCTGCAAAATCTCCTGAAACGGAAAAAGTAGCAGAGGCTGTTAAAATTGCAAAAGAAATGAATCCTGCCTTAGTATTGGATGGAGAATTCCAATTTGATGCGGCATTTGTTCCATCTGTTGCAAAGAAAAAAGCACCAGATTCCATAATCAAAGGTGACGCAAATGTATTTGTTTTCCCAAGCCTTGAAGCGGGTAATATCGGATATAAAATTGCACAGCGTCTCGGAAACTTTGAAGCGGTTGGTCCAATTTTACAGGGCTTAAATCAGCCAGTAAACGACCTTTCACGCGGTTGTAACTCAGAGGATGTTTATAAACTTGCTTTAATCACAGCAGCGCAAGCGTTGTAAGAATGAGAATGGCCATGTCTTTAGGACATGGCCTTTTTTGTGGGTGTATTTTTGCTAGTGGCAGTAAATTACGATTAGTGGCAGTAAATTAGAAATAGCGGCAGTAAATTAAGATTAATGGCAGTATTTCTGAAACAGTGGCAGTAAATCGTCAGCTACACACCCAATTGTCTGAATTTCAAATGTTCCAATCCGTTTTTAATACTTTTTTTAATAGCTCTACTTGTTCATCCCCGATATTTTCTATGATTTGTTTTTCAATCGTTGCTTTTAGTTCCTCATTTTTCTCATAGCACTCTTCACCAAGGGGGGTTAATTCGATTCGTTTTTCCTTTTTGTTGTTTTCAACATCCATTACGTTGACTAGCCCTTTTGCCTTTAAGTTTTTTATAAATTTATGTGTTGCTTGCCTAGTTATATCAACATTTTTAGAAACATTCGCAATCGTTGTTTGTCTTTTATAGATCCGCGACATGATATACCATTCTGAATTTGAAATCGCGATGTCGCTGGTCTCATTCCATAATTTTTCTGCAATCCCTCGAAGCTGTCCATGTCTTTCACTTAAGAGGTCGATTAAATCTAAATGTTGAAGTACAGGGTCCATAAATTCCACTCCCGTTTTTATAATCGCCATTACTATACAAAAATAAATAGATGTAGTCAACTAAGTTGACAAAATTTATGTGAGGGTTAAGCTGAAACTTTTGTCGATTTATACAGGATATTGAGGTTTTACAGGTCGGTTATTTGTCTTGGAAATGTTATTTTTGTCAACCAAGTTGATATTTTTTGAATTATGGTGTATGATTAAATAAAGTCAACTAAGTTGACAATCCATTGGATAGGAGCATGGTACATGTTTAATATCGGTGATCTAGTGATTTATTCGAATATGGGTATATGCCAGATAGATGATATTTGTGAAAAAACATACGGTGGTATGACTCGGACTTATTATATAATGCACCCAATTGAAGACAGCACGTTGATAATCCAAAACCCAGTGGATAATGACAAAGTATTAATGCAAGGAATTATTGATAAAAGTGAATCAGAGGAAATCTTAGAATCCTTTAAGCTACCAGGAATTCAGTGGATTGACAACAGTTCGGAGCGTCATAAAGTCTATTCTGGAATAGCTTCGTCCGGAAATAGAGAAGAAATATCTAAAGTACTAAATACATTGCTTTGTAAAAAGCATGAATTTGAAATGAACGATAAAAAATTGTCGGAACATGACCGTCGTTTACTTCTTTATTTACAAAAAATATTTTATAAAGAATTGGCGATTACGTTAGATACAACGGTTGAGGCCGTAACGAAAAAAATCAATCAAATGATTGCCTTTAAAATGAGCAAAACCTCACGACATGAGGTAGCTAAATACGTAAATTAAGGGTAAAATAGGACGGTACAGGAACCAGGCATCGCCTGGTTTTTTGGGGTTTATTTCTTTTAAGAACCTCATTGTTAATCTAGTATTTATTAACTTTATTCATTCAGAAGTCTCCTACTTCTGTGGGGGATGAATGCAAACAGAGTATACAATTCAGTCGGGGTTCTAACTCTGACTGAATAAAGTTAAAGCCTCCGGCGGATGCCACAGATTTTCAATGGAAACTTTTCGAGCAAGTAAGTTCAAAGACTAAGAACGCCACGTCCTGTGGCAACGTCTTTATGACCCACTTCATGTGGGCCTAAAATCTGGGCGCAAATACGCCATGGCGCATTTGATATTATAGGAGTATGCCTTATGACCGAAAGTCTTTTATTTCAGCCAAGTTGGCGGATTATTGATCAATCTAGTCTAGGCTATCAATTTGATGCACTACAATCGTTTGCGATAGATGACACTCTTTGTGCGTTTGTGGGTAAAGGTGAATCGCCAGCTACAGCGCGGACTTGGGTTCATCATCAAACCATAGTTCTTGGGATACAGGATACTAAATTGCCTTTTTTGGATGAAGGGGTTGAGTTCCTTGAATCATTGGGCTATCGCGCGATTGTTAGGAATTCAGGTGGACTAGCAGTGGTATTAGATGAGGGAGTGTTGAACATTTCACTCATTTTTCCTGAGACGGAAAAAGGGATTGATATCAACCGCGGATACGATACAATGCTTGAACTCATTCGAAAAATGCTTGAGGGCTATGAAGTCGATATCGTTGCACGAGAAATCGTTGGATCATATTGCCCTGGAAGCTATGATCTAAGTATAGATGGGAAAAAGTTTGCGGGGATTTCTCAGCGCCGCTTACGTAATGGAGTGGCTGTGCAAATTTATTTAGGTGTGACCGGAAGTGGGTCAGAACGAGCAGACATCATCCGTCGGTTCTATGATATAGGTTTGCAAGGTGCGGAGACGAAATTTGTTTACCCAGATGTAAAACCCGAAACAATGGCTTCTTTGGCGGAATTAGTTGATCCAAACCTTACCGTACAAACCGTCATGATGCTGTTGCTTCAAACATTAAAAAAAGAAAGTGAGCACATTTTTGCTTCACAATTAACGGGAGAAGAAATGCCGTTATTTGAGCAAAATTATGCACGTGTACTTGATCGGAACGAAAAAGCATTATAGGAAACTAGGAGATTTGGTTCTCCTAGTTTTTTTGTGGAAAAATGGGATTGTGGGCGTGCAATTGCGTGTTAGATATGATAATTGCGCGATAGATGCCCGGAAATGCGTATGTTAAATTCGATAATTGCGTGATAGAAGATCACAATTGCGTACTAAATCCAATGATTGCGTTTTACCGTAATTTTTTTCTCCAAAAGATATTTTCACTATTAAAATATTTTTTATTATAAAAATATTGAATTTTATTTTTGGGCATGATATGATTCTCGTCAAGTAAGTTATTTGAATGAAGTTAATTGAATATGTTTGCTGTATTTTTCTCTTATCAAGAGTAGGCTGAGGGATTTGGCCCTATGACGCCCAGCAACCGACCGTAATACCATTGTGAAATGGGGCGAGTTTTTTTCGCCGGGTATGACCCGTAAGGCACGGTGCTAATTCCAACAGAAGGATTTTTCTTTCTGGTAGATAAGAGGTGCGAAGACTTTTGTATGCTTCAAGCCTCTTTCTGATGAGAAAGAGGCTTTTATTTTTTTCAAAAAAGGCCTCATAAACGGGAGAGTGGTGGCTTTTTAAAAAGTAAGTAGATTAAAATGGCTCTTTTCTAATAGATTGTTGCTTTTATAAGAAGTGCAAACCAAGTTGATTGAAGCGGAAGGCGGCGACTCCAGCGGGAAAAGCATGAGACTTGAGACCCCGCAGACGCGACAGCGACCTGTCCAGTTGCAGCGGCTAGAAACTCGAGAAATTTCAACTCCTCCTTCAGAGGCAAAATACGCCTCTTTGTCGGAGTCTCCGACGCACAGGATGTGCTAGTGCCGACGTCGCCACAGGACGTGGCGCTTTAGTCGGCCAATTTTCTCGTTTCTGTTCAAGCCGCCTCCACACTTCGTTGAGGAGGCTCAAGCCACGCCCGCGGAAAGCGTCCGCCTGCAGTGGAGATCAACGGTGCAAAAAGCAACAATGTCTACGAAATCAGCCATTTAATATGAAAATGGATGACATACAAAAAAGGGGAGAAACACAATGAAATTAACAAAACTATTATTCACAGCGTTACTACTTATTGCAGTATTGGTTGGATGCCAACCGAAAGTCGCAGAGGAAACAACAAAAACAGATAGTACAGAAGTAAAAAATTCTGAACATCCATTAGCAAACAAAAAAATCGCTTTAATTATGCAACAAAACTTAGGAACTTTTTCTGCTCAATATATTGAGGGTGTTGAAGAGCAGGTGAAAAAGTTTGCTGGCGATACAACTGTTTTTACATCTGATGGAGACCTAGCAAAAATGGCGTCAAACGTCGATGCGGCGGTAAACCAAGGATTTGATGCTATCTTGATTGACCACGGAACAAAAGAAGCCCTACAAGGTTCAGTTCAAAAAGCGGTAGAAAAAGGTATCCCAGTTGTAGTGTTTGATGCAGAAGTGGAAGTGGATGGGGTTACAGTTCTTGAACAAGGTGACCAGCAAATGGCGCAAATGACACTTGAGAAATTAGCGGAAGATGCTGGTGGTGAAGCAAATATCGTAAAAATTTGGGTGGCTGGATTTGCTCCAATGGAAAGACGTCAAATCGCCTATCAAGAGTTTCTTGACAACAATACTGGTATAAAGGAAATTGCAACGTTTGGTGCAGCGACTGCTAATACTGCGCTTGATACACAAGCACAGATGGAAGCTCTTTTAAAGCAATATCCTGAAGAGGGTCAAATTACAGCAGTTTGGGCAGCGTGGGATGAATTTGCAAAAGGTGCTGTTCGTGCAATTGAACAAGCAGGCCGTTCAGACATTAAAGTTTATGGAATTGACATGAGTGATGAAGATTTACAAATGATTCAAGCAGAAAACAGCCCATGGGTTGCATCTGCGGCGGTTGATCCAAAAGATATCGGACGTATTCAAGTTCGTTTTGCCTACCAAAAACTAAATGGTGATGAAACACCAGAACGAGTAAAACTAGAGCCAGTATTCGTAACAAAGGATGCACTGCCTGAAGAAAAAATTACAACTGCAGAGCTTGACCAATACATTGAAGGCTGGGGTAAAAGCGAACAAGGTTACACAGATGAGCTGAAAAAGCTTGAAGCTGGGGAGTAAAAATGGGGGCCTCAAGGGGTCCTCTGTAAAGGAGGATATGCAGATGCCTTTACTCGAAATGAAGGAAATTACAAAAGGTTTCGGTAATGTGGTTGCACTTGAGAATGCTTCTTTTGAGCTACAAAGGGGCGAGGTCCACGCGTTGCTTGGGGCAAATGGCGCTGGAAAAAGCACGCTGATGAAAATTCTATCAGGAGCCTATGGGCTCGACGCTGGGACGATTACCCTTGAAGGCAAAACAATTGATATTCGTTCTCCGAAGGATGCAAAATCATCTGGTATTCACATTGTTTATCAAGAGGTCGATACGGCGATTGTACCGCAGTTAACGGTTGCTGAAAATATTTTACTCGATACTTTTTCAACTGAAAAAAGCTTGTTCATTAATAAAAGAAAGTTTCGTGAAAAAGCAGCCTCGATTCTAAGGCTCTTGAATGTCACGGATATACCAATGACAAAGCAGGCATTAGAGTTATCACTTGCCGAAAAGCAGTTGGTTTTGATTGCGAGAGCCCTTGCACATGAAGCGAAGGTCATCATTTTTGACGAGCCAACTGCACCATTATCGATTGAGGAAACAAAATACCTTTTCGATATTGTAAAAACACTGAAGGAAAAAGGTGTCGGTTGCGTTTTTATCTCACACCGATTACCCGAGGTGTTTGAAATCTGTGACAGGTTAACGATTATGCGTGATGGCAGGACGATAAACACTTTTTCAACTAAAGAGGTGACTCCAAAAACAGTTGTCGAAACGATGCTTGGAAGTACCTATACAGAACAATCCTCGAAACGAAAAGCCGTGACGGGTGATCTTCTTTTAGAGGTAAAGGGGCTTGATGATGGGGAAAAGCTTACCGATGTTTCGTTTACGGTTTCTGAAGGGGAAATTGTTGGGGTTGTCGGGTTAGTTGGCGCTGGAAAAACAGAACTTGCGAAAACATTGTTTGGCCTTCGTCCTTACGAACAGGGTGATGTGATCGTGAAGGGGAAATCTCATCATTTTACCCATTCACAACAAGCAATTGAGGCAGGTTTTGCGCTTATTTCAGAGGAGCGCCGTAAGGAAGGGTTGTTTATTCATGAATCAATCTCTACAAATCTATCCTTTGCCAATTTGAAAAAGTTCTCACCGTTTTTAATGATGAATCGACAGGCTGAAAAGAGCTATGCAAGCTCCATTATTGAATTGCTTGGAATAAAAACAAACGATACGGAAACTCTGGCTGAGCATTTAAGTGGAGGAAACCAGCAAAAGGTTGCGATTGGAAAATGGGTTTCTCGAAATGCGGGCCTCTATTTGTTTGATGAGCCGACAAAAGGGGTTGATGTCGGTGCGAAGCAGGATATTTTCAAGCTTATTTATTCCCTCGCCGATGAGGGGAAAGGGATCCTTTATTTTTCTTCTGAAATCGATGAGATTATAAGAATTTCAGACCGGATTCTTGTGATGTATGACGGAGAAATCGTAAAGGAACTTTCAGGAGGAGAGGCCACACAGGATCAAATCCTTTTGTATGCTAGTGGTGGAAAGGATGACGTACATGAAAGGGAATATCATCAGCTTCCTGTTTAAATATGGGGCAATCTTATTAATGGGCTTTATCTTAATCTATTTTAGTACTGTGAACAGTGCATTTTTTTCATATGGAAATCTATCAGATATCCTACGATCCATCTCAATTGTAACACTTCTTGCGTTAGGGGTTACGTTTACGCTTGTTGTTGATGGATTTGACTTATCAGTAGGGTCAACTATGTCATTGTCGGTCGTGATTACGGCGTCATTGATGGTCTGGTATGAGTTACCGCTCTGGGTGGTACTGCTATTACCACTATTAGTTGGGGTTGTAGTTGGTCTTGTAAATACGTTTTTAATCGTAAAAATAGGGATACCGGATCTACTCGCGACACTTGGAATGATGTATATCGTATCAGGTCTGCACCGGACCTATACGGAAGGGTATTCCATCTATAACCATATGCCATTGACCAGTGGCGGGACGGCCCCTGGTGAGTTCAATCAAGCATTTTTATGGATTGGGCAAGGGAAGATGCTGGGATTAC
This sequence comes from Ferdinandcohnia sp. GQ5, assembly GCF_059759275.1. Taxonomy (NCBI): domain Bacteria; kingdom Bacillati; phylum Bacillota; class Bacilli; order Caryophanales; family Bacillaceae; genus Ferdinandcohnia; species Ferdinandcohnia sp. GQ5. Next base: position 13,074 of record NZ_JCAXEW010000030.1, read on the forward strand.
CGGTTCCGGTCTGGATTATGCTCGTTTTCGTGCTTCTTGCTTATGTGATTCTTAACCATACGAGATGGGGCCGAATTCTATATATGACAGGTGGAAATGCAGAGGCTGCAAGATTGTCTGGTATCAATACAAATAAGGTAAAGCTGATTGCGTATACCGTTTCTGGAGTGTTTGCTTCAATGGCGGGAATATTGTTTACTGCTCGTGTCGGTTCGGGACAAATAGATGCGGGTGCTTCACTGTTAATGGAGTCTGTTGCTGCGGTGTTTGTTGGATTCTCCGTGCTTGGTGCTGGAAAGCCAAATGCACTTGGAACCTTTTTTGGAGCAGCACTTATTGGAGTTCTTTTGAATGGACTAACCATGCTAAATCTACCATACTATGCATTTGAAATTGTAAAAGGTGGGGTGCTGGTCTTGGCACTTGCTGTGACCTACATTGGCGTTAAATACCGACCAAAAATCATTCGAAAAAGGAGAGAGCAAAAACATGCCGCTTAAAAAACTAGAACATGTTGGAATTCAAGTAAAGGATTTAGACACGACAATTGAGTTTTATACAAGAGTATTGGGGTTAGAGTTGCTAGAAAAACAGGACCATGTCGATCCAAACTTGAAGCTAGCATTCCTTGGCTTTAGTGATTCAGACGAAACAGTGATTGAGCTCATTTCCGGATATAATCCAAACCTTCCAACAGAAGGAAAGGTACATCATATCGCATTTACCGTTGAAAATATCGAAGAAGAAATTGCAAGAGTTAAAGAGCATGGTGTTACGTTTGTTGATGAAAACATTACGACGCTTCCAAGCGGGGCTAAATACGTTTTCTTCAATGGGCCAGACGGCGAATGGATTGAATTGTTTCAAAAATAATAGAGAGTAATTTGCGACCAGGGGGGATCCTCTGGTTTTTTTTATTTTTCGTGCAACTTTTTTATGTCTATATACGTCAATAAATGAGGGTGTTTTCTGAAAATTACATATATGGTATGATTTTGTGGTAGTTCCTATTTTTTACAGTAAGAGGTGAGAGGGGGATTTTGGGTGCTTAAGAGATTAAGAGTATTTAGTGGGCGAGACTTGGTATCGATTCTTTATTTTGTGCTGGTTGTACTGGGTATTGCCTATTTTCTAGGGAATGGGGATGTGTCAACGTTTTTTTCAAGACTAAAAATGTTATTCCCTGTTTCCGATAGTTGGGAAACAATCAAGCATTTTACCAGCAATTTTCAGACTGAGGGCAGTCTTGGGGCAACGAAAAATAAGGAGCCATTTGAAGAAATCGTCCTTGAATATTTTCCGAGAAGTTTATCGGTGATTGTGACGGCCTTTTTGCTAGCGATTGCACTAGGAATCGGAAAAGGAATTTTTGATTATCGTAATCGTTATACGTCCCTAAACTTTTTAGGAACAGGGGTAACCTCTTTCCTCAATTCTTTACCTGACTTTTTTATGATTATTTCGTTGCAGTGGATTATTTTAATTCACTTTCGATTTATTGATTTTTTTGGTCATGACCAGTGGTTTAACTTCATATTACCAGGGATTTTAGTGTCTCTCTATCCAATGATGTATTTTGCGAGAATTATCTTTACTGCACTATCAGCTGAGGATGGCGAGATGTATATTCAATATGCTCGCGCAAAGGGACTGACCCAACGATATGTTATATATAAGCATATCTTGAAAAAATGCTTTCGTTCGATCTTACAACATGTTGGTGTTGTCATGACCTATGTCGTTTCGAATCTATTCATTGTTGAGTGGTTGATGGAGTATAAGGGTGCAGCTTGGCGAATGATGGTGTCAATCAAACGGTTAGATTTAAATATTCCGGAAAATCAACCATATGCTGATTTTCCGGAAACAGGGCTAATCGTAGAAATTTCTTTCTGCTTTGTCGTTCTCCTATTAATCACTCAAGTCGTGTCTGTGATTTGGCAAAATAAGTATGAGATTGAAAAAAGAAATATGTTGACCAAAATTACAAAAGTTATTTTTCAATATGCATTTGTTTGGTTATTTGTGTTTTATATTATTTCTTACGTAAAACCTGGTCATTAGGGAGGAGGGTGTTCATGAAAAATTGTTCGCTTTGGACAGGGTTAGTTCTACTCGGATTCATGTTATTTATTAGTTTTGTTGGGCCACATTTGCCTTTTATTGATGATACTGCTCCCGAACACCGTATGAGGTTTTATGAGGGTGGAGAGATTGGAAGGGCGCCTTTTCCGCCTTCTAAAGAAGATCCACTGGGGACTGACCGCGAAGCTCGCGATATATTGAGTATGATAGTTATAGGTGCAAAAGATACCCTTAAAATTATCGTGCTCATCACATTCATTCGGTACATCATTGCGATTCCGATGGCATTTCTGGCTTCTACGAAAAAAGGAATTGCCTACATGGTGTCAAATGGGTGGTATTCCTTATTTGGGAGTATCCCCACTATTATTGCTGCCATTTTGCTTCTTGAAATTGTCCCAGTTGAAGGCCTGGAAAACGCTGTATATTGGAAAGTCATGATCATCGCACTTATTGAAGTGGGGAGGGTTAGTTATATTCTATCCCATGAAATTTACGAGGTTTCGCAGAAAGAGTTTGTCCAAGCGAGTGTGACGGTGGGGAGCACTCCCTTTCAGTTATCAGTCATGCATTATTTGCAATCCGTTTCCCAAAGTGTAGTTGTCAATTTTTTTAATGATTTAGCACGTGTGACATTGCTAGTGGGACAGCTTGCATTGTTTCAATATTTTATTGAGCATGCAATTGACTATATTCCAGGTGGTGGGACTTTTCATGAGGAATCTGGATATAACTCTGTGACTGGAGTGTTCGATTGGCCAGGGCTATTGTCTGCTGCCCGTTATGAAGTAATGAAGGCCATCTGGATACCGCTGTTCCCAGCACTTGCACTTACATTGCTGCTGCTAACGTTTCAATTATTGAGTGAGGGGTTCAGGAAATTATTTGAAAGACAGACATCTAGTGAGAAAAATCAAACGGTAAGACGTTTGGTTGAAAGAGTTGGAGAAGCGTTTGTTACTAGTAAAATGGCGGGGGCTGTGACACTAGTCATGTTTGTGGTTATGGTTGGAACCGTTATTGTAACTGGGGTTGGAAATAAGACAACAGAAGTGGCTGCACCAGTTGAGGAAGAGGTTGAGGAGGAAGTCGAGGAAGTAGTTAATGAAGCAAAACATTTTGATGAAGATAAATATGTGTTTGAAAATGGAAAACTTGTAGCGACAACAGTTGCAACCACTGCAAAAGGTGGGTTTTACGATAAATTAGAGCATCTAGAACTCCATATGGAGAAGAAATCAGATAACGATTATGAGACCGATACCTTCGTCCTTAAATGTAGAACAATTGGAGCGGGTCGTTGTGAAAAACCCGTGATTAAGTTTAAAAAACCTATTACCAATGTAGAGGAAGCTTATCAACTATTGGTGGACCATTTGCCAATAGATGCAGTAAAAGATGTTGAGTTTCAAGACAAAGAAAGATATGTTTACGCCCTAGAAAGTTCCCTATTGAAAGAGAGCTATTTAGAGGTTGGTATTAAATCGATATTTGTAATGTTCTACATCACACCAGAAAAAACGATTGAAAAAGTAGAATTTGAAGGAGTAGGTCCTTGGTAAAACAAACCCCCTGCCCGTTTGTAAAAACAAACAGCCAGGGGGGTATCTACTCTATTCCGCCATTTTCTCCAAATTTCCGTTGCGGTCCATTTTAAAAGAAGTAGCTGGACGTTCTTCGTCTTCAAATAAGACGAGTTTTCGTGCACGGTTCATAATCTTCATTAATGTTTCGTAGTCTTCTTGAATATTGGCAGAACTTTGCTCAAGCTGGGCAATTTTCTTTTCAAGTTCCTCATTTTTACGAAGTATCTCATTCTTTTCTTTTTTCAATCTCTCATTCTCGGATTTCAGTGCTTCAATCCCGAGATTTTTGCTGCCCATAGATTGAAGATAGGAAATCACGGAATCAATCGTCATTTGTGGTCTAGAAGTAGAATACTGCGGTGTCCGTGTTTCCTGACGTATACTCGTAGATTCAGATGGAAATAGCGGGAGCTCGTCCGCAAACTCTTCTAGACTTGGAGTTGGTGGTGTATACAACAGCTGCTTTTTCACAGGTTGATTTTTACCAAGTGCACGTTGGCGTTGTTTACGGTGCTTCTTTGCAAGCTGTAAATCCTTCTCGTAGCTATGACGAACAACAGCGTTCCAACGGAAGCCGCAAGCAGCAGAGGTACGGTTTAATCTATCTCCAACCTCTTCAAAAGCATTTAGTTGTGTACTACCTTCTCTTACGTGTTTTAAAACAGTTTCAGCTAATAACAAATCATTTTCTTCTGTCCAAGCATCTTGTCTTTCTTTCATATTTATTCATCTCCCAATATAAATGTATATAGTTGCATTAGGTTATTACTTATATTGGTCAATAGATTCAAACTTTATACCATATTTGTAAAAGGATAGTAGACTTATTTATTTATATTTAGATATCATACCTCGTACATGTGTAGAATTTTTGAAAATTGTCTCGTTCCCTTGCAATGGCTATGTTGTAAGGGTTAAAATACCATGTAGTGTTTTTAAAGGAAATCGTCATGCTAATCATGACTGATCAAATATATGAACGACTCGGAATTTACAAAATGAAGGGATTGTACGTAATATGGCAAACGAATTTCGCATCTGTGATGATTGCCAGGCAACCAATATTAAAACATTAGTGCCACGCTTAAAGGAAGTAGATAGTGAGGCAACCATTGATATCCGCTGCCAATCATACTGTGGCCCTGGTAGAAAAAAATCATTCGCATTCGTTAACAACCGTCCGGTATCAGCTCCAACTGAAGACGAGTTGATTGAAAAAGTCATGAAGAAATTGAAAATGGACTAAAATCGCCTTTCTCTCCTAAGAGAAAAGGTGATTTTTTATGCTTTTTATGCAGGGTTTCCCAAAATCCACCTAGAAATTCTAATGCATGTCGAAAAATTTTCCAACCATTGATATGACTTGGCTAAAGGCGATTTATGAAGAATTTTAGGTTTTTTTGTCAGTCATAAAAATATATAATAATAGCATGCCAGTATGGAAGAGGTTGAATACATGACAAATTCCAATGGGAAATTAAGTGAAGAAAAGGTGTTTAAGGACCCTGTACATAGGTATGTTCATGTTCAGGATAAAGTGATTTGGGAACTCGTCGCAACATCGGAGTTTCAAAGATTGCGTCGCATCCGCCAATTAGGGACAACCTATTTTACCTTCCACGGGGCGGAACATAGCCGTTTTAACCATTCATTAGGTGTATATGAAATTGTCCGGAGAATTATCGATGATGTATTTCGTGAACGCCCCTTGTTAAATGACGAGGAGCGCTTACTGTGCTTATGTGCGGCACTACTTCACGATCTAGGTCACGGGCCATTCTCACACTCATTTGAAAAAGTATTTCATTATGATCATGAAGAATTTACACAAGCAATCATTGTTGGGGATACAGAAGTAAATCGCGTACTGAAACAAGTCGGAGATGATTTTCCGAAAAAAGTCGCCGAAGTGATTGCAAAAACATATAAAAATAAATTAGTCGTGAGTCTCATCTCCAGTCAAATTGATGCTGACCGTATGGATTATTTATTACGAGATGCTTATTATACGGGTGTTAGTTACGGAAACTTTGATATGGAGCGGATTTTGCGTGTCATGAGACCGCAGGAAGACCAAGTTGTTTTTAAAAGCAGTGGGATGCATGCGGTTGAAGATTACATTATGAGCAGATACCAAATGTATTGGCAAGTGTATTTCCATCCCGTTACACGAAGCGCAGAGGTCATTTTAACAAAAATCCTCCATCGTGCCAAACATTTGTACAAGGAACACTACGAATTTAAAACAGCCCCTGTCCATTTGATATCCATTTTTGAAGAAAAGCTGACATTACATGATTATGTAAAACTAGATGAAGCGATTTTTACTTTCTATTTTCAGGTATGGCAGGACGAGGATGACGAAATTTTAAGTGATTTATGCCGTCGTTTTCTCAATCGTAATCTCTTTAAATATGTAGAGTTTGATCCTAGTGCACAAATGATGAAAATGATGGAGCTAAGAACTCTTTTTGAGGAAGCAGGGATTGATCCGACTTATTATTTAGTGGTCGATTCATCATCAGATTTGCCGTATGATTTTTACCGGCCGGGTGAGGAAGAAGAAAGACTTCCAATCAACTTGTTAATGCCAAATGGAGAAATTCGCGAATTATCAAGGCAGTCTGAAATTGTGGATGCCATTTCTGGAAAAAGGCGTACGGATCACAAGCTATATTTTCCACAAGACATGATTGGAAAATTACCAAATGATACAGTAAAACAGAAAATAAAAGATGTTTTAGATATATAAAAGGTATTCTGGCCAATTTCGGATGAGGAGATGAAGGGGTTTTGTTAACAGAACATGCAAAGGTAATGAAGGCATTCGCTGCTGCAGGGGAAATCACGGGTCGAAAAAAACTTCAAAAAATGATTTACATCGCCAAAAAGATTGATTACCCATTTTACGAAAAGTACAACTTTCATTTTTACGGGCCATACTCAGAGGAGCTCACATTACGTGTGGAGGAGCTCTGCAATCTTGGATTTTTGGATGAGGTCAAAGAGAAAAAAGGTGGCTATTATCAATATCGCTACGCATTGACCGAAAAAGGCGAGCAGTTTTTGGGACATTACCAATTGGACATGCCTCCACTTGAAGACTGCATGCAAGCCCTAAATGAACAAAGTGCGCGCTTTTTAGAGCTGGTGTCTACTGTCTTATACTTCGAGGGACTTGAAAAGGAAGAAGTCAAAGAGAAAGTATTTACATTAAAAGCAAAGCAACGTTATACAGACGAGGAAGTTGAAGAAGCTTATCAATATATCGATTCTCTTCGTAATCTTGTAAAACATTAATAGAAAACTCGGCAGGTAGAATCTGCCGAGTTTTTTTGTATAGTCCAGTTCCAGCGCCTAGCACTTCGAGGTCATAAGCTAATCCGTCAAGAAGGATAAACTACATCCTTCTTGCTGGCATTTCTTATGCTTGTCGGACTTGCACACGATGTGCTGACGTCTACGTTTGCCACAGGACGTGGCAGTAGTTAGTAGACGTTCAATTTCAAGTCGCTTTCACATTCTGTATCAATGTGGTAAAAATGCAAGTTGGTAGAAAAACAATACAGCAAATAGATAAACAAGTGGGTGCACTTCTTTCCATTTACCCATGACCACTTTCATAAGCGGGTAGGAAATAAAGCCTAATGCAATTCCTGTTGCAATACTCGATGTGAGTGGCATACTTAGAATAATTAAGAATGCTGGAAAGGCTTCATCAATCTCATTCCATTTGATATGTGCAATGCTTCCCATCATGAGTGAACCAACAATAATTAAGGTTGGGGCTGTAATCGCCGCAATCCCAGAAACGGCACTTACCAAAGGTCCGAAGAAGGCAGCTATGATAAACAAGATTGAAACTGTTACTGAAGTGAGACCTGTTCGACCACCTGCAGCTACCCCAGTTGACGATTCAATATAAGCACTTGTAGGACTTGTTCCAAACATGGCTCCAACCGTTGTACCAACCGAATCAGCAAGAAGGGCTTGTCTTGCACGTGGCATAACATTACCTTTCATTAACCCTGCCTGTTCAGCAACTCCAATCATCGTACCTGTCGTATCAAAGATTGTAACGAGTAAAAATGAAAAGACAACAGCGTATAGTCCGTACTGAATGACATCGCCAATCGCAGCAAATGGATTTGCAATAATTAATCCTTCAGGTAGAGACGGCTTGTCCATGAATCCTTCTTTAAACTCAAGTTGTCCCGTAAAGTATGCAATAAGAGCTGTGATAATCATTCCGAAAAATAAAGCTCCGTTTACTTTACGTGCCATGAGAATAAGGGTGATTGCTAATCCTGCAAGTGCCAAAAGGACCTGTGGCGCGTGTAAATCACCTAATGTAACTAAATTTGTTGGATGTGCGGTGATAATCCCTGTAAGACGAAGACCAATAAAGGCAATAAATAAACCAATTCCTGCTGTGATCCCGTGCTTTAAGTTTGGTGGAATCGCCTCAATTAATTTTTCACGAAACGGTGTCAATGACAAAATGACAAAAATGATACCAGCCACAAATACAGCAGCAAATGCTGTTTCATACGTAATGTTTTCATTTGCACCTACAACTGAATAAGCAAAAAAAGCATTTAATCCCATTCCAGGAGCAATCGCAATTGGATAATTTGCAAAGAGTGCCATCCAAAGTGTTCCCACAACAGTTGCGATAATTGTAGCTAAAAACACTTGTTCAAAAGGAACGCCTGCATCTGATAAAATAACAGGATTTACGACGACGACATATACCATGGTTAAAAAGGTCGTAATCCCTGCTAGAACTTCCTTTTTAACGGTTGTATTTAACTCCGATAATTTAAACATAATAGTTTGTACCTCCAAAAGACGAACGATTTAAAAATCCTTTTCTATAATATTCGTTTTAAAGATGGACTGCAAGAGAAAGTTTAAATTGTCTTCGGTTAGTTTTCCCGGAATAGTCATTTGGTGAGGTGGAAAATCGTGGATTTTGACTGAGAGAAAGGTTGTTTGCCCTGCAAAAAATAGCGATCTTGGGGTAAAATTAAGATAAGCTTACTAGAGTAGAAGTTATAAGGAGGAATTCAACATGGCAAAAAAGGAATTGTCACTAGAACAGGTTGAAGAATTGCTCAACACACTACAAGAGCGATTTGAGAAAAATTTGAACCGCCACAGCGATCTTGAATGGGCAAAAGTTCAAGCAAAGCTAGAAGCTAATACAGAAAAACTGTGGTCATTAAACGAAATGGAAGCAACTGGCGGTGAACCGGATGTTATTGATTATGATAAGGATACCGATGAGTATATTTTTTATGATTGTTCAGCAGAAAGCCCAAAAGGCCGTAGAAGTGTTTGTTACGACCGTGAAGCACTTGAAGCCAGAAAAAAACATAAACCTGATAACAGTGCTATCGATATGGCAACGGAAATGGGCATTGAACTATTAACAGAAGAACAATATCGTGAACTTCAGGAACTTGGAAATTTTGACTTGAAAACGTCGAGTTGGGTCCAGACGCCGGCAGCTATTCGAAAACTTGGCGGGGCTATCTTTTGTGATCGTCGCTATGACACTGTCTTTACATACCACAATGGAGCAGATTCCTACTATGGAGCTAGAGGCTTCCGTGGCTCATTGAGGGTTTAATTTTTACATAATAAAAATAGAAACCCGTGGTTTCTTTACCACGGGTTTTTAAACACTCTATTCTTGATCACTTAAGCGTTTGCCGCCTACTGCATAATGGTTTTTTGTCATTTCCTCAATAAAAACAACAATTTTATCATCTGGAGCTCCAGTTGTTTCAGATACTGCTGCAGTTACTTTTTCAACGAGCGCCTTTTTTTGTTCTTCAGTGCGTCCTTCTAGCATTTTTACTGTTACGTATGGCACAATGAATCTCTCCAATCATTCTTTTATATCATCATAAGAGTATTGTATACTGAAAATAACAACTTTTCTACAAAAAGGGGAAATTTGGTGGAACAATTAAGTGGTTTTTTAGCATTTGATTTATCTTTGATACCATATGTAGTGATCACATTACTGGTTGCCTTTACGGTACATGAGTTTGCTCATGCGTATGTGGCATATAAGTTTGGGGATGACACAGCAAAGCGGCAAGGGAGATTGACCTTAAACCCGATTGCTCATTTAGATCCTTTTGGGACAATTCTGATTTTCCTAGCTGGGTTTGGATGGGCACGACCTGTACCTGTTAATCGATTTCATTTTAAACGGCCAAGGCTTGCTGGGATTCTTGTTTCCGTCGCTGGACCACTAAGTAACCTGCTTGTAGCGGCACTTGCTTTACTCATTTATATCATCTTGATTCGTGTTGGTGTATTTGCATCGATTCCAGAAGCATTTGGAGAGGGTTTTGAAACGTTCTTTAACCTGTTTGTACGGTTGAACCTTGTGCTGTTTATTTTTAACTTATTACCGTTTCCACCGCTTGATGGATATCGCATCATTGAAGACCTTGTCCCAGCTCGTATCCGCCCAAAATTAACACAGTATGAGGGACTTGGAATTGTGCTGTTTTTGGTTCTGGTCATTACACCAGTTGGGGATCGGTTTCTATATCCGTTACTGACGAATGGGGTATATGCCATCACAGATCTACTGGTCATGATCTTCAGACCAATTCTTCAATTATAAAATTAGAAGTTCATATGGTAAAATGGTTGGTAATGAATAGAAAAATGTGAGTTCTAAAGGAGGGTGAAAAGGACCAAGAATTTCAAGGCGGCGCGAGCTCCTGAGTACCGGAGCGAGGCAATTGCTTGAGTTAACTCCTTTGCAGCCTTGCAGTGAGGAATTGCCTTCGTGAATAAACTAGGACGCAAGCACATAACTGGTTATTCACTATGTTCGTGGAGTAATGCACCCAGAAATTCTATGCGTCACTTTCGGCCGATTTTTAGAACATCCTTTGGAAAGGGAAAGGTGGATGTACGGTGGATCAAAACAAGAAAAAAGTAGCCTTTAATATCATTAAAAATGATCCAACTGATGGGCATAAAGGATATGGAATTGGGGCGCTTAGCCTCGAAAATATTTCACCCGTATTTGTTGATATAGACGCTGAAGATGTATTTGTTGACGTCGGTGCAATGCATGCACGAAGTGTGGTTGAAAAAGGGATAAAATTTCTACCGAATAAAGAAGATGTCCCTAATGGGAAGCCATACTGGCTTGTGTGGGTTACGATTGATCGAAGGGAAGAGGGTCCATATTATGCGGGAGTAACAGCTTGTGAAATGACGGTTGACCGCTCGATTCGTCGTGGCTATAAATCCTTACCGGAGCACGTAAACAAAATGGATAAATCATTAAAGCGCCATATCATGGTCGATTTTATGGACGACAAATCAAAGAAGCTACTTGCGGATTTCTTAATTAACCACAATAAAGAAATTTGGGATAACTCAAGTGAGGAGTTAAAAGAGGGGCTTAAGGTCAAATAAAGATGAGAATAAAAGCGAAACCCCCAGGCTGTGTAGGTCTGGGGGTTTCTATGTCCTAGTTTCAATGTGTGTACATTGTAAATTTAGTGTACTTTATTTTGTTAAAAAAGCTCAAGCTTTAGTCTGTTTGTTCACCAAAATGTCACAATTACAGAAGATGATTTGAGAAAAGAGGGTTCGTTCTAAGTATAGAGTCCATGATTGGTAAAATTAGGAACTGATTGTGACGCAAAGTTTAAAGTACCCGATGAATGTGTCCGAATCCAGCCGTCATTCGGACAGGAAACGGCCAATTCTGTCGGTTAGAATCTGAATCCAGCTCAAATTCAGACAGAGAACGGCAAAATCAAACGGTAAGAGTCTGAACCCAGCTCAAATTCAGACAGATATCGGTTAAATCGAGCGGTCTGTGTCCGAACCCAGCTCAAATTCGGACAGAGAACGGCTAAATCAAATGCTCAGAGTCCGAACCCAGCTCAAATTCAGACAGAGAACGGCTAAATCCAGCGCACAGAGTCCGAATCCAGCTCAAATTCAGACAGAGAGCGGCTAAATCAGGGGGTCTGTGTCCGAACCCAGCTCAAATTCAGATAGAGAACGGCTAAATCAAGCGGTCTGTGTCCGAACCCAGCTCAAATTCAGACAGAGCACGGCAAAATCAAGCGGTAAGAGTCTGAACCCAGCTCAAATTCGGACAGAGAGTGGCTAAATCAAGGGCACAGAGTCCGAACCCAGCTCAAATTCGGACAGAGAGTGGCTAAATCCAGCGGTAAGAGTCTGAACCCAGTTCAAATTCAGACAGAGATCGGTTAAATCAAGCGGTCAGTGTCCGAATCCAGCTCAAATTCGGACAGAGAGTGGCTAAATCCAGCGCCCAGAGTCCGAACCCAGCTCTCATTCAGACAGAGAACGGCTAAATCAAATGCTCAGAGTCCGAACCCAGTTCTAATTCGGACAGAGCACGGCTAAATCCAGCGGTCAGAGTCTGAATCCAGGTTTAATTCAGACAGAGAACAGTCACCCCGAGTACTTAGAGTCCGAATCCATCCCAAATTCAAACAGAGAACAGTCACCCCAAGTAATCGGGGGTTGGATCTGCCACAAACCCCCAAGACTTTTCCCATTCTATAACACTTGAGCAGAAGTGCAGTGCATTTTATCTAAAACCAATCAAAGATTCGCTTAAAGAAACCTTTGTCTTCTTTCTCTTCGTCCTTTTTTGGATTCTCTTTCTTTACATCCTCTGTATTTTTCGAACAATATTCTGTTGGCTCAGTTCCTGCTTTATAATAAGTAAGCCTTGAAACGGGGCAATCCTTCGTCGGGAGCAAACCTGTGTCTGGATTTACATACACTCCAACAACCCCTTCAGTCGGTTTAAATGGTGTTGGTGCAATGTCCTGATGTGCTTCTTCCATGAAACCTGCCCAAATATTCTTTGCATACTGTTTTTCTGCAACAATTGTCATTGGTTCATTATTGTCATAACCGGTCCAAATACCTGCGACGAGCTGGGGTGAGTACCCAATCATCCAGCTATCTGCGTCAGTCGAACCTGATTTGCCAGCGTAAAATCTGGTCAGTTTATCGCTAATTGTAGATCCGGTGACAGCTGTGTAATCGTTAAGTTTTTCATCAAACATGCCTGTCATTAGCTGTGTTGTGACAAAGGCGAGATCTTCATCAAGCACTTGTTTTGGCTTTGGGGAATTTTCATAAATGACTTCACCTTTGTAATTTTCAACTCTAGTAATAAAAACAGGCTTATGGCGCATTCCGCCATTATTAATGGTTGCGTAGGCATTAACCATTTCGATTACACTTACACCAGATGTTCCAAGAGCAAGAGAAGGAACATCTTTAAGTTTACTTGTAATGCCAAGCTTTTTCGCAGTGTCGATGAGTTCTCCATCATCAAGAAAGAGATGGGTTTTCACAGCGTACACATTATCGGATAGGGCAATTGCTTGAGCTAACGTAATTGAGTCGTTAGCATAATAATTTTTGTAATTTCGTGGTGTATATTTTGAGCGATTGTCATCATACGAGAACGTCGTTAACTCGCTTCGAATTTGGGTCGATGGAGTGTAGCCTTTTTCAAGGGCTGCATAGTATAAAAATGGCTTAAAGGTTGAACCAGGCTGCCGTTTTGCCTGTGTGGCCCGATTAAATGGGCTTTCCTCGTAATCCCGTCCACCAAGGAGTGCAAGAACTTCACCATTTTTTGGATCCATCGCAACAAACCCAAGTTGAATTTTTGACTCTTCTTTAATCGAGTTCTTCGCTTTATCCTCAGCAATTTCTTGAAGCTTTGGGTTGAGCGTGGTGTAGACACGTAATCCCTCTGTTTCAATTGTTTGTTGGTCAAGTTTTAGTTTTGTTTGAAGTTCCTTTTTTACAACATCCTGGAAATACGGGGCAATGTCTTCACGCCCGACCATTTTGTTTCCTGTAAAGGTTAGTTCCTCAGCCTGTGCCTGTTCAGCGGTCTTTTTTGAAATAAAGCCATTCTCCACCATTGAAAGGAGGATGACTTTTTGACGCTGTTTCGCTTTTTCCTCGTTTACTAATGGTGAGTAATGGGTTGGACCCTTTGGCACTCCTGCAAGCATGGAGGCTTCCGCTAGAGACAGCTCGCTTGCTCTTTTTCCATAATAGTAATTAGCAGCTGCTTCAATTCCATAGACGCCATGTCCGTAATAGATTGTATTTAAATATCCTTCTAGAATTTCTTGTTTCGAATAATTTAGTTCTAGTCGAATGGTGTACAGGGCCTCTGTAAGTTTTCGATTCCATGTTTTTTCATGCTCTAAAAAGAGGTTTCTGGCATATTGCTGGGTAATGGTACTCGCCCCTTGCACCTTTGACATTGCTTTAATGTCGGCAATAATCGCTCCGCCAATTCGCTTATAGTCAAACCCATGATGATCAAAAAAGTTCCGGTCCTCAATGGAAACGGTGGCATCAACAATGGATTCAGACATATCGTCGAGAGATACCCAATAGCGAGTCTCACCTTGATGACGTTCTTCCCCAATTAACGTTCCGTCCTCGGCGTAGAATAAGGTGGATAAAGGAACTGCAAGAGGAGGTGCCCCCTGTGTCTTTGCATAGGCAAGCACACCTAATATCCCGACAGCAACTAGTGTACAGCAAATTAAGCCAATAAATAATAGAGCTCGCATGATTTTAATAGCGGTTTTTAAACGATCATTTGTAATTAGCTCCACAGAGTTCACCTCTCTCTTTTTCTATTTGAAAGCTTCATATAGAGCCATTTTCGTAGGCATATATCAATCAGTATGAAAAGTTTTCTGCCTTTTTAAACATTTATTTGCTAAAAGATGAAAAATTTTCTTGCATTTTCGGGCGGTTGCCTTATACTTTTTGAAGTTGACATCGATTTTTTTAAGGGAATAGGGAACGATAAGGGAATAAATCCCTAAGTTATTCAATGAAAGGATGTTATGAAAATGGAATTATGGTTTACGGAAAAACAAACAAAAAGCTTTGGTATCACAGCAAAAATTAAGCAAACCTTACATACAGAACAAACAGAGTTTCAAAAACTCGATATGATAGAAACTGAGGAATTCGGTAACATGCTCGTTCTTGATGGGATGGTTATGACCACTCAAGTGGATGAGTTCGTCTATCACGAAATGGTGGCACACGTGCCATTATTCACTCACCCAAATCCAGAAAACGTCCTTGTTGTAGGTGGCGGTGATGGCGGGGTAATCCGTGAAGTGTTAAAGCACCCAAGTGTGAAAAAAGCAACTTTAGTTGATATTGATGGAAAAGTAATCGAGTACTCAAAGAAATACCTTCCTGAAATTGCAGGAAAGCTTGAAGACCCACGTGTCGATGTGAAAGTTGACGATGGCTTCATGCATATTGCAAAAAGTGAAAATGAGTATGATGTTATTTTGGTTGACTCTACTGAGCCTGTAGGTCCAGCGGTAAATCTGTTCACAAAAGGCTTTTATGCAGGGATTTCAAAAGCGTTAAAAGAAGACGGTGTATTTGTGGCGCAAACGGACAACCCTTGGTTTACACCCGACTTAATCCGAAACGTACAGCGTGATGTGAAGGAAATCTTCCCAATCACACGTCTTTATATTGCGAACATCCCAACATACCCAAGTGGACTTTGGACATTCACAATCGGTTCGAAAAAATATGATCCACTAGAAGTGAGTGATGACCGCTTCCATGAAATTGAAACAAAATATTACACAAAAGAACTCCACAAAGCAGCATTTGTATTGCCTAAATTTGTTGCAGATTTAATTTAATAAGTTGTAATTAACACACCTATTGTGGAGTACAACTGCAATTTGCAAAAGATAATAATCAACTGAATTAAATTAAAAGCCTCCGGCGGATGCCACAGATTTTCAAAGGATGTTTTTCGATCAGTAAGATCAAAGACTAAAAGCGCCACGTCCTGTGGCAACGTCTTTATGACCCACTTCCTGTGGGCCTAAATCTGGGCGCAAATACGCCAAGGCGTATTTGATTAATAATTATTGGGGGATTTTCGATGAGATTTGATGAAGCTTATTCAGGAAATGTGTTTATCAAAAGCCATCCGAATTTTGAAGAGAGCGAAGCCGTCATTTACGGAATGCCAATGGACTGGACAGTTAGCTACCGTCCAGGCTCACGTTTTGGCCCTAGCCGAATTCGCGAGGTGTCGATTGGACTTGAGGAATACAGTCCATATCTTGATAAAGAGCTAGAAGAAGTGAAATTTTATGATGCTGGTGATATTCCATTGCCTTTCGGAAATCCGCAGCGTAGTCTTGATATGATTGAAGACTTTGTGGATCAAGTACTTGCAGCAGGAAAGTACCCACTTGGTATGGGTGGCGAGCATCTCGTTTCTTGGCCGGTCATGAAGGCTGTTTATAAAAAGTATCCAGATCTTGCGATTATTCATATGGATGCCCATACTGATTTACGTGAGAATTATGAGGGAGAAGCACTTTCTCATTCCACGCCAATTCGTAAAATTGCTGAATTAATCGGACCAGAGAATGTGTTTTCATTTGGCATTCGCTCAGGGATGAAGGAAGAATTCCAATGGGCAAAGGAAAACGGCATGCATATTTCAAAGTTTGAAGTGCTTGAGCCGCTAAAAAAGATTCTTCCGAAGTTAGCGGGTCGTCCAGTGTATGTGACCATTGACATAGATGTATTAGATCCAGCACATGCACCGGGTACAGGTACAGTTGATGCCGGTGGTATTACATCTAAAGAGTTGTTAGGGGCGATTCATGAGATTGCTAAATCAGATGTGCGTGTAGTTGGTTCAGACTTGGTAGAGGTTGCACCGATTTATGATACGTCTGAACAAACGGCGAATACCGCAAGTAAACTGATTCGTGAAATGATTTTAGGGTGGATACCGAAAAAGTAAAAACTTGCGTTTAAATGCTTGGGCCATGTGGCTCAAGCTTTTTTGTGATTCCGCAAAACCAAAGTCCCGTAAAAAATAAATTTAACTATTATGACAATTCTTTCTAGCCAGGCGAATATAATACTTTTGAACTATAAATTACCTATTTAAGGGGGAGTTCGATGGTTGGGGTTCGCTTTTTGAAAATGGCTGCCGTGTATTTTGTGATTGGTGTTCTCATTGGGATGGGGATGTCGATGTCACATAATTACACATTAACAGGGGTCCATGTTCATATTAACTTATTAGGCTGGGCATCTATGGGGCTTGCAGGTATTGTCTATTATTTATTCCCTCAAGCAGGAGAATCCAAGCTTGGAAAGACTCATTTTTGGCTTCATAATATTGGTTTACCGGTTATGATGATTGGACTCACATTGTTATTGCTCGGAAATGCTGCAGTCGAACCCGTAATTGCTGTCGGTGGTACTGTGACAACCCTTGCGATCATCCTCTTTGCAATCAATATTTTCTTGAACGTTAAAGTCACAAAGCAATAATACACTTATCACACTTTTCTCAAACTCGACTTACTAAGTCGGGTTTTTTATTTTGGCTTGACTGACATCTTCCATTTTAATTTGAAATCCCATTACAAAATGCCGTATACTAGTAAAGTTAATGACCTAAAATACGTGTTCAAAAGGAGGTTGAAAAGGACCGAGAAGTTCAAGGCGGTGCAGCTTTGAGTACCGGAGCGTATGCAGTTAATACGTGAGGAACGGAGAAGCAAGACAACGCAGAAATTCGATGTGTCATTTTCAGCCGAATGTTTGAACATCCTCATATAGGGATGTGTGGAAATGAGTCAAGCAGGAGTACCTATTGATCTCAAATTTGTAACAGAAATTAAAGACGGACCGCGAAAAGAAAATGTTGCTTTTGACGCAAATGGTCTATACTACATAAAAGGCGACAATACATATTTGCAATTTGATGAAAAGCAAGAAACAGGTACGGTTAAAACAGTGATTAAAATCTCCGAAAAAGAGGTCCTCATCCTTCGTTCGGGACAGGTGAAAATGCGTCAGGTTTACCGGAAAAATGTAACCACACAAGGTTCATTCCAAAACCAGCACGGAACCTTTGACCTCACCGCAAAAACAAATAATATCGAATACAAATGGTACAAAAACTCTCGTAAAGGGACGTTATTTTTAGCATATGAGCTTTCACTACATGGTGAAAAGTCTGGATTACATAAAATAACCATTACATTTAAGGAGCGAAACTAGATGAATGTTGTTGATCAGGTAAAAGAACGCTTAAAAGCGGAAATTAAAGACTCAGTTGTAAAAGCTGGACTAGCAACGGAAGAACAGATTCCAGAAGTTGTGTTGGAGCTTCCAAAAGATAAAGCGCACGGGGACTATGCGACAAACATGGCAATGCAACTGGCACGTGTGGCAAAAAAAGCCCCTCGTATGATTGCAGAAGAGATTGTTGCTAATTTTGATAAATCAAAAGCATCGATCGAAAAAATTGAAATTGCAGGACCTGGGTTCATCAATTTTTATATGAATAATTCCTATTTAACGGATCTTATTCCGACCATTTTAACAGCGGGTGAGGCGTACGGTGAAACAACCATTGGGAACAAGCAGAAAGTTCAGGTAGAGTTTGTTTCAGCAAACCCAACAGGTGACCTGCACCTTGGACATGCACGTGGTGCAGCGGTGGGTGATTCTTTAAGTAATATTTTACAAAAAGCAGGTTATGATGTATCACGTGAGTACTATATCAATGATGCTGGGAACCAAATTAATAACCTTGCAAAGTCTGTTGAGGCACGCTATCTTCAAGCGCTTGGTCAAGAGGCTGAAATGCCAGAAGACGGCTATCATGGCCAAGATATCGTGGGCATCGGAAAGCATCTTGCTGAAGAATTTGGTGATAAATATGTCGCGATGAATGAAAAAGAACGTTTTGACTTTTTCCGTGAATATGGTTTGAAATACGAGATGGAAAAGCTTCAAAAGGACTTAGAGGAGTATCGAGTTCGTTTTGATGTTTGGTATTCGGAAACGTCACTATACAATAACGGAAAAATTGACCGCGCACTTGAAGCGCTTCGTAACGCAGGACATATTTATGAAGAAGACGGTGCAACTTGGTTCCGTTCAACAACATTCGGTGATGACAAAGACCGTGTTTTAATTAAAAATGATGGTTCTTATACGTATTTAACTCCTGATATCGCGTACCATCAGGACAAGCTCGAGCGTGGTTTTGAAAAGCTGATCAATGTGTGGGGAGCAGACCATCACGGCTATATTCCTCGGATGAAGGCGGCGATTCAAGCACTAGGCTATGATAAGGACACACTTGAGGTTGAAATCATTCAGCTTGTTCACCTATTTAAAGATGGTGAAAAAATGAAGATGAGTAAGCGTACAGGAAAAGCTGTTACAATGCGTGAACTGACAGAAGAGGTTGGCTTAGATGCGGTACGATACTTCTTTGCAATGAGAAGCTCAGACACTCATCTTGATTTTGACCTTGATTTAGCGGTCTCACAATCAAACGAGAACCCTGTGTACTATGCGCAATATGCACATGCACGTATTTGCAGCATGCTACGCTCTGGCGATGAGTTGAATATTGCATTAGATGGCGATTACGAGCTTGACTATATCAATTCTGAAAAAGAAGTTGACCTATTGAAAAAACTTGGGGAATTCCCTGCAGCCGTGACAGAAGCAGCAGAAAAAAGAATTCCACATCGCATCACGAACTATATTAATGAACTTGCAGCTGCACTTCATAGCTTCTATAATGCAGAGAAAGTGCTTGACCAAGACAATCTTGAAAAAACGAAGGCACGTCTTGCGTTAATGAAAGCTGTTCAAATCACATTGCAAAATTCATTAAAGCTAATCGGTGTATCTGCACCAGAAAAAATGTAATCTATATATTAAGAGGCCCTTACGTTGAGTAGAGGGCCTTTTTAACGGGAATAATGAAGGGAAAAGGGAGGATACACATATGAAAGAGGTTATATTGGCACTCTTGACAGGTGTCGTTGTCGGATTTATTTTTGCTTTATTAAAGCTACCAATCCCTGCTCCACCAGCACTTGCAGGGGTAACTGGAATCGTGGGGGTTTATTTAGGATTTAAGCTATTCCAATGGTTAGCACCAATGATTCAATTTGGACCAAAATAACAGGCACCCATCACGGGTGCCTGATTTGTTAGTGGCAATAAATCTCGAATAGTGGCAGTATTTTTCGATTAGCGGCAGTAAATCTGAAATAGTAGCAGTATTTTTTGGTTACTGGCAGTAAACGGGCTAATGAAAGTATTTTTTAGATGGTGACAGTAAATTTGGGCTAGTGACAGTATTAGTTGCACAAGCTGCTATTCCTTTAACACTATTCCGCACTCATCTCCTTATAAAAAGTGAGAAACCCATGTTGCAATCTTAATCTTTAACTTATTCTCAGTCTTTAGTTCTTCGATTCGGTCGCGAGTAAGCTCATTTGAAGTTTTAAAATCCTCTGTTACCATATTTTTAACCTCTTGAATCACTTCTTTATCATGGATATAGCAATTAATTTCATAATTAGAGTAAAGGCTTCTTTTATCAAAATTGGCTGTTCCGATATCGCAAAGCTTGTCATCAATACAAATGACTTTTGCGTGGTAAAAACCTCTAGTGTACATATGAAACTGAATGCCGAGCTTTGAGAGCTCGTCCATATACGGAATGGCGGCCTCTTTGACCAATGGGTGATCCGGCTTTTTCGGTAAAAGGATGTGAATCCTAACATTTCGTTTCACTGCATTTTTTAACTCTTCTTTGAGTTGTTCACTTGGTACGAAATAAGGGGAGCCAATAATGATTTCGTGTTCAGCTTGTTTGATCATATTCATAAATTGTCCTTCAAGATATGCTCCATTAGTAGAAATGAGTCTCGTTTTTGACTTTCCTATAGGAAGTGGCGGGTAATAGGCATTTCGGTTTTCAATTTCCTCTTTTGTGGCGCCATACCAATCTTTCAAAAACTGTGTTTGAAGATCTGCGACTCCTTCACCGGTTAGTTTCAGATGGTAATCCCGCCAGAACCCAAATTTCGGATCCTTACCAAGATATTCTTTTCCAATATTGAAGCCGCCAATATAACCAATATTTCCATCAATGACGGAGATTTTCCTATGATTGCGGGCATTCAGCTTATAAAAAAGGTACGGAAATTTGGGCTTATTGCTATAGGCTAACGAAACTCCTGAGCGAGTTAGGTCTTTTTCCATTTCCTTTGTAACATTGTGGCTGCCCACCCAATCCAAAAGCAGGCGAACCTTCACACCTTGTTCGGCCTTTTGTTTCACAAGCGAGACGAATCCTTTACTAAAGTCATCATCCTGCAAAATATAAAATTCAACATGGACATGTTCTTTCGCGTTTCGAATATCTGTAAATAAATCGTTGAAGAGTGTTTCTCCTGTTGAATAAAGGGAAATGTTACTGTCGCGTAGAGGAAATTCCTCATCCTCTTGTTTTTTTAGATGACTTTTTCTTCCGAGACTGTAATCAAGGCGGAGTAACAGTAATAGAATAATGATAATAAGGACAATCCAGAAGATAGCTCGCAAATATACCCCTCCTATGATGAGGTTGTGCTTAATGGCGTTCACTTAGTTTATACGAAAATGGGATTGATTATTTAAGGTTTTTAAAGAAAAAGTAGTTGACTGAATGCTCATTCATTATATAATGGAGATACGAACTATATAGTCAGAATTTTAACTCCATTCAGCAGGGCAAGCCTGCCTGAAAAGAGTTAAGCCTCCGGCGGATGCCTCAGATTTTTTAGAGAAAATATATCGAGCAAGCTCGATAAAAATCTGGGCGCAAATTCCCAAGGTGAATTTGATTAAGTTTAGCAAATTTTAGAAAGGGGTTAAAAAGTGAATATCCTCTTAGTAATTAATCTTCTTGCATTCTTATCTGTAACCGCTTACGCAATTTATCTTTTCGTTTATTTGATCAAGACAAGAATTGCTTATATCAAACTTGGCAAAAAAGTCGAATTTGATGGGGAAGTAAAGGAGAGACTTCAGCGGATATGGGTCAACGTGTTTGGGCAGAAAAAACTTTTAAAAGATAAAAAGAGTGGAGTCATCCATGTGATGTTCTTTTACGGGTTTATTCTTGTCCAATTTGGCGCGATTGATTTTATTTGGAAGGGTCTAAAACCAGGTTCACATCTGCCACTGGGACCTTTGTATCCAGGCTTTACTTTTTTCCAAGAGATTGTCACATTTATGATCTTAGTTGCAGTCGTTTGGGCTTTCCACCGCCGTTATGTGGAAAAGCTTGTTCGATTGAAAAGGGGCTTTAAATCAGGACTCGTTTTATTATTTATTGGTGGTTTAATGCTTTCTGTTTTATTAGGAAACGGTGCTGCAATCGTTTGGCATGGCCATGAAACAACATGGACCGAGCCTATTGCATCCATCATCTCACTTGCATTAGGCGGGCTTAATGAAACAGTTGCCATTGTGATTTTTTATGTCGCATGGTGGATTCACTTACTCTTCCTGTTAAGCTTCTTAGTTTATGTGCCGCAATCAAAGCACGCGCACTTAATTGCCGGGCCTGCAAATGTGTATTTAAGCAGACAAACAAGCCCAGGGAAGCTTGAGAAAATTGATTTTGAGGATGAAACACAAGAGACTTTTGGTGTTGGGAAAATTGAAGACTTCAAGCAAACCCAGTTAGTTGACCTTTATGCATGTGTGGAATGTGGACGCTGTACAAATATGTGTCCGGCAACAGGTACAGGAAAAATGCTTTCCCCAATGGATTTAATTGTGAAATTGCGTGATCACTTAACGGAAACAGGTGCTGTTGTAACATCACAGGTTCCGTGGGTTCCAGCAGTTGCATTCAATCATACAAAGGCAAATCAGCTAGCGCTGGCTTCAGCTGGCCAAGGTGCAAATGAAACAGCTGCTACAGCAGAGTTAGCATACAACCCAAGCTTAATTGGTGATGTTATTACAGAAGAAGAGATTTGGGCTTGTACAACTTGCCGTAACTGTGAAGACCAATGTCCAGTCATGAACGAGCATGTTGATAAAATTATTGATTTACGTCGTTATCTTGTTCTGACAGAGGGAAAAATGGATGCGGATGCTCAACGTGCGATGACGAATATTGAGCGCCAAGGAAATCCATGGGGACTGAATCGTAAGGAAAAAGAAAACTGGCGTGAAGTTCGTGAAGATGTTCATGTACCAACTGTAAAAGAAATGAAAAAAGCCGGAGAAGAATTCGAATACTTATTCTGGGTTGGTTCAATGGGTGCATTCGATAACCGAAGCCAAAAAATCGCTCTATCTTTTGCGAAGCTTATGAATGAGGCTGGCGTGAAATTTGCGATTCTTGGAAACAAAGAGAAAAACTCTGGTGACACACCACGTCGACTCGGAAATGAATTCCTATTCCAAGAGCTTGCGACGAACAATATTGCTGAATTTGAAAAGGCAGAAGTGAAGAAGATTGTGACAATCGACCCACATGCCTACAATATCTTCAAAAATGAGTATCCAGATATGGGACTTAAAGATGTCGAGGTTGTCCACCATACAGAGCTATTGTATGACCTGGTAAAAGAGGGTAGATTGGTTCCAAAGCATGCGGTAAATGAAGTCATTACATGGCATGATTCCTGTTATTTAGGCCGATACAATGATGTGTATGATCCACCTCGCGAAATTTTAAAACAAATTCCAGGTGTTCAGTTGGTTGAAATGGAACGTAACCGTGAAAAGGGAATGTGCTGTGGTGCTGGCGGTGGTCTCATGTGGATGGAAGAGGATACAGGAACTCGTATTAACGTAGCAAGAACAGAGCAAGCGATTGCGGTGAGTCCTACAACGATTGGTTCTGGTTGTCCGTACTGCTTAACAATGCTAAGCGATGGTACAAAGGCGAAGGAAGTAGAGGAGCAAATCGGCACATATGATATTGCTGAAATCCTTGAAAGATCCGTTGTCGGTGATCAAAAAGAAATTGCATCATAGTGGAAAAATATGATTTATCTTCCAACCTCTATATTGTAAAATAGGAGTATAGGAAACATTTATTTTATTTGTAATAGATTAACAGATAAAGAGAGGTGTACATTGGTACGCCTCCTTCTTTCAGACAAGGCTGAGCGAGCGTTCAGTCGGAAAAATGTAAGCGGTTTCGATTTTTGCGTTAAGTCGAGAAAAATCAAGGAGGTTTGAGCATGGGAAAAACAGTCATTATCAGTGGTGTTCGTACTCCGTTTGGGAAATTAGGGGGGAATCTTAGTTCATTAACAGCGTCCGAACTTGGTGGAATCGCTATCAAGGCAGCATTAAAGCGGGCAGGCATTGAAGGTGAAAAGGTTGATGAAGTGATTTTTGGAAATGTTCTACAAGGTGGCCAAGGGCAAATTCCATCCCGACAGGCTGCAAGAAATGCAGGAATTCCGTGGGAAGTAAAAACAGAAACCATTAATAAAGTGTGTGCATCAGGGCTTCGCAGTGTCACACTTGCTGATCAAATTATTCGTGCAGGTGACGAAGAGATAATTGTCGCTGGTGGTATGGAATCAATGAGCAATGCGCCTTACTTTTTACCTAAAGCACGATTTGGATTACGAATGGGAGATGCAAGCTTAAAGGACTTAATGGTTCATGATGGCCTAACCTGCAGCTTCCAGGGTGTTCATATGGGGACCTACGGCAATGAGGTTGCGTCAGAGTTTAGCATTTCCCGTGAAGAACAAGACGAGTGGGCTCTTCGCAGTCACGAACGTGCCATAGCGGCAATTGAATCTGGCAAGTTCGCGGAGGAAATCGTTGCAGTAGAGGTAAAAGGCCGTAAAGGTGCAAACACAGTTGTTGACCAAGACGAAGCACCGCGAGCAGACACAACCATTGAAAAGCTAGCAAAGCTGAAGTCCGTGTTTAGCGCAGATGGCACGATTACGGCTGGTAACGCACCTGGCGTGAATGATGGTGCAGCTGCACTTGTTCTCATGAGTGAGGAGCGAGCAAAGCAAGAGGGAAAAGAGCCACTTGCAACGATACTTGCTCATGCTGCAATTTCTGTTGAAGCAAGTGATTTCCCGAAAACTCCTGGCCTGGTTATCAAAGAATTGTTAAAGAAAACGGGCAAGTCAGTCGATGAAATCGATTTGTTTGAAATTAACGAAGCCTTTGCTGCAGTTGCCTTAACAAGCGGTAAAATTGCTAATCTTGACCCTGAGAAAGTCAATGTCAATGGTGGGGCTGTAGCACTTGGTCACCCAATTGGAGCTAGTGGTGCGAGGATAATTATTACCCTTATTCATGAATTAAAACGCCGTGGCGGCGGCATAGGCATAGCTGCGATTTGTAGTGGTGGCGGTCAAGGCGATGCCATTATGATTCAGGTATAACTTTATTTATAAGGTAGGAACGTAATTAATTCGATACTTAGATTTCTGTGTCTAGCTCCGGCGTCTAGCCCCTCGAGGTCACAATCCATTCCGTCAAGAAGGTCAGAGAGCAACCTTCTAGCCGGCATGTATTGTGCTTGTCGGGGCTGAGCAAGGCGCCTGCGCATTTCAAATTAGGAGGTATGTTTGATGAAGGTACAAAAAGTGATGGTCATAGGTGCAGGACAGATGGGCTCTGGGATTGCACAGGTTTGTGCGATGGCAGGCTACGATGTAAAGCTCCATGATTTAAAACAAGAATACGTGGATCGCGGGTTTGGGACGATCACGAAAAACCTTACACGACAAGTCGATAAAGGTCGCATGAGTGAAGAAGAAAAAGCAGCAACTTTGGGAAGGCTTACTCCCTCTCTTGATTTGCAGAATGCAAGTGATGTCGACCTTGTGATTGAGGCGGCCGTTGAAAATATGGACATCAAGACAAAACTTTTCTCACAACTAGATGAAATTGCACCTCAGAATGCTATTTTAGCAACCAATACTTCCTCTCTTCCGATTACAGAAATTGCCGCAGCCACGAAGCGCCCGGAAAAGGTAATTGGAATGCATTTTATGAATCCAGTTCCAGTAATGAAATTAGTTGAAATTATTCGTGGCTTAGCCACAGCTGATGAAGTTTATCAAGTGATTGAAGATATGACAAAAACGTTGAATAAGGTACCAGTTGAAGTCAATGACTTCCCAGGATTTGTGTCAAACCGTATTTTAATGCCGATGATAAATGAAGCAATCTACACCCTTTATGAAGGTGTCGCTACAAAAGAAGCAATTGACGAAGTGATGAAGCTTGGCATGAATCATCCGATGGGGCCACTGACACTTGCTGATTTTATCGGGCTTGATACATGTCTTTACATTATGGAAACCCTACACGAAGGCTTTGGTGATGACAAATATAGACCATGTCCATTGCTTCGGAAATACGTGAAAGCGGGTTGGTTAGGAAAAAAATCTGGTCGAGGTTTCTACACATACGAATAATAGGGGTGAGCACGAAGTGACAACTCTTAAATACAACCCAACTCATCAAGATCCCGCATTGGAGGGAAACAGCATGAACTTTCATTTTTCAGAAGAACAAGAAATGATGCGAAAAATGGTGCGTGATTTTGCAAAAGAAGAAATCGCACCGTTCGTGGAGCGCATGGAAAAAGGAGAATTTCCACGAGAAATTCTTTCGAAAATGGGGTCCCTTGGATTAATGGGAATTACAACCCCTGAAAAATATGGTGGAGCAGGGATGGATTTTACGTCCTATATTATTGCGATCAACGAGCTTTCTAAGGTGAGCGCAACCATCGGGGTTATTTTATCCGTTCATACCTCAGTTGGTACGCATCCTATCTTATATTTTGGAACAGAAGAGCAGAAGCAAAAATATATTCCAAAGCTTGCAAGTGGAGCGTATTTGGGAGCTTTTTGTCTCACAGAACCGAGCGCTGGCTCAGATGCTGCTAGTTTAAAAACAAGAGCAGTCAAACAAGGTGACCATTATGTGTTGAATGGGTCAAAGGTGTTTGTCACAAATGGTGGCGAAGCGGATGTATATATTGTATTTGCCCGCACAAACCCGAACGAAACGGGAAGCAAGGGCATTACGGCTTTCATTATTGAAAAAGATACACCGGGCTTTGTGTTCGGAAAAGATGAGCATAAAATGGGACTTCTCGGATCACGTACGCTTCAAATCACCCTAGAAGATGTAATGGTACCAACTGAAAACATTCTAGGGGTTGAAGGTGAGGGTTTTAAAGTCGCGATGGCGAATCTAAGTATGGGTCGAATCGGCATTGCTTCCCAAGCGCTTGGAATTGCGGAAGCGGCGCTAGAACATGCAGTGGAGTATGCGAAGAATCGTTACCAATTCGGTAAACCAATCGCCTCCTTGCAGGGAGTCGGCTTTAAGCTTGCAGATATGGCGACAAATGTCGAGGCTGCTAGACTACTAATCTATCGGGCTGCATTCCTACACGACCAGGGCTTGCCATGTAGCAAAGAATCCTCGATGGCAAAACTGTTTGCCTCTAGAACAGCGGTGGAGGTTGCAACCGAAGCCATTCAGGTTTACGGGGGCTATGGCTATACAAAAGATTATCCGGTTGAACGATTCTTCCGAGATGCCAAAATAACTGAAATATACGAAGGAACTAGCGAAATTCAAAAAATCGTCATCAGCAAACATCTATAAATGGGTCAAGGGGACAGGTCCCTTGTCCCAGGAAAAAAATGGTGGGACGAGGGACCTGTCCCTCTGTCCCAATGGAGGTAATGGAAATGTATTTTAAGTTGTCTGAAGAGCATGAGATGATTCGTAAGATGGTTCGTGATTTTGCAAAGAATGAGGTTGCACCGACAGCGGCGGAGCGTGATGAAGAGGAACGCTTTGATCGTGAAATTTTCGATAAAATGGCGGAGCTTGGGTTAACGGGAATTCCGTGGCCAGAGGAATATGGCGGAATTGGTAGTGACTATTTAGCATATTGTATCGCTGTCGAAGAACTTTCAAGAGTATGCGCTTCAACAGGGGTAACTCTTTCCGCTCATACATCCCTTGCAGGTTGGCCGATTTACAAGTTTGGTAGTGAAGAACAGAAGCAAAAATACTTACGACCAATGGCACAGGGTGAAAAAATCGGTGCCTATGGATTAACAGAGCCTGGCTCTGGTTCAGATGCAGGTGGAATGAGGACAACTGCTAGATTAGAAGGCGACCATTATGTGTTAAACGGTTCGAAAATCTTCATCACAAACGGTGGGATTGCTGATATTTATGTGGTGTTTGCGTTAACTGACCCATCTTCAAAACATAAAGGTACAAGTGCGTTTATTATCGAAAGCGACTTCCCTGGTTTCTCTGTAGGGAAAAAAGAACAGAAGATGGGAATTCGTTCATCACCTACAACTGAAATTATGTTCGAAGAGTGCCGTGTCCCTAAGGAAAACTTACTCGGCGAAGAGGGTGAAGGCTTTAAGATTGCCATGATGACGCTTGATGGAGGTCGTAATGGGATTGCAGCCCAAGCGGTAGGAATTGCTCAAGGTGCCCTTGATGCAGCTACTGAATATGCGAAAGAACGTGTCCAATTCGGTAAACCAATTGCCGCTCAACAGGGAGTCGGCTTCAAGCTTGCGGATATGGCAACAAGTGTCGAGGCAGCTCGTCTCTTAACCTATCAAGCAGCGTGGTTAGAATCAGAAGGACTTCCATATGGCAAAGAGTCTGCGATGTCAAAACTTTTTGCTGGAGATACAGCGATGAAGGTAACTACAGAAGCGGTTCAAGTGTTTGGTGGTTACGGCTATACAAAGGACTATCCAGTCGAGCGTTATATGCGTGACGCAAAAATCACTCAAATCTATGAAGGCACACAAGAAATTCAACGCCTCGTCATATCTAGAATGTTAACAAAATAGTGGGTCAAGGGGACAGGTCCCTTGTCCCAAGAAAAAAGGTGGAACGAGGGACAGTTGCTTCAAAATGTCTAGCTCCATGCGACGTCGGTTCTAGGTCATAAGCCAATCGTTTCGGAAGGTAACATGCACCTTCTGTCAGCGCTCGTTTTATGCTTGTAGCCGATATGTTCGAGCGCCCTGGGCTTTATCTTTGGAGGTGAAAAGATGCGAAGGAATGATGTTCCGGCTTCAGTGAAGGATGAGCGGTTGATTAAGAAGCGGCGGGATCAGATGATTAAGGGTGCGGTGACGCTTTTTAAGGAAAAAGGGTTTCATCGCTCAACAACGAGAGAAATTGCGAAAGCTGCTGGTTTTAGTATTGGCACACTTTATGAGTATATCCGTAAGAAAGAAGATGTTCTTTATTTGGTCGTAGACAGTATTTACGATCAGGTTAAAGAGCGAATGGAAGAAGCAATCAACACAAAGGAAGGTAGTATAGAGAGTCTAAAGCTTGCGATTCGCAATTACTTTCTTGTAATGGATGAGATGCAGGATGAGGTACTTGTCCTTTATCAGGAGGCGAAATCTCTCTCAAAGGATGCCCTTCCATATGTGTTGAACAAAGAAGTAGAAATGGTGGGTATGTTTGAAAGGGCAATTGAAGATTGCATTGCCAACGGGGAACTTCAATTGCCGAAAAAACAGGTTGAACTTGTAGCTCATAATATTTTTGTTCAAGGCCAGATGTGGGGCTTTCGCCGCTGGGCGATGCGCAGGCTTTTCACGCTTGAGGAATATATTGAGATGCAAACAGAGCTTTTATTAAAAGGTATCGTTTCAAAATAGGTGAGACTGGGGGAATGGAAATGAGTACGGTAGAGGTATATCGTCCTAAGCATCATGTTCGGTTTGTGACGGCTTCAAGCTTATTTGATGGGCATGATGCCTCGATTAATATCATGCGTCGCATCCTACAGGCGAGTGGTGCAGAAGTAATCCATCTTGGACATAACCGCTCGGTGGAGGAAGTAGTGAATGCAGCAATCCAAGAGGATGTGCAAGGTATCGCGATTTCCTCGTATCAGGGTGGACATGTGGAATATTTTAAATTTATGTATGATCTTTTAAAAGAGCGCGGGGCTTCTCATATTCGCATCTATGGCGGCGGTGGCGGAGTTATTATCCCTCGTGAAATAAAGGAGCTTCATGAATACGGAATTGCAGGGATTTTCTCACCAGACGATGGTCGCACTCTGGGTCTTCAAGGGATGATCAACAAGATGCTACAAGAGTGCGATTACCCAACAAGCACGGAGCTAACCGATGAACTTGAGCTCCTTCAAAATGGGGACTACAATACGGTCGCTAAGCTCATAACGATTGCGGAAAATCAAATTGGAACCAACAATGAAACGGCTGCAGCGACTGAAACAATCATTCAAAAAATAAAAGATCTTGAAAAAACGGTTCCAGTTGTGGGGATTACAGGTACAGGTGGAGCAGGAAAAAGCTCCCTCACGGACGAACTGATTCGCCGCTTTATCAATGAATTCGACGATAAAAAAGTTGCGATCCTATCTGTTGACCCAACAAAACAAAAAACCGGTGGTGCTTTACTTGGTGACCGAATTCGCATGAATGCTATTTTCTCTCCAAGGGTTTATATGCGAAGCCTTGCTACGAGAGGTTCAAAATCAGAATTGTCGCTAGCCATTAAAGATGCAATTGCAGTAGTAAAAGCAGCGGGCTTCGACTTAATCATTGTTGAAACAAGTGGGATTGGGCAAGGTGACGCCGAAATTACAGAGGTCTGTGACATCTCCATGTATGTTATGACAAGTGAATTTGGTGCACCTTCACAGCTTGAAAAAATCGACATGATTGACTATGCCGACTTGATTGTGATTAACAAATTCGAACGCAAGGGTTCAGAAGATGCAAAACGTCAGGTGCAAAAGCAGTATCAGCGTAGCCACCTTTTATTTGAAAAAGACTACGAAGATATGCCGGTATTCGGTACGATTGCAAGTCAGTTTAATGATCCAGGAACGAACGCCCTTTTTGCTAATCTAGTGGATAAAATCAATGAAAAAATGGGTGCAGACTGGGAAACTTCATTCGAAAAAACGGCAGATGTCCAAAAACAAAATGTCATTATCCCGAATGACCGACGCTATTATTTACGTGAGATTTCTGACACAGTTCGAAACTATCATAAAAAAGCAGCCGAACAGGTGGAAATCGCAAGAAAGCTATTCCAAATTAGCGGTACGATTGAGAGCGTGAAGGAACTGGGCAACGAGGACGTCCTCAAAGCTCTTGAAACACTTCAATTCCAATATGAAACAAAGCTTTCGGATGAATCGAAGAAAATCCTTGCAAACTGGGAATCTTTGAAAGAAACCTATAAAGGTGAGAAATTCATTACGAAAATTCGTGACAAGGAAATCGTGACCATTTTAAAAACGAAAAGTCTCTCGGGTCTATCGATTCCAAAGATTTCTCTCCCAGGCTTTAAGGACTTCGGAGAAATTCTCCGTTGGGTTTACAAAGAGAATGTTCCGGGTTCATTCCCTTATACAGCAGGTGTGTTTCCGTTCAAACGTGAAGGCGAAGATCCGAAACGTCAGTTTGCAGGCGAAGGGACCCCAGATCGGACGAATCGACGTTTTCATTATTTATCAAAGGATGATGATGCAAAACGCTTAAGTACAGCATTTGACTCTGTAACTTTATATGGTGAAGACCCTGCTTATCGCCCAGATATCTATGGGAAAGTTGGAGAAAGCGGCGTCAGTATTTGTACCCTCGATGATATGAAAAAGCTCTATAAAGGGTTTGATCTTTGTGCACCGTCTACTTCGGTTTCAATGACAATCAATGGACCAGCACCAATTATCCTAGCCATGTTCATGAATACTGCTATTCACCAACAGGTTGAAAAGCGTGAACAGGATCTTGGCCGCATCTTAACGGTGGAGGAGTTCCAAGAGGTACGCGCGAAAACATTACAGACAGTTCGTGGAACAGTTCAAGCGGATATTTTAAAAGAAGATCAGGGCCAGAATACGTGTATTTTCTCAACTGAATTTGCGTTGCGTATGATGGGGGATATCCAAGAATATTTCATAGATCATAAAGTAAGAAATTATTATTCAGTATCAATTTCTGGTTACCATATTGCAGAAGCGGGTGCTAATCCGATTTCTCAACTCGCCTTTACCTTATCAAACGGGTTCACGTATGTGGAATATTACCTAAGCCGTGGGATGAATATTGATGATTTTGCACCAAACTTATCCTTCTTCTTCAGTAATGGGCTCGACCCAGAATATACCGTAATTGGTCGGGTGGCACGCCGCATTTGGGCAACGGTCATGAAAGAAAAATATGGAGCAAATGAGCGTAGTCAAAAATTAAAGTACCATGTACAAACATCTGGACGTTCCCTCCATGCACAGGAAATTGATTTTAATGACATTCGTACGACACTGCAGGCACTAATGGCTCTTCACGATAATTGTAACTCGCTTCATACGAATGCATACGATGAGGCCATTACAACACCAACCGAGGAATCGGTTCGCCGTGCGATGGCGATTCAGATGATTATTACGAAAGAGCATGGATTAACGAAAAATGAAAATCCGCTACAAGGTTCTTTTATTGTTGAGGAACTCACTGATTTAGTGGAAGAAGCAGTGCTTCAGGAATTCGACCGACTGAATGACCGTGGTGGTGTTCTAGGTGCGATGGAAACACAGTATCAGCGCGGAAAAATTCAAGATGAGTCCATGTATTATGAGATGAAAAAGCATACGGGTGAGCTTCCGATTATTGGCGTAAATACGTATTTAAATCCTAATCCGCCAACAGAGGAGGATTTAAACAATATCGAGCTTGCGCGTGCAACAAAAGAAGAAAAAGAACTTCAAATTAAAAATTTAAAGGAATTCCAAGAACGAAATAAGGATAAAGTAGAAGAAGCATTAAAAAAGCTTAAACAGGTTGCAGTGAACAATGGCAATATTTTTGAAGAATTGATGGAAACGGTTCAGGTCGCAAGTCTTGGCCAAATCACACAGGCGCTCTATGAAGTTGGCGGACAGTACCGTAGAAATATGTAGAAAATGATCGAGGCTGAACTAATAACTTTATTCAGGGAGGCCTCGATTTTTTTAGTATGGGAAATTAATGATAAGTATACAATGAGTGAAGAACTTAAATATGGGCTGAATAAAGTTATAGCCTCCGGCGGATGCCTCAGATTTTTTAGAGGAAGTTTTTCGAGCAAGTCGAAAAAAATCTGGGCGCAAATACTTTAAGGCGTATTTTATTTAGTTAGTTCAGCCTTAAATTATGATATGTCTGGCATAAAGTGGTTGATTTTGTTTATAATGAATGATATGTATTTTACAGAACTCTTTTTTATTTTTTATAAGAAGAATCCTGACAACAAGTTTTTACCAGAATTCCAGTTACATACATAGAAAGGGAGTGCCTTGATGAGTCTCGATCAATACTCACCAGAGCAAATTAAAGAAATGTCAATGCTTGAAGTAGCGTATGAGATTTTCTTAGGGAGAAAAGACGCGATTACATTTAACGAGCTAGTTGACGAAGTAACAAAAGTATTAGAGCTTTCAGAAGAAGAGGTTCGTACAAGAATTTCTCAGTTTTATACAGATCTCAATATCGATGGTCGTTTTATTACATTAGGTGATAATCGTTGGGGACTTCGTACTTGGTATCCATACGAGCAAATCGACGAAGAGGTTACTCATACTGAAAAGCCGAAGAAGAAG
Source organism: Ferdinandcohnia sp. GQ5 (assembly GCF_059759275.1). Taxonomy (NCBI): domain Bacteria; kingdom Bacillati; phylum Bacillota; class Bacilli; order Caryophanales; family Bacillaceae; genus Ferdinandcohnia; species Ferdinandcohnia sp. GQ5. The sequence continues at coordinate 46,347 of NZ_JCAXEW010000030.1, forward strand.
AAAAAGAGCAAGAAGAAGGATGAGGATGACGAACTCCTTGGCTTTGACGATCTTGACGAAGATGATCTTGATTATGATGAGGACTTTGATGAAGAAGATGAAGATGTGGATGACATCGAGGATGACGAAGAAGAAGAAGAAGATGAGGACTTTGATGACATCGACGACGAAGATGACTTCGATGATGACGATGAAGAACTCATTGATGATGAAGAATATGAATTAGACGAGGAAGAAGAAGACGAAGAGTTTGAAGAAGAGGAAGAAGACTAATCCTCAAGATCTAACTAGTTAAATTAAACTCAAACTCATATTGACTTTTTAATCTTATCTCGGTAGAATACTTTTTGGGCTCTAAAAAAAGAGTATCTACGAAACCATATTAAAGTTTCGCTCCCTTACATATTGTAAGTGGAGCTTTTTTATTTTATCCCGCATTAACTAGCAGCAAGTCCCTTGGAAGGCGGCTGTCAGTTAAAGCTTCACTTTATAGAAGTGTAAGGTTCGGTGAGTTAAAAACAATTTACCCCCGCACCAAGAAGTAAAGTGCAGGCGCCTTTAATAGAGGAACATCGACTTAAAACTGCCACGTCCTGTGGTAAACGTCGATGTCAGCACTTCCTGTGCAAGTCCGACAAGATGGCAAAAAGGATGCTGTTTATCCTTATTGACGGCTTGACTCATGACCTCGAGGGGCTAGGCGCTGAACTAGACAAAGAATTTCTTTATACATTTTGATTTTTTGAGCAAACTTTAACTAATTACATGATTGGGGGAAAAGAGAAAGATGACTAAATATATTTTCGTAACAGGTGGGGTTGTATCATCCCTAGGAAAAGGGATTGTTGCTGCATCTTTAGGTCGTTTATTGAAAAACCGAGGTATGAATGTAACGATTCAAAAATTTGATCCATACATAAATGTGGACCCAGGAACAATGAGTCCGTATCAGCATGGTGAAGTTTTCGTTACCGATGACGGCGCTGAAACAGACCTTGACTTAGGCCACTATGAACGTTTTATCGATATTAACCTAAACAAATACAGCAACGTAACGACTGGTAAAATCTATTCAACTGTACTAAAGAAAGAGCGTCGTGGTGATTACCTAGGGGCAACGGTTCAGGTTATTCCGCACATTACAAACGAAATCAAGGAAAGAGTGTTCCGTTCTGGACGTGAAACCAATGCAGATGTCGTGATCACTGAAATCGGTGGTACAGTTGGAGATATCGAGTCATTACCTTTCCTAGAAGCAGTTCGTCAAATTAAAAGTGATGTTGGCGCCCGCAACGTAATGTATGTCCATTGTACGCTTGTTCCTTACATTAAAGCGGCTGGTGAAATGAAGACAAAGCCAACCCAACACAGTGTTAAAGAACTTCGTAGCCTTGGAATTCAGCCAAATATCATTGTTGTTCGTACAGAAATGCCAATTTCAGAAGATATGAAAGAGAAAATTGCGCTATTCTGTGACATCGATCCAAAAGCGGTTATTGAGAGTCGTGATGCAGAAACATTATATTCAATTCCTTTATCCCTTCAGGAGCAAGGTATTGACCAAATTGCATGTGAGCACCTTCAACTTGATTGCCAAGAAGCAGACATGACAGATTGGATCAAGCTTGTTGAGAAAGTGACACACCTTACAAAAACAACGAATATTTCATTAGTCGGAAAATATGTGGAGCTTCAGGATGCGTATCTATCTGTTGCAGAAGCATTAAAGCATGCTGGCTATGCATTTGATGCTGATATCAATATCAACTGGGTAGACTCTGAAAAAGTAACAGCTGAAAATGTTGAAGAATTACTTGCAGGCTCAGATGGAATTCTAGTTCCAGGCGGTTTCGGTGACCGTGGAGTGGAAGGGAAAATTGTAGCCCTCAAATATGCGAGGGAGACAAAGACACCATTACTCGGTATCTGTCTTGGTATGCAGCTTGCATCTGTAGAGTTTGCACGTAATGTACTAGGTTTAGAAGGAGCACATTCTGCAGAACTTAATCCGGATACTCCTCACCCAATTATTGACCTTTTACCAGAACAAAAGGATGTTGAGGATTTAGGTGGTACGCTTCGTCTTGGCATCTTCCCATGTAAAATTGAGGAAGGCACAAAGGCATATGAAGCATATAACGATGAAGTGGTATATGAGCGCCACCGCCACCGTTACGAATTCAATAACCATTATCGTCAAGCAATGGAAGCAGCAGGCTTTATCTTCTCAGGGACAAGCCCAGACGGCCGTCTTGTGGAAATTATTGAATTGAAAGACCACCCTTGGTTTGTGGCTTCTCAATTCCACCCAGAATTTAAATCAAGACCAAACCGTCCACAGCCATTGTTCAGAGAATTTATTAAAGCATCATTAACTCAAGCTGAAAAAATGTAATGGAAAAAAGCGAGTGTCAATTCACTCGCTTTTTTGTATGGGGTTATGTGGGATGAAATAGGATGAAGTACGGGTTTGTCCCAAGTATTGGTTGGTTAAGTCCGTCGTTGGTGTTATGAAGGACGATTTGGTTGTATAGAAGCACAGTTATGTAGTTCATCTAGCTTGTGAAGAACATAACTCTCGAAGGAAAGTATGGTTATGTACTTCATCGAGGTTATGAAGAACATAACGCACGAAAAAGAGACTGGTTATGTACTTCATTGGGCTTATGAAGAACATAACGCACGAAAAAGAGACTGGTTATGTACTTCATTGGGCTTATGAAGAACAAAACGCACGAAAAAGAGACGGGTTATGTACTTCATTGGGCTCATGAAGAACATTACGCATGAAAAAGAGGCTGGAAATGTACTTCATTGATCTTATGAAAAGGAAAAAGCATTCGAGTTTGAATCCGAATCCCCTTCATCGAGCTTATGAAGAGGAAAAAGCATTCGATTTTAAATCCGAATCCCCTTCATCGAGCTTATGAAGAACATAACGCACGAAAAAGAGACGGGTTATGTACTTCATTGGGTTCATGAAGAACATAACGCATGAAAAAGAGGCTGGAAATGTACTTCATTGATCTTATGAAGAACATTACGCACGAAAAAGAGACGGGTTTTGTACTTCATTGGGCTCATGAAGAACATTAC